>JAYPXD010000392.1:0-1664 GCA_038135395.1 Alphaproteobacteria bacterium | reverse complement strand
TCGCCTGCCGGCGATGCTGCGTTGGCTCGACGCTATGACACATCCTGACGGCGGTATTTCCTTCTGCCCGGCGGCGGCGGTTGGCGTGGCCCCGGGACACGACCGGCTTCACGATTATTCCGCTCGGCTTGGTATCGAAGCACAGATCCTGCCGGACACAGGACTATTGCATCTCTCTGAAAGCGGTTTTGCACGCATGGCGCGCGGCGAGGCCGTCGTTATATGTGACATTGGTCGGATCGGACCGGATTACCTGCCGGGCCACGCTCATGCCGATACCCTCTCCTTCGAACTGTCGCTAACGGGCACGCGAGTCATCGTTAACTCCGGCACATCTGAATACGGGCTGTCAGGCGAGCGTCTGCGTCAGCGTGGCACGGCGGCCCATTCCACCGTATTGGTAGCCGATACGGATTCCTCCGAGGTCTGGAGCGGCTTTCGCGTTGCGCGGCGTGCCCGAGTGGACGCGATCGAGACGACCGAGACCCCGGAAGCCCTCACCGTAAGCGCCCGGCACGACGGTTACACCCGGCTGCCCAACGGCCCACGCCACAGCCGCCGCTGGACTCTGACCGAGACTGGCCTGCGCATCCAAGACCAACTGGACCCAGCCACCCCCGGCGAGGCGCGCTTCCACCTGCCCCCTGGCGTCAGCGCCGAGATCAGTACGACTGACCCTGCGGCGTACGCAGAACCCTCTGGGCTGCTGCATCTGCCCTCCGGTCGGCGCCTACGCTGGCGTGCACATAGGGCGGCCGCTCGAATTGACGCCACCACATGGCATCCGTGCTTCGGGGAAAGCCAGCCCTGCACCTGCCTAGCACTGACCTTTACCGGAGACACGACCTTCGAGCTGGACTGGACCTAATGCACATTCTCTTCCTGACAGACAACTTTCCCCCGGAAACCAATGCCCCCGCCAGCCGCACTTTCGAGCATGCGCGCGAATGGGTGGCGGCGGGCCATAAGGTCACGGTCATCACGTGCGCACCAAACTTTCCGCACGGCAAGGTCTTTAACGGCTACCGAAACCGGCTCTGGCAGCAAGAGAACATGGCCGGCATTCGTGTCATCCGCGTCTGGAGTTACATGACTGGCAACGAAGGATTCGCGCTGCGAATTCTTGATTTCATGAGCTTCATGCTTTCGGGCTTCCTCGCCGCGCTTTTCGTGCGCAAACCGGACGCAATCGTCGGTACCTCGCCACAGTTTTTCACCGCCGTGGCGGCTTGGGCGGCGGGGGCGGTAAAGCGGAGGCCCTTCGTCTTCGAACTGCGTGACATCTGGCCAGAATCAATACGTGCGGTTGGTGCGATGGAAGAAAGCCGTGCGCTCGACTTCCTCGAGAAGATTGAGCTATTCCTCTACCGCCGGGCGGCGGCGGTGGTCTCCGTCACCCACTCGTTTAAGCGAAACCTAGTTGCCCGTGGCATCGACGGAGACAAGATTCATGTTGTCACCAATGGTGTAGATAGCAGCCGCTTTCATCAGATGCCGAAGGACGCTGCGCTAGCCGCGGAGCTCAATGTCGAAGAGTGTTTCGTGGCGGGGTACATTGGCACGCACGGCATGGCCCATGCGCTTGACACGCTATTAGACGCAGCCGCCATCCTGGAGGATGACCCGGAGACGCAACATATCCGAATCCTGTTTCTCGGCCATGG
>JAYPXD010000391.1:410-1706 GCA_038135395.1 Alphaproteobacteria bacterium | reverse complement strand
CACTCAGCACCAGCATGATTGTGCGGCCACAGCCTACTGCGCCAAGCAGCACGGCGGTCGTGGACTTTACTGATTGCACCTTCAAGGATGGAAAATCTGTGCTTGATTTATTCGCCGTACAGAAATCGTGGTTTGAATATCTCGACGAGAACGAGGTAAAGGCGACCGTTGCTTACCATCTGCCAGGGGCCGGGGAAGACCCTAATAATGAATACGGTGTTAAAATCTCCACATGGTTTCCTGACATGCAAGAGAAGGGCCGCTTCGAGGACATAATAGCTAACGAAGGTGGATGGATGCGTGCGTTCCAAACGTTTAATCCTATAATGGAATGTAACAGCGAGCGTGTATACAACGCTACCTTGGCAAGAGGTGCAAACCGCTAATCTCACAAAGTCACAGTCGCAAATAAAGGCGCCGCCCAATTGGGCGGCGTCATTTTATTCGCAAATGACGTGCCCCTTTAAGGTGGGATATTGATGATTGCGCTGTGCGGTCGATTGACCGGCCCCCACTGAGTGGTCGGTTTTGTTTGTTAGTGCAAGATTGTCTCCGGCGCCAGGGCTGGCCGGAGGTGGAGCGTAGCGGAACCGGCGGGCAGCCATGGCGGCGCGGCCGTTTCCGGAGCCGTTAGTTAGGTGCTAGACCGGAATCATCTTGCGCTTCGGCGGCAACCACAGACGGTGTCCAGCTTACTGTACCGTCGAGAGCAATTTCGATCCCGCTTTCAGGAATGTCGCGCTTACTCAGTTCCTCTATTCTGCGTGCTGCAGTGCCAGCAGGATCAAAATAAGGGCCGCCGGGGCGATCCTGGCGAGCAGACACTATTCGTGCTGCGATCAGCGAGCCGTCCTTTGCGATGTCGAGATCGGCTATTGGCGCTGCCCCGTTGTAGCCACTCAGGTTGAAGCGCCCATAGGTCCAGAAATTGCCGAGAGAATAGGCGATGAAGCGGCCATTGTACACTTCGATAGCGCGAGGAATATGAGGCCCATGGCAGAATACAACGTCCGCGCCGGCATCAACGGCGGCTCTTGCAAAAGCGAGCGGATTCCCGCGATTTTCGTCAAGAAACATTTCTGTTGAGCGGGTAACGCGGTTATGCACAGACCCTTCTGCGCCGATGTGGCATGATACCAAGACAATGTCAGATACCTTTTGCGCCTGCGACACGAGTGCGCGCACGCCATTGAGATTTTGCACTGCCGGAAGGCCTGGGTTGTGCCCGAATGACACGAGACTAACCTTGGTTCCGTCTTGAAGAGTTTGGATGGCAAGGCGGCGGTCCGCATCATC
>JAYPXD010000391.1:0-400 GCA_038135395.1 Alphaproteobacteria bacterium | reverse complement strand
GCGCCGGAAACTGCCAAACCGGCGGCGCGAAGATTGGCAAATGTCGCTGTGCGCCCCTCCTCGCCAAAATCTCGGGCGTGGTTGTTGGCATTCGACATCATCGTGAAGCCTGCGCTTTTTAGATACTCCGCATGAAAGGGCGGGCTTCGGAACACAAAACAAATAGCAGGATTTCGACAATATTTCGCACCAGCATTGCTTGTATGAAGAGTGCCCTCGTAGTTGCCAAAAACGACGTCCCCGGATTGGAAAAGATTTTTTATTCCAGCGCCGATAACATCAGCCGGATCTGCACCCGGAGTAACCCGCGGATCCATCCGCGGTTCAGGGTAATCGCTACCCATCATGATATCGCCAACACCGATGATGCGGTAGGTTGTCTTGGCTACTTGGCTTGATG
>JAYPXD010000390.1:0-1774 GCA_038135395.1 Alphaproteobacteria bacterium | reverse complement strand
CCTGATAGCCGATAGAGCCGCCGCCGGCGCCGATGGTGCGGATTTCGATCATCGGCAGACGGACCGGCAGGCCGTCGATGGCGCCCTCTGTCACCACGGTGGTCCGGCCGTCGCGGACGATGGCGATATCGGTGGACGTACCGCCCATATCGAGGCCGACAAGGTGCGGCTCGTGCATCTGCGCCGATAGTTGCTGCATCGCCATTGCACCGCCGGACGGACCGGAGAGGAGCAGGCGGGCGGGTTGCTCGGCGGCGGTGGCGGGCGTCGTCACCCCTCCATTCGATTGCACCAGATAGAGGGTCGCCTGCATGCCGGCGTCAGCCAGGCGTTGCTCGATCCGTTCCAGGTAGGCGCCGACGACCGGCATCAGCACGGCGTTCAGAACCGTGGTGGACGTGCGCTCGAATTCCCGCATTTCCGGACTGACCCGGTGCGACAGCGAGACCCGTAGCTGTGGCGCCTCCTCGCGCAGGATGGCCAGGGTTCTGGCCTCATGCACGGCGTTGCGGTAGGCGTGCAGATAACAGACCGCGACCGCCTCGATACCATCGGCCGCCATCTGGCGGGCGAGCCGCCGAACCTCGGCTTCATCCAATGGCGTCTCGACGCTGCCGTCGGCGCGGATGCGCTCTGTCACGTCATAGCGATGCTGGCGGGGAATCAGCAGGGACCGTGGTTCAGACTTCAGGCCATAAATATCGGTGCGCAGGTGCCGACCGATTTCCAGCACGTCACGAAACCCCTTGGTTGTCAGCAGTGCGCCTTTGGCAAGCTTGCGCTCCAGGACAGCATTGGTGGCGATGGTCGTGCCGTGCAAGATCAACCCGACGTCGGCCAGTCCGAACCCGTAACGCGCCGCTGCGCCCTTCAGGCCGGCCAGCAGGCCTTCCGAGGGATCGGCCGGCGTTGTCGGTGTTTTGAACGCCCAACACTCGCCGGTTGCCTCATTCAGCAGTTGCAGGTCGGTGAACGTACCGCCGATATCGACGGCGACGCGAATAGATGCCATGAACCAGGCCTCGGGATTTTTCGGGCGCGGCGCAGGCGTTCCGGATGGGATAGGCCAAGCCGCATCGATGGGATATGGAATCATCGGTAGCCTATTCCGTCGCTTGCGTATATCCGTGGCAGTGGCGCACTTTGCCGTCGGGCCGGTTGCGTAGGCGATTTGACGGGTTGTTTCGCCGATAAAGCGCGATTGGAGATAGGGTAGGCATGGCAGTCGATTCGAAGAAATTCTGCATTCGGTATTTGGCTATGACGGTCGGCCTGTGGATCGCCATTCCGGTCGCCCTGGGCTTGTTGCCGGCGATCGGTTTCGGCGCCGCCCTTGGCAACGGCGTTATCCTGATTGCCGCCGCGCCGGCCTTTGCCTCGATTTTCATGGCGAAAATCTACATTCGCGAAGCGTCAGCAGCCCCGCCCTGGAATTTCATCGGCAAGATCTTGCTGGTGCTGGCGCCGCTGTTTGTCGGGCTGGGCTTCATCCTGAATGGCGTCGGCATATACCTGATGTTTTGGGTCGCCAGCGCCACCACGCCTGTCGCCATGGCGATAGATGCCTCCGCCATCTGGAGCGTGCCGAAAATTCACCTGGTCAATACGGCGTTTTCTGCGGTCCTGGGTGTTGGCGTCATCTTTCCTTTGCGCGCGAAAGGCGAACTTCGCAAGTTGGCCTATGCCGATCAGGACGAGTCGCGGAAGTTCTGAGGGGCGTCTCTGCGCGATCCCGGATCAGGCCGGCTTCTTGCGGCTTTGCAATGCGATATAG
>JAYPXD010000389.1:0-1789 GCA_038135395.1 Alphaproteobacteria bacterium | reverse complement strand
TTCTCTGCCTGTGGTTCAGAGAAGAGGGTCGAACTATGGTATATTTCCGGCAGAACCCAGCAACGTCCTTGCCTCATTTCGACGACGGTCAGGTCCCACTGGGATGGCCTTGGGGCTCGACGCCCGGCTGTTGGTCGGTCGGTCAATCGCTCACCATATTGGCCAGCACTTCCTTGGCCATCTGGACGACCATCCTGCTGGCCGTGCTCAACTAGAGCATCGCCGCCAGCGCACGTCCCAAACTGACGACCGAGAGCGCCGCCAGGACCAAAATGACGCGCCGGCGGAACCGGTCGGGATCGGCGCGATGGAATATCAACGACCCAACCCAAGCGCCCAGGAACATGATGGGCGCTGCCAGGGCGACCCGCAGCAGCGTCTCTGTCACGACTAATCCCTTGTAAGCCGCCATTCCGCCGGCGAAGAGATCGGCCAGCCCCAGAAACGCGATCAGCGACGCCCGCGCAACCGCGACAGGCAACGGGCTGGAATAGTAATACAGCACGATGGGCGGCCCGCCGGTGGATGTCGAGCCCGTCAAAATGCCGGATAACATGCCGACCCCGACCGTTCCGAGAACGCCGGGCTGTTCTTTCAGATGCCAGCCGGACCGCAGCATCAGGCAGGCGCCCAACACCACGCAGGCAATGACGGCCTGCATCGGCGGCGGCGGCAACCAGGCGAGCAGCGCCAGCCCTAGCGGGGTTGCGGCGACGCATACCAGCAGCAACAGCGCGACGCTGCGCCAGGCGACCTGCCGCCACACGCCCACCAATAGCGCTGCGGATGCCAGCACCTCCAATATCAGGATCAGCGGCACAGCTTCACTCGCGGGGATGGCAAAGGTCAGGCCGACGACATAGATCATCGACGAGCCGAATCCGGTAAAACCGCGCACGAACGATCCAACGGCGAACACCGCGGCCAGATAGGCCAATTCAATCCACTCCAGACCCGCTATCAAGCGCTTGCTCCGATCCCGCTATAGCAAACCGCCGTCCAAAGCCTTGTGCTTGGGACGGCGGCTAAAGCTGCCTTTGCCCTTTTTGGGCTTAATGCGGCGCTGATGGAAGAGACGATCTGCCAGGCGCCGCGCGGAGGGATTGCGCAGCTTCATGAACGGAAACTCCGGTTCGGTTGGGAAAGACGGTACATGGGGCTAATACGCCCTGATGTCCACACCGGTCTTGCGTCTCGGAGCGGATGCGGTTGCACAGGCGATAGCGTTTCACCCTTGCTTGGATCGCCACAATCAGTCCAAGCTGCGGTGAATACTGGCGAAAAGACGCACGGAAGGATTTTATTCATGGACGTTAAAGGCAAGGTCGCGGTGGTGACCGGCGCGGCCGGCGGTATCGGCTTCGCTCTGTCCAAGGCGCTGCTCGCCGCGGGGGCGAAGGGAGTCGCCATGGCCGACCTCCAGGCAGACATGCTGGCGGCATCGGCCGGAAAGATCGGTGGCCTGGCCGTGCCGACCGACGTGACGGACGAAGCTGCTATCGTCGCACTACTCGACAAGGCGGAAGCCGAACTGGGCCCTGTCGACCTATTCGTCTCCAATGCGGGCATTAGCCCAAAACCGGTTCGCGACGATAACGCCCACTGGAACCAGCAATGGAACGTCCACGTCATGGCGCATATGTATGCGGCGCGCGCGGCAGCTCCCCGGATGGCGGCGCGCGGCGGCGGCAAGTTGGTCAATACCGCCTCTGCGGCCGGCATTCTGATGCAGGTAAACTCTGCGGTTTACACGGCGACGAAGCACGCCGCCGTCGGCCTGGCGGAGTGG
>JAYPXD010000388.1:966-1858 GCA_038135395.1 Alphaproteobacteria bacterium | reverse complement strand
TGCTTGCAGGAGGGCGCGACCGTCGTTGCGGTCGACCAGAGCGCCTCCGGGTTGTCGACCATCGATGAGACAGACAGGCAGGCGCGCTTATTTTGCCTTGCCGGCGATGTGCGGGACAAGGATTTGGCGCAGCGGGCGGTTGCTCTGGCCGAGGCGGAAACCGGCAAGTTGGACGGCCTGGCAACGGCAGCGGGCATCTCGCGCAGCGGCATTGCAATCGACGCGATTTCTGACGCGGATTGGGATGCTGTGTATGGCGTCAATGTCAAAGCCACCTGGCAGTTTATGGTCGCCGCGATTCCCGCGTTCCGACGCAATGGCGGCGGCGCTGTCGTCACCGTCGCCTCGCAACTGGCGTTCGGCGGCGGCGCGATGAATGCAGCCTATATCGCCAGCAAAGGCGCCATCGTCAGCCTGACCAAGACAGCGGCGCTGGAGCTGGCGCCCGACCATATCCGCGTCAACGCCATCGCGCCGGGCGCAACGGATACGCCGTTGTTCCGCGCCGGCATGGCCCGCAACCCAAACCCGCAAGCACGCGAAAATTCCCGCAATCGCCATGCCATGAAACGCTTTGGCGAGGCGCATGAGATCGCCAGCGGCATGCTCTACCTGATGAGCGACGAAGCCAGTTGGACCACAGGCCACACGCTGCTGGTCGACGGCGGCTGGACAGCGGCGTAGACTGCATCCGATTTTCCAAAATGGAGCCTGCCACCCGTGGATCAACTTGCCCGCGCTGTTGCCGACCGTACCCAATTCGCCGCCGATCTCTTTGAGGAATTGGCGCGGCAAACCCACGACGGCGTCGGCATCACCCGCGCGTCTTATGGCGAAGGGGAGCAGAAGGCGCATGCGCTGATGGCGGAAACAGCGCGCTCGCTCGGGCTCG
>JAYPXD010000388.1:0-956 GCA_038135395.1 Alphaproteobacteria bacterium | reverse complement strand
GGTCTGGGCGTCGCGCAGGACCCCGCCTGCAACAGCTATTTTACCTTGCCGGGCAAAAGCCGGCGGGCGCCATCGGTATTGATCGGCAGTCATCTGGATTCGGTCGCCCAGGGCGGCAATTTCGACGGTGCGGCGGGCGTCGTCTCCGGCTTGACCGCGCTGGCTGCGTTGAAAGACGCCGGCATTACGCCCAGCGTCGATGTGACGGTCATGGGCGTCCGGGCCGAAGAGAGCGCCTGGTTCGGCGTATCTTACCTGGGCAGCCGCGCGGCGTTGGGCATGCTGCCGAATGGCGCGCTGGAGGCTAAACGGTCGGACAATGGCCGCTCGCTCGCCGATCACATTGCGGAATGCGGCGGCGACCCGGAGGCATTGAGCAGCGGCCCCGGCGTGCTGGACACCAGCCTGATCCGCGCTTTTTGGAGCCGCACATCGAGCAGGGGCCGGTGCTGGAGGAGCGTGAGACGCCGGTCGGCATCGTGACCGGCATCCGCGGCAACCGGCGTTTGCCCTCGGCGCGTTGCTTTGGCCGCTATGCGCATTGTGGCGGCGAGCCGCGCTGGAACCGCCAGGATGCGGTGATCGGCGTTTCGGAGTTCGTCATGGCGCTGGATGCCATCTGGACCGAGACCGAAGCCGGCGGCGGCGATTTTGCCTACACCGTTGGCAAATTCTTCACCGATGCGAAGCGGCACGCGATGACCATCGTCAATGGCGAGGTAGAGTTCAGTCTGGACTTGCGCAGCCTGGACCCCAAGTTCCTGGGCAAAATGGAAGGCCGCTTGAACGAGATCGCGCGCACTATCGAGGCGCGCCGCGGCGTGCGGTTCGATTTGGGGCAGGTGACCAAGGCGGCGCCGGGCCGGATGGACACGGTCATTCGCAACAGCCTTTGGCAAGGCGTGCGCGAGAAAGGGCTAAAGGCGATGGAAATCGCCAGCGGCGCGGCGCATGAC
>JAYPXD010000387.1:0-1959 GCA_038135395.1 Alphaproteobacteria bacterium | reverse complement strand
GATATAGAGTGTTGCGCCGACAATAATCAAAGCGCCGAGCAGGGTTGCGGTCTTGGGTACCTCGCTGAAGATGAAAAATCCTGCCGCCGTCGCGTAGATCAACCGGGAATAGTCGAAAGGCGTCACCGCCGTGGCGTCTCCAGCCCGCAGGCCCAGCACCGAACAGGTCTGGCCCAGCGCCGAAAAGCAACTCATCAGGCAGATGACCGCCAGTTCGTAGAGGTTTGGCGTCTTCCAGGTCAGGAACGCCGGGATAGCGGCAAACGTTCCCATAATGACATAGGACCAGACCAGGATGGTCAGCGGGGCTTCCGTCCGGGTCAGGTTCTTGACCGTGGTGGAGACCGCCGCCGCAAAAACCGCCGTGGCCAGTCCTACCAGCATCCATTCGTCAAATGCACCGTCGCTGCCAGGCTGCGTGCAGATGACGACCCCGCAGAATCCGGCAAGCGTCGCCAGCGCCCGTTTCAGGTTGAGGCGTTCGCCCAGAAACAGGATCGCCAGGATGATGACGAACAAGGTACGGGTAAACCCAAGCGTCGTCGCCAGCGCCAGGTTCAAGTGGGTAATGGCGAAGACAAACGTGATGATCCCACAGAAGCCGAAAACTGAGCGCATGACGTGGATCAGCGGGCGGCTGGTGCGCAGGCTGCCGAGCCCCTGACGATAGATCGCGGGCGATACCAGGATCAATGCGATCCAGGCGCGGACCAGCACGATTTGCCATGGCGACAGGGTCTTTCCCGCCAATTTGATGGCGACGGCCATGCAGGTTAGCCAGAACGCCGCCAGCATGATCCAGATCGCACCGCGGATATTGCCGGGCAACGCCAGCCAGCGCGCGTGCAATGGCGCGACGAAAGCAGGTGGGGTCAGGAGGGCCATGCGGTCCAGCCGATCTTGCCGGTTGGCGGATTGCGCGGCGGGTTTGCCGGGTCTTCGGTGCCGAAGGTGAGGAAGCCGACCAGTTCCTCCGACGGGGCGAGGCTGAACGCCCGTCGCAGGGAATCGCTTTGCACCTTGCGACCGCTCAGGATACAGCCGGCAAAGCCCAGCGCGTCGGCTGCCAGCAACATTTGCTGAAGCGCCGCGCCAATGGCGATCCATTGTTCGTGCGCCGGCGCTATGTCGTCGTGGTGTGAAACTTTGGCGATCAGGGCCAGCACCACCGGGCCGGCTAGCGCCCTTTGGCGCGCCCGTTCGGCTTCGTCGGCTGTTGATTCCGGATGCTGTTCCCGGTGTGCAGCGGCGAATGCATCCGCCAGTCTGTCCCGGTCCGCGATCAGGAGCATGCGCCAGGGGCGGAGCGAGCCATGGTCGACGCCGCGGGCCGCTGCGTCTGCAATCCGCTGCAGTTCGGGTTCAGACGGTCCCGGCGCAATCAGCCGGTGCGGGCGCACCGAGCGGCGTGCCATCAAACGGTGCAACAATTCGGATGATTTGAGATTAGCCAAGTTTTCAGGCAATCGGGTTCGGGCTAGGGGAAATGGCGCTTCGTTGTCGGACACCTACTCTTTGTTTGCCTCGAACAAAACAGGGGCCACGGAAGCCGCCGCAGCCCCTGTTCTGCCGATATGCCGAACGGCGATCGGAAAAGTCTTACTTCGGCAGAGAATCGAACGATTTCGTAAAGCCGTTGAGCGAGAAGGGCGCTGCGACTTTCTTATTGTTGGGCAGAACGAATGTGATCGTTCCGCCTGCGCCGCGTTTCAGCAAGGCGACCAATTTGTCGTCCATCGGGCCGGCGACAAGGCAGCGCGGCGGCTGAGAGAGGCAGACGGCGTATTGCACGCGCATAGCTTCGGTGTCGTCGATCTTGATTTCCATGCCGGGGGGCAGCAACACGCCCAGTGGGGTGAAGATGCGTAGGATCGGCTTTTTGCCGCCATCCGGCGCTTTCTCGCCCTGGTTATAGCTGACGGCGATGCGCAGCCATTCTTTCTTTGTTTCCTTTTGCAC
>JAYPXD010000386.1:0-1978 GCA_038135395.1 Alphaproteobacteria bacterium | reverse complement strand
CGCTGGTGGTGGCGCACGCTCAGAGCCTTTTCGGACCGGAACTGGCTGGCCGGGTGATCACCACGAACAACCTGTTTATGATCGGCGGCATCTTTCTGTTTCAGATGGGGAGCGGTCGGGCCTACGATTTGTTTACCCATACCTTTGGCGCCAGTGCGGAAGATGGGTATCGCCTGACGTTCATTGCGCTTGCCGCCTGCCAGGCAATCGGCCTGATGTTCTATTCTCAGGCGCCAAACCCGCTGCGCAAGGCCAAGGATGCGGCGTAGTGCAGAACCCGATCCGGTTGGATCGGGTGAATCCGTTCCAGTTCGCTGGACGGACCGCTATGCATCCAGAGCGCTCCAGGCGGCTTGCAGCACGGCCAGCAGGTCGCCGCCCATGGCAATGAATTCGTCGATTCCGGCAGCCTGGTAGGCCTCGCGCGCCTCGCCTGGATTGCCGGCGAGCGCCAGCCAGGCGCAGCCGGCGGCTTTCAGGGCGCGGGCCATTTCCTCCGCCTGCTCACCATAGCGGCGGTCGCTGGAGCAGAGCACGGCCAGTTTGGCGCCGCTGGCTTTGAAGGCTTTGGTCAGAGCGGCAGCGTCCTCGAACCCACCCTGGTCCAATGCCAACAGGCCGCCGGCCTCGAAGGCGTTCCGGGCGAAGGTGGCGCGGGGCGTGTAGGTGGCGAGCGGTCCCAGATTGGCGAGGAAGACCGCCGGGCGTTTGCCGTCGCGCTTGGCGCGCCGGTCGCTCTCGTCCCGCATGGCCTCGAACGCCTCGCCGAAGCGGCGGCGGGGCAGGGGGGTGATGGTTGTAGGACTACCGCCCAGGGCCGCCAGCATCGACGCCAACGAGGCGCCCTCCTTCGCGGCCTGGATCGCGGCGGCGGTGCGCTCGCCCTGACCGGCGGCGGGGAGGGTGACGGCCTTATCGGAGAGGCGCGCAGACAGGTCCGCCCGGATGGCGGCGAGGTCTAGCTCCGGCACCTCCGGCAGGTCCTCGGCGAGGTTGGGAAATTCGCTGACGCCGGTGAGCGGGTCGCGGCGGCGGGCGAGGTTTTTCTGGCGTTCGGTCCAGGTGGCCTCAACCTGGCCGGCGATGAGGCCTTCGGTCAGCGCCTTGGCCATGCCGCCGGCGCGCTCGATCTCCTGGAAAATTGCCCAGGAGGATTGTGCCAGCTTTGCCGTCAGGTCCTCCAGGAACCAGGAGCCGCCGCCGGGGTCCATCACCCGGTGCAGGTTGGATTCCTCTTTCAGCAGCAATTGCGTGTTGCGGGCGACGCGGCGGGCGAAGTCGTCGGAGATCGGGCCGAGCGCTGCGTCGTACGGGGCAATCGTGATGCTGTCGGCGGCGCCCACCGCGGCGGCAAAGCCGGCGAGCGTCGTGCGCAGCAGGTTGGTATAGGGATCACGCTCCGCCAGGTTACGGTTGGCGGTGACGGCGTCGATACGGGCGGCGCGAGCCTTTTCCGACGCGCCGGCAACTTCTGCAATGCGGGCCCAAAGCTTGCGCGCGGCGCGCAGCTTGGCGATGGCGAAGAACTGGTCGGGGCCGAGCGGCAGGCGGAAGACGATCTGGCCGCAGGCGTCGTCGACGCTCATGCCGGCATCGACCAGGGCGCGCAGATAGGCGGTGCCGGTCGCCATCGCCGCGGCGAGGGTCTGGCTTTCGGAAGCGCCGGCGGCGTCATAGGCCGATGCGTCCACAGTCACGGCGGCGACATGCGGCCAGTTCTGGGACGTGTGCGCGGCGAGGTCGGCCATGTCGGCCAGCGCCTGCTCCAGCCCCTGCGGCAGCACGCCATGACTGGCGAGCGTCCCCAACGGGTCTGCGCCGAGGCGGGAGCCGGGGGCCGGGCCGCCAGTGGCGGCAAGCATGGCAGCAGCGGGCAGGAAGCTCGCGCCGGCTTCTATCGCCAGCGGGGTGGATGCTGCGGACGCACCCGCCAGCAGTGCCTGCCAGCAGGCGGTGGAATGCAGCGGCAGGCCGGCTT
>JAYPXD010000385.1:1735-1994 GCA_038135395.1 Alphaproteobacteria bacterium | reverse complement strand
GCCCCGGACCCCACCACCAGCATGGACGCCGGGATCGCCTCCGGCACCATGGCTTCCTTGTAGGTCCAGACCTTGTCGCCATCGGCCTCCAGTCCCGGCAATACCCGCGCCCTGGCGCCGGTCGCCACGATGATGTGCTTGGCGCTAAGCGTCTCCTCGCCGCCTTTGGTAAGCGCGACACTGACCTTACCGCCGCCGGCCAGCCTGGCTGCGCCGTCGATCACCGTGACCTTGTTCTTCTTCAGCAGGTGCGCGACGC
>JAYPXD010000385.1:0-1630 GCA_038135395.1 Alphaproteobacteria bacterium | reverse complement strand
AATGCACCCCCAGTTCAGGCAAATGCCGCCCAGATGCTCGCGTTCGACGCAGGCGGTCTTCAGGCCCAGCTGGGCAGACCGGATTGCGGCGACATACCCGCCAGGACCGCCGCCGATCACGACAAGATCAAAGGTTTGCTCGCTCATTGCTTTGAACTTCCCTGCGTGTTTCGCTGTCCGGCAACCCTAACAGACGTTTTGCCCATGCGTCTTTAGGGCTTTTTGCCTTCGCCGTAATTAAGCCGCCTGCCTCGCCGCTGGAAACGCCTATTCCGCCGCCGCTTTTGCCCCGCCCGCGCCGGCTGCGAGCCATTCGGGCGCGTTGCCGCCCAGAACCGGGGTCGGACGATCCCAGCGCGGCGGCGTCTTGGACAGGCGCAGCAACGGCCCCAGATGGCGCAGCGGCCCAAAAGCCGGTTGGCTCTCAATCCGAAGCGCATCCAGTTCCGCCTCGGTCAGGTCCATGCCAGCCGGCTGGTAGCCGACATCGCCCTGGCGGTAGACAAACATGCCGGACTGGCAGAGCGAAACGCGCACATGATAGCTGCCACCCTCCGTCGCGCGTCGGGCCAATGCCAGCAGAATGCCATAGGTTGCCAGATAGCCGGTGGTATAGTCGCATGCTGCCGCCGGCAACAATTGCGGGCGGTCCGGCGTGCCTTCGTGCAGGATGCCGGTCATGGTCTGCGCCACCTGCTCCCAGCCGCCGCGGTGGCTGAAGGGACCATCTGCGCCATAGCAACTGATCGAAGCATAGACGATGCCGGGCCGCACGGCTGCCAACTCCTCCGGCCCGAACCCCAGACCGGAGATCATGCCCGGACGATACCCTTGGCTAAAGACGTCAGCGTCTTTCACGAGCGCCTTCAGCCGGGCATTGTCCTCCGGGTTTTTCAGATTGAGGTATGTCGAGCGCTTGCCATGGCTGGTGTCCATGACGTGCTCGGGAATCTGCGGAATGCCTTCGGCCGCGATCATCAGCACGTCGGCGCCATGCTCGGCCAGGGTGCGGGCGCAGATCGGGCCAGCCAGGATTCGGGTCAGGTCCAGGGCCCGGATTCCGGACAGCGGCCGGTCTCCGGCAGGCATGGGTTCCGGCGCGCTTTCGCCGATCTTGATCACCTCGACGATAGGCTTTGCCGCCAACACCTTGCCATGGTCGGAGGCTAGCCATTCCGCGTTGGTGCGCACCATGCCGCCGCACACCCGATGCTCGTCAATGGCAGCTTCCAGGTCGAGGGCGTCCCATTTCAGAACGGCTTTCGCGACAGAGTCCGGATTGGCTTCGCATCCCAGCAATTTCTGCATGCGCGCCTGCAGGTTCGGCAGTCCGAAATGCGGCAGCACCCAGCGGCCATCCTTCGTCGGCCAGGGCTGGGTGATGGCCCGCATCGCCTTGTGCGAAGCGCTGACCACCGGCTCCCACACGCCATTGGCGTTCGGCCGCATCATATAGTCGGTGCTGCGCAAACCGGCGGCAGCGTGCCGGGCATCGATGGCGACCTTCTGCCGGCGCCCGGTTTTCAACTCCCAGATGTCGTTGACCGCAGTACCGACCCCGCCCAGCACCGCCGCGCAGGTCGATCCGATCTTGAACTTGGTCGAATAGACCGGATCCTGGCCGGTAATG
>JAYPXD010000384.1:0-2017 GCA_038135395.1 Alphaproteobacteria bacterium | reverse complement strand
GCGTCGCTGGAGCCGTTGGATCGCCTGAAATTGAGCGGCCAGTACACCAATACGCTGAGCGAAGGCACGGATGGGGCGCAGTTGGTGCGCCGGCCGCGCCATACCGGCAGCGTCAATGCGGCCTATGCGTTTATGGAGGGCCGAGCTCGCCTAAATTTGGCGGTCAACTACAACGGCGATCAGCAGGATTTTCAGTTCTCGAATTTTTTTGCCGACCGGCGCATGGTGACGCTGGGCGGCTATGTGAAGGCCGATGTGGCGGCATCGTACCGCCTGACCGAACGGGTTGAGCTGTTCGGTCGGGTCGAAAACGCCCTGAACCAGGATTATCAGGATGTGTTTGGCTTCAGCAATCCGGGGATCGGCGCCTATGCCGGCGTGAAGATCCGGTTGGGCGGGCCATAGCGCAGGGCGGCGTGCGCGGGCCGAACGCCTTATCCGGTCCGCAACATCGCCTTGGCGATTTGCTGCTGCTGAATCTGGCTGGTGCCTTCGAACAGGCGGAACAGGCGGACATCGCGGTACATGCGGGTGATGGCGTTGTCCTCGATATAGCCGGCCCCGCCCATGATCTGCACCGCTCGGTCTGCGACCCGACAGACCATCTCCGAGCCGAAATACTTGGCGGCGGCGATGTCTGGAAAGGGCAGGGGCGCGCCGCTTGCCACCGCGCGGTCGAAAGCGCGGGCGACATCCAACACCAGAGCCTTGGCGGCCAGCATGTCAGCCTGCATTTCCGCCAGCATGCCCTGGACCAGTTGAAATTCGCCGATCGGCTGGCCGAATTGCTGGCGCTTGCGGGCATGCGCAATGGCTTCGGCGATCAGGCGGATGGCCTGCCCGACGCAGGTGGCGGCAACATGGGTGCGGGCCGAGTTGATGCCGCGCAGCGCTGCATTCAAGCCGCGGCCTTCAACGCCGCCGACCAGATTCTCTGCTGGAACTCTGCAATTATGGATGCGGATCTCGGTGGAGTGCGAGCCGCGAAGGCCCAGTAACGGCGGCGCTGGCAGAGGTTCGATACCAGGTGTGCCCGCCTCGACCAGAAATGCGGAGACGCCGCGCGAGCCGGTGCTGCCAGCCTCGGTGCGGGCCATGACCAGGAACAGGTCGGCCTCCGGCGCGTTGGTGATGTAGCGTTTCATGCCGTTCAGCACATAATGGCCGCCATCGCGCACGGCTGTGGTCTTGAGCCCGCCGGCGTCGGTTCCCGCCTCCGGCTCGGTCAGGGCGAAAGCGCCGGTTACTTCGCCCGACGCCATGCGTGGCAGCCATTCGCGTTTTTGCGCTTCGGTGGCGAAATCCAGGATGGCCTGGCTGGTCAGTCCAATCGTCGTGGAAAAGCGCGAACGAAAGACTGCCGACGCGCGGGTAAAGGCGATGGTCAGCAGCACCTGCTCCTCCTGCGTGCAGGCAAGGCCGCCATATTCCTCCGGTATCGAGATGCCGAACAGGCCCAGGTCGCGCATGCGCTGGGTAATTTCCTCCGGCACGCAGTCTTCGGTTTCCAGCCGGGGTTCGGCGGGGATCAGTTCTTCGTCCGTGAACCGCTCGATAGCGGCAAGGTAGGCGACGAAGTCGTTGAACCGGGGGGACGACAGCATGGCGGGTTCCACAGAATTGCTTGAGGCTTAACGGAGATGGCGGCGCTGGCGGCCATGCAGTGCGATCAGTTTGGCCTGGGCCGACCGGCGCAGCGGGCGCGGATGGACAAAGCGCGAGCGCGGCGGCGGCAATGGGACAATGGCGGCTGCAGCGGGAACGACGGCCTCAGCCGGCTGTGCCGCCACGATTATGGGCTTTGCGACCGGCGCCATGGCAACGCGCGGAGCGGGGCGTCGCACAAAATAGGCGGGAATCATGGCGACGAATGTGATCCCTGCCAGTGTCAGGAAAACGTCCTGGAACCCGAACATGTAGGCGTTAGCGTAAACCACTTTGCCGAGATATGCGACGGCCTCGCTTTGCCGGAAAATCTCCGGAATGCCCGTCTGCGACAGCAATTGAGAGACAAGGC
>JAYPXD010000383.1:0-2022 GCA_038135395.1 Alphaproteobacteria bacterium | reverse complement strand
TGCCCTTGCCGGCCGCCACCACCTCCAGACCGCAGGCCCGCGCCCAATCGACCTGTTCGGCGATCAGCGCCGGCTGGTCGCCATAGGCCAGCGAGTAGACGACGCCGGCTTCCCTGGCCTTGCGGGCCAGCAACGGCCCGGCCAGCACATCGGCCTCTACATTGACCATGACCATGTGCTTGCCGTGACGGAAGGCCTCCAGCGCGTGACGAATGCCGGCGGACGGAGAGCCGGTGGCGTCCACCACCACGTCCAGGCCGTCGGCCGCCAGCATCGCCATGGCGTCGCGGGTGACGTGACAGCCGCCGGTCTTGCGCGCCTCCTCAAAGCTCTTGGCGGCGTATTGCTCTGCCGGCCAATGCACGCCAGCCAATGCCGGCCGGGCGCGGTCCACATCCAGGTCGGCCACCGCCATCACCTGCATGCCGCGGGTGCGGTAGGCCTGGCTGAGGAACATCGAGCCGAACTTGCCGGCGCCTATTACGCCGACCCGCAACGGATTGCTGGCGTCGGCCCTGGCGGCTAATAGGCGGGAAAGGTTCATATGCGTACCATCCAACAGAGAGCAAAGGTCGTCTGCCTGCGTCGTAGGGCCAAGCGCCACGGCAAACAAGCCCCTTTCCGGGGGCCGCCTGCGGATACCGCCGCACTTGCCGGCATCGCGGCCCCCGTCTAAGTCTTGCGGTATGCAGGACAAGCACGACCGCGGCAAGCGCGGCTATCATCACGGCAATCTGCGCGAGGCGCTGCTGTTCGCCGCCATCGGCCTGATCGCCGACAAAGGCCTGCAGGGGTTTACCTTTGCCGATGCGGCCCGGGCTGCGGGGGTTTCGCCGGCGGCGCCCTACCGCCATTTCGCCGACCGCGATGCATTGTTGAGCGAGGTGGCGCGTTATGGCTTCGAGCGCTTTTCCGACCTGTTGGAAGCCGCCTGGGACCTGGGCCAGCCCAGCCCCTACGCCGCGCTGGAGGCGGTAGGGCAGGCCTACCTCAAGTTCGCGCGGGAGGAACGCCCGCTTTTCCAGGCCATGTTCCAGATATCGCCGCCGGAAGATCCCTTCCTGCGCGCCGCCGCCGATCATGCCTTCGGCGTGCTGGAACGCGCCTGCCGCGCCCTCGCCGAAACACTGCCGCCGGCGCAGCGGCCGCCGGTGCAGATGATGAGCTATCACATCTGGGCGCTCAGCCATGGCGTTGCCGAGCTTTTCGGCAACCGCCCCACCCGCCGGGCTCCGATTGACGCCAACGAACTGTTGGAGTCGGGCATGCTGGTCTATTTGCGCGGGCTGGGCCTGATTCCAGAGAAGTAAGCAAAGCGCGGATCCCCGAAGCGTGCGGAGCGCGCATCTGGGGTCGCTCTACCTCACGAACACCGCTGGCGCCCGTGTTCACGAGATCGAGCGATCCCGGCTCACCGCTCCGCGACGGCCGGGAAACAGGAAATACCGACCCGCCAAAAATTTTCCCTACCCCCTATTGACCGCCGCCAACCATCGCCCATTTTTGTAAATGTGAATAACATTCACATAGAAAGGAAACCGAAACCGATGGAGCACGTTAAGCGTTGGTTGAGGCGGGTCGAGGGGCACCTCGACGACTTGGGCAAGGGTGCATGGATCGCCGCCTTTGTTCTGGGCTTCATCCTGTTTTGGCCGGTAGGCCTTGCGATCTTGGGTTACACCTTCTGGAGTGGACGAATGGGCTGTTGGCAAAATCGCCGCAAATTCACAAGCCGCACGAGCGGCGGCACCGGCAATTCCGCCTTTGACGAATACCGCGCCGAGACCCTGCGCCGGCTGGAAGAAGAGCAGGCAGAATTCAAAGAGTTCCTCGACCGCCTGCGCCGCGCCAAGAACAAGGCCGAGCTCGACGAGTTCCTGGCGCAACGCCGCCGCGGCGCCCAGGGCGACCCACAGGCCGCCTGACCGGATGGTGGAATGCGCTAACGGCCCTGCATCAGCAGGGCCGTCAGACTGCTGACAAAGTCCTCGCGTTGAGCGGGGACTTTTGATTCAGTGGGGT
>JAYPXD010000382.1:0-2228 GCA_038135395.1 Alphaproteobacteria bacterium | reverse complement strand
CTCCCAGACCGCGCCGGTGCCGCCGCCGGTAATGGCCAGCGCCGCCTTGCGGCCGGAGGTGTGAGTGGCGGAGATCAGCTGCGTCCACGCCGCATCAGGTAAGCTCATGAGAGGCCCGCAATCTGACTTGTTTCGGATGACGATCAACCTATGGAGCGACACTGATAGTGTCAATTTCCGCGGGGCACATGCCCGACCCTCTTGCTTCCTTGCGGCGCGAGCCCTCATTATCGACGCTCTGAACCGACCAGGAGCGCCCCGCCCATGCTTCGTCCCGAAGACAACGAGATTCTCTGCCGCGTCGGCCCCGGCACGCCGATGGGGGAGTTGTTCCGCCGTTTCTGGTTGCCGGCCTTCATGCCGCACGAACTGGCGGAGCCGGATGGCGAGCCTGTGCGTTTCCGGCTGCTGGGGGAGGACCTGGTTGCCTTCCGCGACACGAACGGACGCCTCGGCGTTCTGGACGAATACTGCCCGCACCGCCGCGCACCCTTGTCCTTCGGCCGGAACGAGGAATGCGGCATCCGCTGCGTCTACCACGGCTGGAAGTTCGACGTCGACGGCAATTGCGTCGACATGCCGAACGAGCGCCCGGAAACCGACTTCAAGCACAAGGTCCGGATCAAGACCTACAGCGCCGCCGAGTGGGGTGGCTATATCTGGGTCTATATGGGGCCACCGGAGAAGAAGCCGCCGCTGCCCCGCTTCGAGTGGGCCACCCTGCCGCCGGAACACCGCTGGCAGCGGAAATGGCACTACAACGCCAACTACATGCAAGGGCTGGAGGGCGAACTCGACACCTGCCACACAAGCTTCCTGCACAAGGTGGACGAGGCGGCGCCGCTCTCCGAGGGGCTGAAGGAGGCGGTCAGCAACTGGGGCAGGGACGGCATGCCCCGCCTCGACGTTCGCGACACGGATTATGGCTACTACTACGGCTCGCAGCGAGACATGGGCGACGGCGTCTACAACTGGCGCATCACGCAATGGGTGCTGCCGTCGAACTCCATCATTCCGCAGCCGAAATTCCCGATCTCGTCCCGCGCCTACATCCCTATCGACGACGAGAACACCTATGTCTTCGGCACCTCCTTCAACCCGGAGGCGCCGATGACACAGACGGACCGCGATTATCTGGAAACGGGCATGGGCGCCGCCCCGACCCTGATCCCCGGCACCTTCACGCCGGAGGTGAACCGCTCCAATGATTACATGCGCGACTACGACGCCAAGCGCCGCGGCCACGCCAGCGGTGTGCCCGGCATCAACAATCAGGACCGCGCCTTGGTGGAATTGATGGGCGCCATCGCCGACCGTTCCAAGGAGCATCTGGGCACGTCGGACGTTGCGGTGATCGCGGCCAGGCGCACATTGCTGCGCCTCGCCAAGGACCTGGCTGGGGGCAAGGAGCCCGACCTGCCGCAAATGCCGGCGGCGTTCGGCGTCCGTCCGATTGATGTTAAGACAGCCGATCCCGGCTTGGACGCAGTGGTCGAAACGTATCGGGACAAGCTGCGGTTCGGGTGAGAGGCCGTTATTTCGGCTTCGCGCCACCTCGGCCCATGGCGAAAAACTCATCGTTGGGACGCATGGACAGTACGTTGGCCATGCGGTTGCTCAGGCCGAAAAAACCGGTGATGGCGGTAATGTCCCAGATGTCGTCGTCCGTGAAGCCATGGCTGCGCAATGTCTCGAAATCGGCATCTCCCACCGACGCTGAGTCCTTTGCGACCTTCATGGCAAAGTCGAGCATGGCCTTCTGACGAGGCGTGATATCTGCTTTGCGGTGGTTGATCGCGACCTGGTCGGCTACCAGGGGGTTCTTGGCGCGAATGCGCAGGATCGCGCCATGGGCAATGACGCAATAGAGGCAGCCGTTGCCGGCGGAGGTGGCGACCACGATCATCTCTCGCTCGGCTTTGGAGAGGCCGCCTTCCTTCTCCATCAGCACGTCATGGTAGGCGAAGAAAGCGCGGAGTTCATCCGGCCGGTGCGCCAGCGCCAGGAAGACGTTAGGGACGAAGCCGGCTTTCTCCTGCACCGCCAGAATGATGTCGCGCAGGTCCTGGGGCAGGTCGGCGAAGTCGGGGACTGGGAAGCGGCTGATGGGTGGGTTGGTCATTTTTGAACTGTCTTACTCGGCGAGGGTGGGAAGATATCTTTCATGGCACATTTGAACCTGGAGACCTCCGGAAACCTATCGCGGGGGCGAATTTTGTGACTCGATA
>JAYPXD010000381.1:1160-2240 GCA_038135395.1 Alphaproteobacteria bacterium | reverse complement strand
TCCTGGAACAGCTCGTATTCGCTGTCGGCGGAAGGTCCGTCGACGTAACAGGCGGGCGCGCCCTTTTCGTAAGGACCGCGGATCAAGCCGCCGGCCTCCTCGCGCATATACCAAGAGCCGTCCGACTCGCGCAGCACGCCCATTTCCGGCAGGCCCTGCTCGTGGCGCGCGAGGATATCGGGATGCGGTTCGGTGACGATGTACTGGTGCTGGACCGGGATCACCGGGATGTCGAGGCCAACCATACGGCCGGTCTGGCGGGCGAAGTTGCCGGTCGCGCTGACGATGTGCTCGCAGACGATGTCGCCCTTGTCGGTCGAAACCTTCCACTCGCCCGACGCGGTCTTGGAAATGCCGGTGACGGTGGTGAAGCGGTTGATCTCGGCGCCCAGGTTGCGGGCACCCGTCGCCATGGCCTGGGTCACGTCGGCCGGCTGGATGTAGCCGTCCTCGGGATGAACGATGCCGCCGACCAGTCCGTCGGTGTTGCAGAGCGGCCAGAGTTCCTTGATCTCGGCCGGGGTCAGGAAGCGCACGTCGACGCCGAGGGTCGCCGCGACGCCGGCATACTGGTGGTATTCGTCCATGCGCTCCGCGTTCATGGCGAGGCGGATGTTGCCGACCTGGCGGAGCCCGACGTCCTTGCCGGTCTCGGCTTCGAGGGTCTGGTAGAAGGCGACCGAATAGCGGTGCAATTGGCCGACGCTGTAGCTCATGTTGAACAGCGGCAGCAGGCCGGCGGCGTGCCAGGTCGAACCGGAGGTCAGCTCCTTCCGCTCGATCAGGACGCAATCGGTCCAGCCCTTCTTGGCCAGGTGATAGAGGGTCGAGACACCGACGACGCCGCCGCCGATCACCACCACGCGCGCATGGGTCTTCATTTCGCAACTCCCCGGTTCGCACCCGTATTCAGGGCGCCAGTTTCCAACGCTTCGTAGGGGCATCGCAAGGAATCTGCTTATCCCACCTCGACACATCCTATGCCGTTTCCGCCGTCCGGCCCGCCCCGGGTGGCGTTTCGGAGCAAGAACATGGCGCAAGCCGGCCAGATTTTTCCCGGCGACCCGCCATATTGGGGAA
>JAYPXD010000381.1:0-1150 GCA_038135395.1 Alphaproteobacteria bacterium | reverse complement strand
GCACGCCACAGTCTGCGCGAGGCCCAGGCCGCCAACGCCGCCAACGCACCCTATGTGGTGCGCAAGGTTCCGCTGACCGAGCTGTGTTCGGAGGAGGGCCTGACGCTGATCGAGGCCAATGCAGAAACCATCCTCCAGGAAATCGGCATCGACTTCAAAGGCGATCCAGAAGTGCTTTCCATGTGGAAGCTTGCCGGCGCCGACATTTCCGGCGAGCGCGTGCGCTTCGCCAAGGGGCTGATCCGCTCCATCCTCAAGACGGCGCCCGAAACCTATGTTCAGCATGCCCGCAACCCGGCCCGCAATGTCGTCTTCGGCGGACCGAATACGATCTTCGGGCCACCGGTCGTCCACGATCTGGATCAGGGCCGGCGCTACGGCACCATCGCCGATTTCGAGAATTTCGTCCGTCTCGCCTACGTGGCGCCGAACATTCATCATTCCGGGGGCACGGTCTGCGAGCCGGTCGACATTCCGGTCAACAAGCGCCACCTCGACATGGTCTATGCCCACATGCGGCTTTCAGACAAGCCGTTCATGGGGTCGGTCACCGCCGGCGAGCGCGCCGCCGACACGGTTGCCATGTGCGAGATCCTGTTCGGCAAGGACTTCGTCGCCGAAAAGGCGGTCGCCACCAGCCTGATCAACGTCAATTCGCCGCTTACCTACGACGAGGTCATGCTGGCCGCGCTCAAGACCTACGCCAAGGCCGGCCAGGCAGTGATCGTGACGCCGTTCATCATGTCCGGCGCCATGGCGCCGGTGAGCGCCGCCGGCACGCTCGCCCAGGCACTCGCAGAGGCGATGGCCGGCATGGCGCTGGCGCAGCTCTGCCGGCCGGGTGCACCGGTGGTGTTCGGGCTCTTCTCATCCGCGCTCTCGATGCAGTCCGGTGCGCCGACCTTCGGCACGCCGGAACCGACGCTGGTGCTGTCGGCGGCGGCGCAACTGGCAAGGCGGCTGAAGCTTCCGTTCCGCTCGGGCGGTTCGCTCTGCGCCTCCAAGCTGCCAGATGCACAGGCCGCTTACGAAAGCGCCAACTCGCTGATGCCGGCGGTGCTTTGCGGCGTCAACTTCGTGTTGCATGGCGCCGGTTGGCTCGAGGGCGGGCTTTCGTCGAGCTACGAGAAGTTCGTCATGGATTGCGACC
>JAYPXD010000380.1:0-2270 GCA_038135395.1 Alphaproteobacteria bacterium | reverse complement strand
GCCTTGCAGGCCGCAATGACCAGATCCGGCCCGGAGACCAGAAACATCGGCGCCGCGATGAGGGGGAGCCTGAGGCGGCAGGAGAGGGCGGTGGGGAGGGGCATTGATGGCTCAGAGATCAGTCGGGAGTGGCCGGCAATTTCGGCGGTGAGAGACGCGGCGAGTTTGCGATCGTTCCTTTGACGCGTACCGTTAGGGTAGTCTTCCGTGCCGCCCAAATCCACGTTCGAAAGCACCGCCCAGCCCATACGGCCGCTGAGGTTCGGTCCGCCGGGGTCATTCCACCAGCCCGGCCAGCCGCAACCCCGCCGTCAGATGTTCGAGCCAGTGTTGGTCGCGGTACGGATAGACCTGAGCCAGGCGGGCAACATCGAACGCCGGGTTGATCTGTTTTAGCTCTGACCAAACCAGACGGGCCTCGTCCAGCCGGTCGGTATGCCCGTAAATGGCGGCTAGATACACGCGTGTTAAATCCGACCGCGGCGAGAATTGCAGTCGCCGGCGGAGCGTTGCCGCCGCCTCTTCATACCGGCGGCATCCGAATTGCGCCCGGCCAAGAAAATGCAACGCGAGATCATAATTCGGATCCAGCCGCAGCGCCTGGTTCAGCGAGTCAATGGCACGCTCCTGCTGTCCCAGGAAATCCAATATGTTGCCCCGCGCGGTAAATGCCCCTGCCATGTTCGGGTCCAACTCGATGGTCTTGTCTTCGGCAGCAAGGGCAGCTTCTAAATCGCGCCGCCAAGTATGCACCATCCCAAGCGCGTAATAGCCGTGCGGCTCCTCCGGATCGATCGCGCATGCCTTTTGGGCATCGCATAGACCCCTTTCCAACACCCGCGCGCCATCGGTCGACCAGCCGTTGAAATATACGATCGCGTTGAGAATGGCGCGCCAGGCGAACGCCGCAGCAAAGGTCGGATCCAGCGTGATGGCCTGATCCAACTGCTCTCTCGCCACCTGCGCCCCCTCCTTGGTAAACCCGTAGATATGGCTGCGGGCGCGCATCATCAGGTCATAGGCTTGCGGATCGACTTTGCGGCGGTCGGACCTACGGGCATGTTCCTGCGGCGTGAGGACGACCTGTAGCGCCTCAACGATTTGCCGGGTCACATCGTCCTGCACCGCAAAAATATCTTCCAAGCTGCGGTCGAACCGGTCGGCCCAGACATGCGAGCCATCGCTGCCGTCGATCAACTGGGCATTGATCCGCATGCGGTTGCCGCCTTTGCGCACCGAGCCCTCCAACATATACCGGACGCCCAGGTCGCGGCAGACCTGACGGATATCCGGGCTTTTCCCTTTGTAGGCGAAGGAGGAATTGCGGGCGATCACAATCAGGCCGGAAACCTTGGACAGATCGGTAATCACGTCTTCCGAGATGCCGTCGGCGAAATATTCCTGCTCAGGGTCGCCGGACATGTTGTTGAAGGGCAACACGGCGATGGAGGGTTTATGCGCCGCTTTTCCCCGCTCCGTCGCGGGCGACACCGACGTGTGCCTCTTGCCTTTCCAATGCCAGGCGTGGACGGGCCGCGAGATGTTTTTCAGGGTGCGACCGCCCGCATCCTCGAACTTGCTGTCCAACCGCCCGACCAGGCTCTCATAAGCCGTGCCGGAAATGAGCACGCTGCCGGGCTCGGCGATTTCCTGAAGGCGGGCGGCGATGTTGACGCCGTCGCCATAGATGTCCTCGTCCTCATGCACGATATCGCCGAGGTGAACGCCGATGCGGAGCTTGATGCGGTCGTGGCCGGCGAGACGCTCCTGCACCTGGATGGCGCATTAGGCGGCATCGACGACGCTGGCGAAGGAGACCAGCCAACCGTCGCCCATGCGCTTCACCACCTCACCGCGGTGTTCGGCGACCAGCGGCTCGAACGACTCCCGCCTGAGCGCCCGCAACGCATCCAGCGTCCGCGCCTCATCCTCCGCGATCAGGCGGGAGTAGCCGACCACGTCAGCGGCCAGAATGGCAGCGAGTTTGCGTTGCAAAGACTCCAACTCCTACCGCGGCACGTCGCCGGCAATGGTGATGCGGTGCAGGCTCCGCACCGCCTCGTCGCCATAGTCGTGCACGGCATAGTGCATGGTACAACGGTTGTCCCACATCACCACGTCGCCGTTTTGCCAGTGGTGGCGGTAGATGTTATCCGGTCGGATCGAATGTTCGTAGAGATATTGCAGCAGCGGGGCGCTATCCTCGACGGTCATATCCTCCAGCCGCGGCACGGTATCGCCCGGCCTGCCGATAAAAAGCGCCTTGCGAC
>JAYPXD010000379.1:0-2374 GCA_038135395.1 Alphaproteobacteria bacterium | reverse complement strand
TCTATCGAGTCACAAAATTCGCCCCCGCGATAGGTTTCCGGAGGTCTCCAGCTTTTACAATTTCCGGTGAAATGTCAAAGCCATAGACTTCTGCGCCTAGCTCTGAGAGACGGATTGCGTCACCCCCAAAACCAGAGCCCGCGACAAGAACCTTCTTGCCCCTGAGGTCATGCTTCATAATAGCGGAGTAGAAAGACCAATAGTGGTTCCACCATTTTCGGCCTGTTTTCGAAATAACATCTAAATTTACAGGTTGATTAGCATGGGTTGCGAACATCCGCTCTGCCTGACCCTTATGGTAATCCACCTCGCGTTGTTGGCGTTCGGTTAACAACATGCCCAAATTGCCCTCATTCACCCAATCCACAGTAAACATCTCACGGAGTATCAAACTTGTCAAATGGTCATGTTGGATTTGTTCAGAATATCGATGCAGATTGAGTTTCCTTGCCTTTTACCGTACAAGTGAGCCCTGTTTTGTCAGTTTGGCATAGCCCGAGCGGGAATCATTGTGTGATTATTCTTGCAGGATAAGGCTTCAGCTTAGCATTCTGTGTTCAAATGAAAGATATTTCCATGATCGACCCGCACGGCATTCCCGAGACCGAAACTTTCGTCACCCACCTGGAATGCGGCTACGAGGGCGACCGCTACGAGGCCGACACGCTGCACAACCTCTCGAAAGCCGGCAAGCCGCTGCTGGTGCGCTATGACCTGGACGGCGTAAAAAAGGCGCTGACCAAGGACGTGCTGGCCAGCCGGGCAGCGACCATGTGGCGCTACCGCGAACTGCTGCCGGTCCGCCGCAAGGAAAACATCACCACGCTCGGCGAGATCATGACGCCGCTGGTGCGCCTGCCGGCTGTTGAGAAATCCAACGGCGCGTCGGCCCCGATCATCGTCAAGGACGAGGGCCGGCTGCCGACCGGCTCGTTCAAGGCGCGGGGGCTGGTGATGGCAGTCTCCATGGCCAAGGAGTTGGGCATCAAGCGCGTCGCCATGCCGACCAATGGCAATGCCGGCGCAGCCATGGCCGCCTACTGCCGCCGCGGCGGCATGGAGGCCTACATCTTCTGCCCGGAGGACACGCCGGACATCAACGTCCGCGAGATCCAGTTGCAGGGCGCCAAGGTCTGGAAGGTCAACGGCTATATCGACGATTGCGGCAAGATCGTCGGCGAGGGCAAGGGGCCGATGGGCTGGTTCGACACCTCCACCCTGAAGGAGCCCTACCGGATCGAGGGCAAGAAAACCATGGGCCTGGAACTGGCCGAACAGCTTGGCTGGCAGGTGCCGGACGTGATCCTCTACCCGACCGGCGGTGGCACCGGCCTGATCGGCATGTGGAAGGCGTTTAACGAGTTGGAGGCCATCGGCCTGATCGGCTCCAAGCGGCCGCGCATGGTGGCGGTGCAGGCGACCGGCTGCGCGCCGATGGTCCGCGCCTTTGAGGCCGGCGAGCGGCATGCGACACGCTGGGAGAACGCGAAGACCCTGGCCTACGGCATCCGCGTGCCCCAGGCCATCGGCGATTTCCTGATCCTGGACGCGGTGCGCGAGTCGAACGGCTTCGCCATCGCCGTCGAGGACGCCGCCATCCAGTCCGCCCAGGAGGAGATTGCCCGCGACGAGGGCCTGCTGCTCTGCCCGGAGGGGGCGGCCACCTACGCTGCCTACCGCAAGGCCCGTTCCGACGGCCGCATCCGGGCGGATGAAAGCTGTGTGCTGTTCAACTGCGCCACCGGCCTCAAATACCAGATGCCCGCCGCCACCCGCACCCTCGACCGGCACCAGCCGATCGACTGGGCCGCCATCGCCGCGGCCTGAACGGCGTGCGCCAACCGAGCCGCGGGGGGCGATGCTCTAGCGGCCGTAGACGGTCTTCGGATCGAACAGTTTTGCTTGCTCCTCCAATCGCAGGCTGACGCTGTCCGCGGCCTGGCCCACCGGCACGCTGCGGTAGAAGCAGGAGCGGGAGCCGACGTGGCAGGCGGCCATGCCTACCGTATCGACGCGCAGCCAGATGCAGTCCTGGTCGCAGTCGACGCGCATTTCCACCACCTTCTGCACATGTCCGCTGGTGGCGCCTTTGTGCCAGAGTTCGCCGCGCGACCGGCTCCAGTAGACGGCCTCGCCCAGTGCGATGGTCTGGCGCAGCGCCTCTGCATTCATATAGGCGAACATCAGCAATTCGCCGGTGCTGGCGTCGGTGGTGGCGCAGGGGATCAGGCCATCGGCATCGAATTTCGGGGCGAATGCGTCGCCTTCTTCCAGGTCTGCTACGCTGGCGCGGTTGGCAAAGGTCATTTCGGCCATGAGAAAAATTGGCTCCGGCAACGGGTGTTGGGATGCGTCGGGGGCGAGCCTATACTAT
>JAYPXD010000378.1:0-2420 GCA_038135395.1 Alphaproteobacteria bacterium | reverse complement strand
TTGCGGCAGGTCCTTCAACAACACCCGGGCGGTCTCAAGCGCACGGCCTGGATCGCGCAAATCGCCGGTCGACCGGTCCAGCGCCCGCGCCCAAACCACCTGGCCGGTCCGCAAATCCACCAAAGTGGCAATCCCGACCTGCTGGCCGCCGGACAGCGGCATGCCAACCAACACCATCGACACCACAGCCAAAACTCTCCGCCCAGCGCTGGAATAGCTGTCCCGCAACCGCACAAACAGCGCGTAGTCGGCGGACACGGCTTCGCGCAATTGGCGGGCCGTCAGACCAAGGCTCCAGCGCAGGCCGCCGAACTTGGAGGGCAACCGGTCTCGGGCATCGCCAAAATGATGCAGCAGGATCGCGTCCTGGACGGCATCCTGCAGCAATTGCGCTTGTCGGAAACCGAGGGCAGCCGCCGGCGCAGGATCAACCGACTGTAACACCAACCCGCGTTCGACCGCGGCCTGGCGCAGGGCCTGCGTCAGGTTGTAAACGGCATTAGCCGTCCAATCCGCCACCGGCTGCGAAAATCCACCGGCGCTCACACGGCTCAGGAGGATATCCATCGGCATCAGCGCGATCCGCGGCGCTGCATCCGTGCGGCGCAGCACTTCGGCCAGTCGCGCGGTATCCTGAGCGCAGCCCGCGCCGATCACCGCCCATAGCACCATGCAGGCCAGGCGACAACGCACCGCACATCTCCCATCTGTTCGACCCAGGCAGGATTAACGCTGCCCGGCCCCTAACAAATGGTTAACGCCTCAAACGGAAGCCTTAACGGCAACCGCGGGAAAAAATAAGGGCCGAAACGCCCGCGACCGCCATGGCCAAGGCAAACCCGGTAGCGCCGAAGCCGGCGAACGCCGCGACCAGGCCGGAGAACACCGCGGCCGATCCCAACTGCAGCACTCCCATCAGGCCGGACGCAACGCCTGCCCGTTCCGGAAAGTGGCGCAGCGCGCCTGCATGCCCCAGCGAGAAGACAAAGCCCATGCCCGCAACAAAGAAGGTCAGGCAGATCAGGATGCTGATGGCGCTGACATGGCCGCTCAAGGCAACGCCCAGCATAGCCAGGCTGCCGACCGCGGCCAGCATTCCGCCGACCCGCATCAACGGCGCGTCGCCGGTTTTCGACACAAGCTTCCGGACGATCGTGCCGGTGACAATGAATGCCGGAATCGAAAGCGACGGATACAGCCCGAACTGCAACGGCGTCAGCCCCGCTTCGTCAATGGCGACGGACGGCGAACCGGTCAGAAAGGCGAACAGTCCGCCCATAGTCGCTGCCGTCGTCAGCGCATACGCGCGGAACTGCCGATGGCCGCCAACGACCTTGTACCCTGCCCATACGGAGCCGAAATCCAGGCTGGCCCCCGCGCTGCGGTTGGTTTCGCGCAGCCAGACGATCACCGCCATCAGCACGATGCCGCCGAATATTGCCGACGCTGCAAAGCTGGCCCGCCAGCCGATTCCTTCCTGCAATGCGCCGCCAATGATCGGCGCGATGGCGGGAACCGCGGAGAATGCCATGGCGATGGCCGCCATCACCTTGCTCAGGTCCGGTCCGTCGAAGAGATCGCGCGTGGTCGCCCGGCTGGCGACGACGCCGGCGCAGGCCCCCATCGCCTGCACGATGCGGCCGACAACGACGACCTCGACGGTGCTGGCGGCCATGCAGAGCAGGCTGCCGGCGACAAAGAGGACGCCGCCCACCAGCATGATCGGGCGACGCCCGAACCGGTCGGCGAGCGGACCATAGACGATCTGCATAACCGCAAACGCCGCCAGGTACGCGGTCATGGTCGCCTGCACCTGGCCGCGCGACGCGCCAAGCCCGGCCTCCATGGCCGGCATGCTGGGCAAATAGACACTGGAAGCGAACTGGCCGAGCGCCGCCAGAGCGGTCAGCAGGGCAATCAGGCCAGCGCCGCGGATCGGTAAGGTTTCGCGGGTTGCGCTCACTTCAACACACCCATGTCTGCCAAACGCGCGATTTCCGCTGCGGAATACCCAAGCGACGCCAACACCTCGGCATTGTGTTCGCCCATGCCGGGGGCAGGACCGGGCGGCAACTTGCTTTCGCCGTGCACGAACACCGGCGTGCCGACGGCCCAATCGCCGCCAAAACCCTCGCCCGCCGGCACGACGGCGCCGGCATGTCGCATCTGCGCGTCGCCGGCCAGGTCCTCCATTTTCGCAGCTTGGCCATACGTAATCCCGAGCGCGTCGAATTCCGCGCGCCAATCGCTCCAATCCCGCTCGGCAAACACCGCGTCCAGGATCTTGGTCAGCGCCAACGAATGCGTCCGGCGGGCCTCTTGCGTCGCAAACCGCGGATCGTCGAGCAGATCGGCCCGGCCGATGGCCCGGAACAGCAGTGGCGCCTGTTTGGCTTCGTTCAGCACGGCCAGGATGAACC
>JAYPXD010000377.1:0-2477 GCA_038135395.1 Alphaproteobacteria bacterium | reverse complement strand
ATGGCCATCTGACTGCGCGCGTGCCGGGGCCAAAGCCGCATTTCCTGATCAACCCTTACGGCCTGAACTACGACGAGATCACCGCCTCGAACCTGGTCAAGATCGATGTAGACGGCAATATCGTCGAGGATACGCCCTACCCCGTAAACAAGGCCGGCTTCGTCATCCATTCCGCCGTGCATATGGTGGAGGATAGCGACAACCACGTGGTCATGCACACCCATACCCGTGCCGGCATGGCGATTTCGGCGCTGGAAGACGGGCTGCTGAACATCTCGATGAACGCGACAATGTTTCATGAGCGCCTGTCCTACCATGAATATGAAGGTCCCAGCTTTTACCTGGATGAGCGCGAGCGGTTGCAGCAATCCCTCGGCGAAAACAAGGCGCTGATCCTGCGCAACCACGGCCTGCTGACCACTGGCAAGACGGTGCCTGAGGCTTTCATGCGGCTGTACCGGCTGGAACGCTCGGCCCAGGTGCAGATCGATGCGGCCGCCGCCGGCAAGCTGCACATCGTCGGCGATAATGTTGCCGCCCATTCCCGCGACGGCGTCGAAAGCTTTATCGCCGACGGCACCCAGAATGGCGGCGGCATGGACTATGGCCGTCTCGAGTTCGCCGCGCTGTGCCGCAAGCTCGACAAGATCGACCCCAGTTACCGGGATTGACCTGGGGCCAGCAGCGGAGAATGGCCCGCCGTTCGCGGCTCAGAAATCCGTCCGCCATTTGACGCCGATGGAAGACCCGGTCGTCTGTCCCAGGTCGCTTTCGACGATCACATTGTCGTAGACTTCGATCTCGATCCGGGCGCTGGGCGAACTGCCGTCAATCGGCTGGTTGGCGCCGATAAAGACGCCCGGCGCCACTGTCTTGCCAACGGTGACGCCGGTTCCGGCGCCTTTATCCTCAACCCGCAGCACATCCAGGCCGACCGCGTTGCGCACCCGGTCCAGTGTGCCGCCCGATCCATCCAGCAGCGTCGCGATCCCGCTTGCGAGATCCAGCGCCTCCAGCGGCGTCAACGACTGGCTCGATTGGTTGAACAACAGCCGCGGCATGACCTCGCCCGCCGGGAGTTGCGGCGTCGATACGAATTCAACCTTGCTGGCCGACGCTGGTCCGGTGACGGCAATCCCGCCGGTAATCCCGTTCGCCGTCCGGGTCAGCGATACGTCGAGTTCAGGATCGATTCGCGCCGTATCAGAAAAGCGCACCTCGCCTTTGTCGAGATCGAACGGCTTGCCCAACAACGTCAGTTGCCCGCGGATTTTGCTGATCGCGCCAGTTACGCGCGGTTTCTTGCTGGTGCCGCCGACCGCCAAATCCATGCGCCACTCGGAATCCATTCCGCGCCCGCGGACAAAGATGCTGTCCGGCGCGTGAACACGCAAATCCAGGGCAATCAACCCGTCCTTTGCCGGCTTGGCCCGCGGCTGCGGCACGCCCTTAATCCGGACATCCCCCAATTCCGCTATCGATGGCGGCAAGGCATGCACCAGGCGGACCTCGGCGCGATTCACCAGAATGTCGCCCTGCACAGTGGGCTTTAGCATCGTGCCCTTAGCGGTAATTTTGGCCGAGACCGTCGCAGTGACATCATCCCTTCGCACCAATAGAGCCTTGTCGGTGGAAACCTGAGCGTCCAGGTCCTTGCCGTGCACCGCAATCCTGGCCGACACTTTCGCATTGTGCGGATCATGGGCATCCACCGTCACGACAAAGCCGCCATCCGGCTCTACCTGTGATTGGGCTTGCAACTGCGTCAGCACAGTTCCGGCTTCCAGGTGCTCGTACCGACCGTCCGTAACATTGGACCGACCGGAGATCCCTGGGTCGCCAACGGTTCCGCCGACGATCAGGTCAATATCGACCTGGCCGGCCAGGTAATGGTCCGCAGCCGGAACCAGCGCCCATAGCCGCTCGGCCCGTCCCGACCACCGCACCTGGCCGCTGAGTGGCGCAGCCTGTTCCAACTTGGGCATCAAGCCACCTGATGGCGTCATGGTCGTCGCTATATCAGCATGGATCGGCTCGCCAAAGCCGCCCCCTACCTGCATCGAGGCCCGCGCCTCCTTGCCATCCCAGAACGCGCGCACCTGCGCCGCCAACGCCTCTGCCCCGGTCGGCAGTTCGGCCATGCGCAGGTTAGTCACGTCAGCAAAGACCCGGGCAGACTTGCGGCTGTCGTGTTCAATGCTGGCCGTAACGCTGCCAGTCTCGATCGGCGTGCCGGTCAACGCAGCCAACCGGGTCACCTCGGGTAGATTGACTTCCAGCGTCGCCAGCAGGTCCTGGCCGCGCTTTTCCGCGTCGCCTGTGATCGACCCGCCCGGCACCGCCAGTTTCAACCCCTGAACCGAGACGCGCCCTGCTCCGGATGTAAGCTTCAGCGGCTCGGCCAGTCGCAGCTCCGCTTTGTCATAGGCGAGGGCGAAGGTCGCTACCGTAGCTGTCAGCGGCGCGCCCTGCAGATC
>JAYPXD010000376.1:0-2485 GCA_038135395.1 Alphaproteobacteria bacterium | reverse complement strand
TCTATGGCCCGAACCTCTCCACCCCCGGCCTGACGCTGCGGCGGCGGGCCGACGGCGGATACACGATCACCAGCGGCGACCTGGCCGAACACTTTGTCTCGCCCAATTCCTTCCGCTGGCTCGGCAAATACCGCAAGCTGCTGAAACTCTCCGCCAAGGACGTAAAGCTGGTGCCGATGGCGCCCAAAGGCTATCCCGGCTCGTGGGGCATGCCGCGGCGCTGGCGGGCGGACGAGCAGAGTCCGTTCGAGCGGCAACGGGTGCTGAACCCCGATCCGTCGCCGGTGGTCGTCCAGCGCATCGAGGAGCGCCTGCCGCAACGCTTCCCAAGCCTGGCCGGCGTCAAATTGGCGGAGGCCTGGGCCGGCATGATCGATGTAACGCCCGACGCCGTGCCCTATATCGCCGAGGACCATCGCCAGCCGGGCCTGTATATCGCGACGGGCCTGAGCGGCCACGGCTTCGGCATCGGTCCTGCGGTCGGACGGGTTATGGCAGACCTGGTGCTGGGCCGCCCCTCCGGCCATAACCTGGCCCGCTTCCGCACCAACCGGTTCGAGGATGGCAGCGCAATTGAGCCTGGACCCTATTAGCTTGCCGGAGTAGGGTCCGCGCCGACCTATACATTCTATGGAGCCTTGAACCATGACCCAGCCAGGCGGCGTGTGGGTGGCGGCGTTAACGCCGATGAACCCGGACCTTTCTCCCGATACGGCCAAATTCGTCGCCCACTGCAAATGGCTGCTCGCCCAGGGCGCAAACGGCCTGGCGGTGCTGGGCACCACGGGCGAGGCGAACTCGTTCACGGTCGCCGAGAAGCGCAAGCTGCTGGATGCCGTCGCCGCCAGCGGCATCAGTGGCAGCCAGATGCTGCCGGGCACCGGCGCCTGCGCTATTCCCGATACGGTCGAAATGACCAAGCATGCGCTCAGCCATGGCGCGGCCGGCGTGGTGATGCTGCCGCCGTTCTACTACAAGAACGTCTCGGACGATGGCCTGTTCGCGGCCTATTCTGAAGTGATTCAGCGGGTCGGCGACTCCAAGCTGCGCGTTTATTTCTACCATTTCCCCCAGATGTCGGCGACGCCGATCAGCCATGACATGATCGAACGCCTGCTGAAGGCCTATCCCGGCACGATCGCCGGCATCAAGGACTCCAGCGGCAAGCTCGACAATATGCTGGAGATGTGCCGCCGCTTCCCCGGCTTCGGCGTCTTTGCCGGCTCGGAGCAGTTCCTGCTGCCGGTGCTGCGCGCCGGCGGCGTCGGCTGTATCTCGGCAACGGCGAACGCCACCATCGGCATGTGCGTCGAAGTGCTGAAGAAAAAGGACGACCCGAGCGTCGATGCCCTCCAGGAAGAGCTGACGGCCCAACGCCTGGCGATTCAGAGCCAGGTGCTGATTCCAGCGTTGAAATCCATTGCCGCCCGGCATTCCGGCGACAAAAGCTGGTTGACCGTCCGCCCGCCGGTCGCGCCGTTGAGCGCCGCGGAGGAAACCGCGCTGTTTGCCGCTTTGGACGGCACACAGTTCAAGTTGGCGGCATAGCATGCGCGCCTACCGCTACCTGACCGGCAAGGACGATTCGGCGTTCTGCCACCGCGTCACGGCCATGCTGAACAAAGGGTGGGAGCTATATGGCTCCCCCACCCTGACCTTCGACCCGGTCAAGGGCCATGCGGTCTGCGGCCAGGCCGTAGTCAAAGAGGTTCCGGGCGTGGACTACGAGCCCGGCATGGCGCTGGGCGAGCTTTAACCAAACCATACGGGCACCGGAAATGGGTGAAACGACCAAGCGCATCCGCTCGGCCATGGGCCAGGCCATGCAGATTGCCGTCGATGGGCCAAAGCTGTTCGCGCTGGCGGATGGCTATCTGGACATGGACCTCTCACGCTTTCCCGACGTGGTGCGGGGCATCGGCGACGACCTGGCCATTGCCGACGGGCAGGACCTGAACGACATGACCCTGTCGGTCATCGCGTTCCTGAGCGAAGTGCGCGACCGGCTCTGCCTGGTCGATGCCGGCGACGGCACCCGCCGCGGCGCATCGCTCGGGCATGTCCGGAACGCTATCAAAGCTGCAGGCTTCGATCCCGAAGACGTTACCGACCTGCTGATGACCCACCTGCACGGCGACCACGCTGCTGGATTGGTCGAAGGCGGCAAGGCTCTGTTCCCAAAAGCCGACCTGCACGTCTCCGCCGAGGAGGTTCGGTTCTGGAACAGCCCGGACGAACATGACGCCATCCAGGCAACGCAAGTGCCGTTCGCGCTGGCGGCGTTGCAGGCCTACCGCGAGCGGGTGAAAACGCTGCAGCCCGGCGGCGAGGTATTGCCTGGCGTATCGACCCAGGCATTGCCGGGGCACACGCCCGGGCAGATTGGCTATCGCATCGGCAGGGCGAACCCCGTGCTGATTTCCGCCGACGTGCTGCACCTGCCCGCCTTGCAGATCAAGCACCCGGAATGGGGCTTCCTGTTCGA
>JAYPXD010000375.1:0-2493 GCA_038135395.1 Alphaproteobacteria bacterium | reverse complement strand
GCCCAGGCCCAAGGCCAGCCGGCCTGCACTTGTGTTCATGCCGCGACCTCGGTGCTGGCGCGACAGATCGAGCGCGGCGCGCCGGCGGACATTTTCATCTCGGCCAATCCACAATGGATGGCCTATGTGGTTCGCAAGCTAAAGCTGCACAATGGGCCACGCCTGTTCGCTGGCAACCGGCTGGTGTTGATCGCTCCTGCCGGGCAGCCACTGACTTTTGATTTCGGTTCCGGCCGCTCCCTGGCCGAGGCATTGGATGGTGGGTGGCTGGCACTCGCCGATCCCGACCACGTGCCGGCCGGTATCTACGCCATGAAAGGGCTGCAGCATCTTGGCCTGTGGCACCCGCTTTCCGGCCGGGTTGCCCGCGCTCAGAACGTTCGGGCCGCCCTGGCGCTCGTCATCCGGAAAGAAGCGCGTGCCGGAGTCGTCTATGAAAGCGACGCCATCGGCGAGAAACGGGTCGACATGGTCGATTTCTTTCCCAGCGGCAGCCATCCGGAGGTCCGTTACATGGCGGCAGCCATTGCCGACGCCCCTGCTCCGCATATTACCGCCTATCTGGATTTCCTGACATCGCCGGCCGTCGCCGCTATTCTTTCCCGGCATGGCCTGCGGCCGCCTGGGAATTAGGTTGCGGGAACCATCGGGGAGCTGCTTTTGACGCCACTGGAAACCGAAGCCCTGTTGCTCAGCCTCCGCGTTGCCGGATGGTCCGTGCTGCTCGACTTGCCGCTCGGATTGGCGGCGGCCTGGGTGCTGGCGAGATCTCGGTTTCCGGGCAAGTTCCTGTTCGATGGCATTGTTCATCTGCCGCTGATCGTGCCGCCGGTGGTGGTCGGTTACCTGCTGCTGGTCGGGCTTGGCCGCAATGGCTGGATCGGCGCCTGGCTTTACGATGTCTTCGGCCTGACCCTGACGTTTTCGTGGCGCGGCGCGGCGGTCGCGTCCGCGGTGATGTCGTTTCCGTTGATGGTTCGCGCTATACGGCTTTCCATCGAAGCAGTGGACCGGCGATTGGAGGAAGCGGCGCGCACACTCGGCGCCTCGCCGGCGTGGGTGTTCCTGACCGTGACCCTGCCGCTGATTGTGCCGGGCCTGATTACCGGAACGATCTTGGCCATCGCCCGCAGCCTCGGGGAATTCGGCGCAACCATTACCTTCGTTTCCAACATCCCCGGTGAAACGCGCACGTTACCAGTGGCGCTGTATACCCTGGTGCAAACCCCGGATGGCGAGGCGGCGGCGGCCCGCATCGTGGTGATCTCGGTGGCGCTGGCGTTGGGCGCGTTGGTTTTGTCGGAATACCTGGCCCGCAAGAGCCGAACTGCGGAGGAAGCCGAATGAGCCCCGGCGGCAATCTTTCGGTCGATATCGAATACCGCCGCGGTGACTTCCATCTGCGCGCGGATTTTTCCGCCGGTCCCGGCCTGACGGCATTCTTCGGCCGCTCCGGTTGCGGCAAGACGACGCTTGCCAACCTGATCGCCGGCCTGGCCCGGCCGCTAAACGGAAGGCTCAGCATCGGCGACCATGTTCTTTTCGACAGCGGGGCGAACCTTTTCGTCCCACCGGAGCACCGGCGCATCGGCTATGTGTTCCAGGAAGGCCGGTTGTTCCCACATCTTTCCGTGCGCAAAAACCTGCTCTACGCGCGCCGCTTCCTGCCAGCCGGCGTGGTCGCGCCCGAACCCGACGAAATCATCGAACTGCTCTCTCTCGGTCCGCTTCTTCAGCGCCGCACGCAAAATCTGTCTGGTGGCGAAAAACAGCGAGTCGCCATCGGCCGGGCGCTATTGAGCGCGCCGGAACTGTTGGTCATGGACGAGCCCCTTGCGGCCCTTGATGCGATACGAAAAAGCGAAATCCTGCCATTCATCGAAAAGCTCCGCGATGAGGCCCGCATCCCCATCGTCTATGTCAGCCACGCCCTCGACGAAGTGATCCGCCTCGCCGATACCCTGGTGATCCTGGACAGTGGCCGCACGGTGGCCTCCGGCGGCGTCGAGGAAATCATGAGCCGCCTCGACCTACACCCCCTCACCGGTCGCTATGAGGCTGGTGCGGTCTTGAGCGTGACAGTCCGTGGCCATGATAAAAGTTGGGGCCTCACCGAACTCGGATTCGCGGGCGGGCGTCTCCTGGTTCCCGGCCTGGACGCACCTCTGGGTACAGAGCTCCGCATGCGCATTCGGGCGCGCGACGTGTCGCTCAGCCTGGAAAAGCCGGAAGGCAGTTCATTCCTCAACATCATGGAAGCGATGGTGCGCGAGATCGCGCCTTCCGATGGGCCACAGACGGAAGTCCTGCTCGACATCGGTACGCCGCTGATTGCACGCGTCACCTACAAGTCCATCGCCGCCATGGGCCTGGAGCCCGGAAAAAGGGTCTATGCCCTGGTCAAGGCAGCGGCCATCGACCGACACGCACTCGGACTGGGCGGCACCCGCAGACGACGCGACTCACGAACCTCAAGTGTAATACTCTTTGGTG
>JAYPXD010000374.1:0-2538 GCA_038135395.1 Alphaproteobacteria bacterium | reverse complement strand
CGAAGCGCTGCCGGTATTCGCCGAGGTAAAGGAAAAATTCGGCTGTCCTGTTTTGACCGATGTGCATGAGAATGCCCAGTGCGCCGAGGTTGCCAAGGTCGTGGACATTCTCCAGATCCCGGCCTTCCTCTGCCGCCAGACCGACCTGCTGGTCGCCGCTGCCGAGACTGGGGCGGTGGTCAACGTCAAGAAGGGCCAGTTCCTCGCCCCTTGGGACATGCAGCATGTGGTGGCGAAGGTGACCGGCGCCGGCAACCCGCGCGTGCTGGTGACCGAGCGCGGCGCCAGCTTCGGCTACAACACCCTGGTCAGCGATATGCGCGGCCTGCCGATCCTGGCCAAGACAGGAGCGCCCGTGGTGTTCGATGCGACCCACAGCGTGCAGCAGCCGGGCGGCCAGGGCGGCTCGTCCGGCGGCCAGCGCGAATTCGTGCCGGTATTGGCGCGGGCGGCGGCGGCGGTCGGCATTGCCGGCCTGTTCGTCGAAACCCACGAAAATCCTGACAGCGCCCCAAGCGACGGTCCGAACATGGTGCCCTTGGCCGCATTGGAAGACCTGTTAAAGCCGATATTAGAGATAGACCGCATCGCCAAGGCGCACCCGATCACGCTCTGACCCCCGGAGAGACCCTCTATGACTGCCATTGTCGACATCCATGGTCGCGAAATCCTCGATTCCCGTGGCAACCCTACGGTCGAAGTAGAGGTAGAACTCGAAGACGGCTCGATCGGCCGCGCTGCCGTACCGTCTGGCGCATCCACAGGCGCGCATGAGGCGGTGGAGAAGCGCGACGGCGACGACCGGTTTGGCGGTAAGGGCGTTCAGGACGCCGTCAACGCCGTCAACGGCGAATTGTTCGACGCGCTGACCGGCCTGGATGCAGAAGAGCAGGTCTATATCGACCAGGCCATGATCGAACTGGACGGTACGCCGAACAAAAGCCGGCTAGGCGCCAACGCGATCCTAGGCGTTAGCCTGGCGACGGCGCGCGCTGCCTCCCTGTCGCTTTCCATGCCGCTTTACCGCTATGTCGGCGGCGTGTTTGCGCGGACCCTGCCGACGCCGATGATGAATATCATCAATGGCGGCGAACATGCGGACAACCCGATTGATATCCAGGAATACATGATTATGCCCGTGGGCGCGGCGACCTACTCGGAAGGTCTGCGCTGCGGTGCGGAAGTGTTCCAAGCGTTGAAAAAGGCGCTGAGTCAGGCCGGCCACAACACCAATGTCGGTGATGAGGGCGGCTTTGCGCCGAATCTTTCAGGCACCCGCGACGCATTGGATTTTATCCTGAAGGCCATTGAAACCGCCGGCTACAAGCCCGGTGTTGACGTCATGCTGGCGCTGGATGCCGCCTCAACGGAATTTTTCAAAGACGGCAAGTATAACCTGAAGGGCGAGGGCAAAGTGCTGGATAGCTCCGGCATGGCTGACTATCTGGCGGCTTTGGTAGCGGATTATCCCATCGTTTCTATCGAAGACGGCATGGCTGAGGACGATTGGGACGGCTGGAAGACGCTAACGGAGAAGATCGGCGATCGCTGCCAGCTGGTCGGCGACGACCTGTTCGTGACCAATCCGTTGCGGCTTGCCGATGGCATCAAACGCGGTGTCGGCAATTCGATCCTGGTGAAAGTCAACCAGATCGGCACTCTGACGGAAACCTTGCACGCCGTCGAGATGGCGCATCGCGCCGGGTATACCGCGGTGATGAGCCATCGCTCGGGCGAAACCGAAGACACCACCATCGCTGATTTGGCAGTGGCGACCAATTGCGGGCAGATTAAAACCGGCTCGTTGGCGCGCTCCGACAGGCTCGCCAAATACAATCAATTGCTGCGAATCGAAGAGCAGCTGGACCGGGCTGCCGTCTATGCGGGCGGCGGCTTCATCCGGAAACCAAAAGCTTAACAGTCAAGCAGTTGACCTGAAGGCCCACAGGGTGCATCGGTATCGGCCATGATGTATCACCTGCGCTATCGACTAATGGACTTGGCCCGAACGTCGCGTCGGGCGATTTTGCCGTGCATTATCGCATTGGCCGCTTTGTACTTCGGTCTTTACGCGGTGTTCGGTCCCAAGGGCTTTCAGATATTGGACGAGCGGGAGGCCGAGTTGGCGCTCGCTAACGCCGAACTGGATATCCTGAAAGACGAGCAGGAGGCGTTGGAGCGGCGGGTCCGTCTGTTGAATGGGCAGGCCGTCGACCGAGACTTGTTGGAGGAAGAGGCTAGGCGTACCCTCAACATGGCGCATCCCGACGAAGTCATCGTCCTGATGCAGCCACACAGCCCGACCGACGGCGGCAATTCCGAAGGCGGCGCGCGCCCGGCACAATAATAGCTGTCGCTGCGGACTTGTCGGCATCGACGGCTTCGTTATGCTACCTTAACGGACATTCACTTGCGCGGGAGCATGCCCATGGCCCGAACGGCCCGAACGAAAGCCACAAAACCGGTTGCCACGAACGAGTTGCCGTCCGCCGACGTGGTCGAGCAGCTCTACCGAGACATGCTTCTGATCCGCCGCTT
>JAYPXD010000373.1:0-2549 GCA_038135395.1 Alphaproteobacteria bacterium | reverse complement strand
TTGATCAGCCTTGGCCGGCAACGGGCCCCCAAGGGCGCGTGCTGGCTTGGCCTTGCCGACGTGCTGGAACACGCCGAAGGGCTGGTCTTCGCGCTGCTGCCGGACAGCATCCCCGCATCGGAGGACGCCGATGCGCTGGCAGACCGGCTGCGAAGCGACCTGCGCCGCCGCCTCTACCTCGCCAGCCATCCGCGCTTCGACGGCTCGGACGGCCTGGCCCGCGATGCGGCGCTGGCCGACCGCCACCGCATCCCTCTGCTCGCCACCAACCTGCCACTGATGCATGCGGCCGGACGCAAACCGATGGCCGATGTGCTGGCCTGCATCCGCCATCGCACCAGCATCGACCAGGCCGGCTTCCGCCTCGCCGCCCATGCCGAGCGCCACCTGAAGCCGCCGGCGGAGATGGCCCGCCTGTTCCGCGACCACCCCCAGGCTCTGGCCAACACGCTGGAAATCCCGGCGCGCTGCACCTTCTCGCTCGACGAATTGCGCTATGAATACCCGGCGGAGATCATGGTGGCGGGCGAGACCGCACAGCAGACCCTCACCCGCCTGACGCGGGAGGGCGCACAGAACCGCTACCCAGGTGGTGTTCCGGACAAGGTGGCGGATGCCATCGCCAAGGAGTTGCGCCTGATCGAAAGTCTCGGCTATGCGCCCTATTTCCTGACCGTCTACGACATCGTCCGACACGCCCGCAGCCAGGGCATTCTCTGTCAGGGGCGCGGTTCGGCGGCGAATTCGGCGGTGTGCTATTGCCTGGGCGTGACCGCGGTCGACCCGGCCCGCATCGACCTGCTGTTCGAGCGGTTCGTCTCCGCCGCCCGCGACGAGCCGCCGGACATCGACGTCGATTTCGAGCACGAGCGGCGCGAGGAGGTGATCCAGTATCTCTACAACCGCTATGGCCGCCACCGCGCCGGCCTGACCGCTACCGTCGTCACCTACCGCGCCCGTGGCGCCATCCGCGAGGTGGGCAAGGTCATGGGCCTGTCGCCGGATACGGTCGGCGCGATCAGCGGCAATCTCTGGGGCTGGCACGAGGCCGACGTGGCAGAGCAGCGCGTTGCCGAGGCAGGCCTGGACCCCACCGACCGGCGCATCGCGCTGACCCTCACTTTGGCGCGCGAACTGATCGGCTTTCCCCGCCATCTCTCGCAGCACACCGGCGGCTTCGTCATCGCCCGCGACAGTCTGGAAGAGCTGGTGCCGATCGAAAACGCCGCTATGGCCGAGCGCACCGTGATCGAGTGGGACAAGGACGATATCGACGCGCTTGGCATCCTCAAGGTGGATGTGCTGGCGCTCGGCATGCTGACCTGCGTGCGCAAGGCGTTCGACCTGCTGCGCGCCGATTATGGCCGCGACCTGGGCCTCGCCAGCATTCCGGAGGGCGACTGGGCAACGTACGAGATGCTGTCGCGCGCCGACTCGCTCGGCACCTTCCAGGTGGAGAGCCGGGCGCAGATGTCGATGCTGGCCCGCCTGAAGCCGCGCAATTTCTATGATCTGGTGATCGAGGTCGCCATCGTCCGGCCCGGCCCGATCCAGGGCGACATGGTCCACCCCTATCTGCGCCGGCGCGAGGGCAAGGAACAGGTATCCTATCCGTCGAAGGCGCTGGAGCAGGTCCTCGGCAAGACGCTGGGCGTGCCGCTGTTCCAGGAACAGGCGATGAAAATCGCCATCGTCGCCGCCGGCTTCACCCCGGAGGAAGCGGACCGCCTGCGCCGCGCCATGGCGACCTTTAAGAAGGGCGGCGACATCCACAAATTCCACGAGAAAATGGTCGGCGGCATGGTCGCCCGCGGCTACGACGCCGACTTCGCCGAGCGCTGCTTCAAGCAGATTGAGGGCTTCGGCACCTATGGCTTTCCCGAAAGCCACGCCGCCAGCTTTGCCCTGCTGGTTTATGTCTCATCCTGGCTGAAATGCCATTATCCGGAGGTGTTCGCCGCCGCCTTGCTGAACAGCCAGCCGCTGGGCTTCTACGCCCCGGCGCAGATCGTGCGCGACGCGGCGGAGCATGGCGTGCGCGTGCTGCCGGCAGACGTGAACCTCAGCAACTGGGATTGCACGCTGGAGCCCGGCGCCGGGCCGGGGCCGGCGCGCGGCTCCATCGGCTGGGGCGTGACCGCGGCGAGGCCGGAACGCTCGCTGCGGCTGGGGCTGCGCCAGATCAAGGGGTTGCGCCAGGCGGACGTAGAGGCGTTGACGACAACGCGTCCGCCCCAAGGCTATGCCAACATTGCGGAGGTCCGGTCGCAGGCCGGCCTCTCCACCGCCGTGCTGGAGCAGCTGGCGGAAGCCGATGCGTTCGGCTCGCTCGGCCTGAACCGGCGGCAGGCGCTGTGGGAGGTGCGGGCACTGCCACCCACGGCCAACGACCTGCCGCTGTTCGCCGCCGCTGGTGAGAACCGGGCGGAGGCAGCGGTGTCTCTGCCGGCGGCGTCTATGGGTGAGCAGGTTGCGGAGGATTACCGCCGCCAGCGCCTGACGCTGCGCCGCCACCCGCTGGCGCTGCTGCGCCCGCGCCTGCCGGAGGC
>JAYPXD010000372.1:0-2573 GCA_038135395.1 Alphaproteobacteria bacterium | reverse complement strand
GGCATGTACCTTAGGCTAGGACCGTTCGGCGTACAAACCCCGAAACAGCGCCGCGCCGTGTGCGCCATGTCTGCCAGGGTCATTCATCCCGTCTGTAGGCTGCGTGGCCAGATGTTTTGTTGGCCAGGTTTGCCGGCATTGGCTCTCTGCCCCCTTGCCGCCCCGGCGCAGCAGGTTCAAAATTCCTTGCAATCAGACGCGCATGGAACGCTGTGCAACCATACGGAAGGAATACCGCCATGACCCAACCCGACCTCGTCATCCGTAACGGCATGATCTATGACGGCTCCGGCGATGCGCCCTATGCCGCCGACCTGGCGGTAATCGGCGGGAAAATCAGCGCGATCGGCGGCGATATCCCGGCCGGCAAGGAGGAGATCGATGCGAACGGCAAGATCGTGACCCCCGGCTTCATCGACGTGCACACCCATTATGATGGCCAGGTAACCTGGTCGAACCGCATCGACCCGTCCTCCTGGAATGGCGTCACCACGGTGATGGTCGGCAATTGCGGCGTCGGCTTCGCGCCCTGCAAGCCGCACCAGCGCCACAAGCTGGTCGAGCTGATGGAAGGCGTCGAGGACATACCGGAGCCGGTGCTGGCCAAGGGCCTGCCCTGGAACTGGGAGACCTTCGGCGAATATCTCGACTCCATCGACGGCAAGCCGTTCGACGTGGACGTCGTCACCCAGGTGCCGCACGCGGCCCTGCGCGTCTACGTCATGGGCGACCGCGCCGTCGCGCGCGAGGACGCCACGCCGGCGGAGCAGGCTGAGATGGCGGCGCTCGCGGCGGAAGCGATTGAGGCCGGTGCGCTCGGCTTCTCCACCAGCCGCACGATCAACCATAAGACCAAGGCCGGCGTGCATACCCCGACCCTGGGCGCTCCGGCGGAGGAACTGGTGCAGATCGCCCGCGCGGTCGGCAAGACCGGCAAGGGCTGGCTGCAGATGATCAGCGATTTCGACGAGCCGGAGGCGGAAATGACCATGCTGCGCCGCATGGGCCAGGAAAGCGGCCGGCCCATGACCATGAGCCTGATCCAGTTCGACGACCGGCCGGAGGTCTGGCGCACCACCCTGAACGGCATCACCGCCGCCAACGAGGCGGGTGAAAAGATCACCGGCCAGGTGCTGCCGCGGCCTATCGGTCTGATGCTGGGCTTCGAAATCAGCATGAATCCCTTCATGCTCTGCGCAAGTTGGGACCAGGTCGCCGACTTGGAATTCGAGGACAAGATCGCCATGCTGAAGACCCCGGAATTCCGGGCGAAACTGATCGCGGAGTTCCCGGAAAACCATCCGAAGGCCTTCCGCATGGCCAATTTCGACCAGCTCTACCCGCTGGGCGATCCGCCGAACTATGAGCCTGCCCCCGAAGACTCGAACCCGGCGCGGGCCGCGCGGGCCGGGGTCAGCCCGCAGGAAATGGCCTATGACCTGCTGATGCAGAACGACGGCAAGGCCATGCTGTTCACCGCCCGCGCCAACTACTCCTATGGCGATTGCGAGGTGACGGCAGAGATGATGCGCAGCCCGCACACGCTGATCGGCCTCGGCGATGGCGGCGCGCATGTGGGTTTCCTCAGCGACGCCAGCGCCTTCACCTACATGTTGACCCATTGGTCTCGCGACCGCACCCGCGGCGAGCGCATGCCGCTGGAGTGGACGGTGAAGCGCCTGACCAGCGACAACGCCCACGCCATCGGGCTGATGGACCGCGGTCTGCTGCGCGTCGGCCAGAAGGCGGATATCAACGTCATCGACTTCGCGGCGTTGGGCATCAATCCGCCGGAGGTGCTCTACGACTTGCCGGCGGGCGGCAAGCGCATGGTGCAGAAAACGCGGGGTTATGACGCTACCATCGTTGCTGGCCAGGTGGTCTACCGCAACGGCGTCGCCACGGGCGCCCTGCCGGGCCGGCTCGTGCGCGGCGCGCAGGCTGCGCCGGAGGAGACGCTGGCGGTCGCGGCGGAATAGACGGCCAATCGCTGTCGCAGCCGTCTGAAAGGAGGAGCCTTTGAGCCAGTACACCGACGACTGCGAAGCCATTCGCCAACTCGCGGCCCGATACAACTGGTGTCTCGACGCCGGTGAGATCGAGGGCTGGGTCGCCTGCTTTACGGAGGACGGCGTCTTCTCTTGCGTCGGCCTGCCAGAGGGCGACCCGCGCGGCGGCGCGCACAAGGGGCACGACGCCCTTCGCGCCTACCATGAGGGCCACTTCGCCATCAACAAGGGACGGGTCCGGCACTGGAACTGGAACCTGCTGATCGACGTGGACGGCGACGAGGCGACGCTTCGCTGCTATTTCAACGCCTTCGGAGCAGGGCGGGCGGAGAGCGCGGAACTGCGCTTCACCGGCTTCTACCGCGACACACTGCGCCGGACGACTGACGGGTGGAGGTTTACGAGCCGCGAGGTTACGCTCGATCCGGCTTAATTGAGGCAGGCAGCCCTCTTGCCCCCTCCGGCGGAATGACCAATCCTCCCCGGATGCGCGGAAGCGTGTTCCGGGGGTGCCTTTGACAACAGGGAGCCTGACGGGCGTGCAACGGAAACTCGCAGCGATCC
>JAYPXD010000371.1:587-2615 GCA_038135395.1 Alphaproteobacteria bacterium | reverse complement strand
CACCGGCCTCGCCATTCCCGGCCTACGGCTGGCCCCAGTCGCTGCCGGCGGCATTGCAACGATCAACAAGCTGGCGCCAGGCCGGGTGTTCTTTGGCACCGGCACCGGCAACACGGCGATGCGCACGCTAGGGCAGCGCCCGGCGAAAGTGGCGGAATTCCGCGAATACCTGCGGGTGATCAAGGCGTTGCTGGCCGGTGAGGAAACCGACTACAGCCTGAACGGCGAAACCCACGCGGTAAAATTCCAGAACACACACCTGAACTATATCGACCTGGAGCACGAGATCCCGATGATGGTCGGCGGCTTCGGTCCGCGTGCCCAGGGCCTGGCGGGTGAGCTTGGCGACGGGGTCATTACCGGCATTCCGCGCGGCGGCGCCATCCCCAATGTGCTGGCCAACGTCAAGCGCGGCGCGGATGCCGCGGGCCGAAGCCTGGATGGCTTCCAGGTCTTTGCCCTGGCCAACCTGCTGATGCTGGAAAAAGGCGAGACGCTGGCGTCCGAGCGGGTCGTCGCCGAATGCGGCCCGGCAATCATGGCCAATGTGCACTACCTGGTCGATTTCGTCCGCGAGACAGGCCGGCAGCCGCCGGACTACATCCTTCCGATCTGGCAGGAATACATGGATTTTCACATGTCCCGCGACGAAGCCACCCGCCATCTGGCTCTGCACCAAAGCCACTACAGCTATCTGGACCCTGACGAAGCCCGCTTCATTACACCGGAAATCATTCGCAACTTCTGCATCGCCGGTCATCCGGAAGAGATCGTCGAGCAGTTGCGCGGCCTGGAGAAACAAGGCCTGGATGGCATTGTCTTCAGCCTGCCGACCGAACTCACCTTCCGCCGCACCGAGGACTTTGCCCGGAAGGTGATCGCCAAGATGTAGCGCCCTCCCGGGTGCCGCCGAGGGAAGCTTAATAGCGGATGCGCGCGAGACGCCGCAGCTGGTCCGGCGCGGCGACAGGCAGGCCGAAAAATTCCAGATACGCCGGGATTTGCTCGAAATTCATGTCCAGGCCGATTTGGGTCTGGCAGCCCCGGGCGCGGGCCGCGGCAAGGAAAGCGGTCTCCTCGGCGCTCATCACCACGTCGCCGACGAAAATTTCCGGCGCAACGCGGCTCATATCGGTCGGCATCGGGTCGTCGGCGTTGATGCCAAGCGGCGTGGCGTTCACCAGAATATCGAAACCGGCGGCATCGTTGTCGCCAACCGCGATCTGCACTGCGGGATAGCGGCGGGCGATCCGTTGGGCCAGCGCCTCCGCGAGCGGGCGGTTGAGGTCGAACAAGCCCAGCCGGGCGACTCCGGCCTTCGCCAGCGACGCCGCAATGGCGGACCCGACGCCGCCCGCCCCGATGACCAGCGCCGAAGCGCCGGCAATGGCCCGACCCTTGGCCTGCATCCCCCGGACAAAGCCCTCGCCATCGAACATGTCGCCTTCCAACAGGCCATCGGCGGCCAGCCGAACGGCGTTGCAGGAGCCAGCGACCTCGACGGTCGGACTGATACGGTCGAGCAAGCCGACCGTCGTCACCTTGTGCGGCATGGTGATCAGGGCGCCATGAATATTGCGCAGCCGGAACAACAGGCGGAAAAAGTCAGGATAATCGGCCGGCTCACTGCCCATGGGCACGACGACGGCGTCTATGCCGGCATGCTCGAACCAGGGATTGTAGATCATCGGCGCCTTGAAGATCTCGGTCGGCACGCCGAGGTGCGCAATCAGCCGGGTCCGGCCGGAAATATCGACCATGCAACGTATCCTTCCAGAAACCGTGGCCGCACCGGGCAATCCGCGTGCCGCCACGACAGGGCCTCGGCCCGGCTGGGGCCATCGGCGCCCGACGCGACAGGCGGCAGGGTGATGCGAAGGGTTAGCCCATAAATTCCTTCACAATGGCGGCGCGGTTTTCATCGACCGCAGGGGCAGTGGCCCGCCGACCTGAATCGGTATAGCCAGACAGCTTGATCGGATTGCCGGCCACTTTCATCTCGCCAAAGGTCGGATCGTCGACGGTCAC
>JAYPXD010000371.1:0-563 GCA_038135395.1 Alphaproteobacteria bacterium | reverse complement strand
GATGTCGGCAACGTTGTTGATCTTCGACGCCGGAATCCCAGCGTTATCCAACTGCGGCAACCATTCGGCCGTATCGCGGGTTTCCAGCACGGACTCAATCAGCTTTCCCAGCTCGACATGATGCTCGGTGCGGCTGCCGTTCGACGCGAACCGCTGGTCATTCTTGATATCCTCCCGGCCGATGATGTCGCAGAAACGGTGGAACATCACGTCATTGCCGGCGGCGATGATCAGGTGGCTGTCCTTGGTGCGGAACACCTGGAACGGCGTGATCGACGGGTGCCGGCCGCCCAGCGGCCCCGGGATTTCCCCAGTGGCGGCATAACGCGCGATAGCGTTTTCCATCAGCGAGACCTGGCAATCCAGCATCGAGACGTCGACCTTGCGCGCCTCGCCCGTATTGGCCCGGTCGTAAATGGCCGAAATGATGCCGATGGTGGTGTAGAGGCCAGCGCCAAGGTCGCCGATGGAGAGGCCGACGCGGGTCGGTTCGCCCCCCGGCTGGCCGGTGATGCTCATGATGCCGCCCATCGCCTGCACCACCATGTCATAGGCCGGTCGCT
>JAYPXD010000370.1:1029-2620 GCA_038135395.1 Alphaproteobacteria bacterium | reverse complement strand
TCACCAGCGATGCCCCTACCGGGTAATAGATTGGCGTCGACGATGGCGGCGCAACGCCCAATTCCTTTAATTCGTCGATATGTTCCTGCAACTTGGCGCGGTCGCGTCCGGTCCAGCCGGCAATAACCAGCTTCTCGACCGCCACCGGCAGTCGTTCGATCGAGCCATCGGCGGCGGTGACGGCAAAACTCAGCATCTGGGCTCTCGCTCCTTGGGATCAGTTGGGCCTATAGTGCCCGCCGGCATTCGAAAACACCATGCTTCAAGAGGAACACCGAACGATGGTCAAGCACATTACCTCGCCCGAGCCGGCAGTCCGCGTCGTCACCACCGGCCTGCGCTTTCCGGAAGGCCCGATCGCCATGCCGGATGGCTCGGTCATCCTGGTGGAAATCGAGCGCGGCACGCTGACCCGCTGCAATCCCGATGGCTCCACCGAGGTTGTGGCCGAGACCGGCGGCGGCCCGAACGGCGCTGCCATGGGCCCGGATGGCCGCATCTACATCTGCAACAACGGCGGCTTCAAGTGGTTCTATGGCGAAGATGGCGGCATGCGCTCCATCGCCCAGGCGGACAACTATGCCGGCGGCTCGATCCAGGCGGTCGATATCAAGACCGGCAAGGTCGAGACGCTCTACACCCATTGCGGCGAGAACCAGTTGCGCGGCCCGAACGACATCGTGTTCGACAAGCAAGGCGGCATGTATTTCACCGACCTCGGCAAGACGCGCGAGCGTGACTGGGACCGGACCGGCATCTATTACGCCAAGGCCGACGGCAGCTATATCACCGAGGTGGCCTACCCGATGATCACCCCGAACGGCACCAGCCTCTCGCCGGACGAGAAGACACTCTATGTGGCGGAGACCTGGACCGGCCGGCTCTGGGCGTTCGAGCTGGAAGCGCCCGGCAAGGTCAAAAAGCAGCCGTGGCCAATTCCGCACGGCGGACGCCTGGTCGCGAATACGAGCGGCTTCCGCAATTTCGACAGCCTGGCGGTGGAGGCTGGCGGCAATATCTGCATCGCCACGCTGTTCGATCCCGGCATCACCGTGATGACCCCGGACGGCTCCAGCGTCGAGCACATCCCGATGTCAGGCGACCCCTATGTCACCAACATCTGCTTTGGCGGACCGGACCTGAAAACCGCGTTCATCACCCAGAGCTACTATGGCAAGCTGCTGGCGGTCGACTGGCCGCGGGCTGGGTTGCCGCTGAACTTCCTGAACAAGTAGGCCCTCTCACTCACCTGCCTTCACCCTGAGCCTACTGCAGGGTGAAGGCGCTAGGACACCCCATGCTCCCGAAAAGCGCCCTCACCGAACGCCTCGGCCTCACCTATCCAATCATTCAGGCGCCAATGGCAAGCGCAACCACGCCGGCGTTGGCCGCTGCGGTCAGTGTGGCCGGAGGGCTGGGGTCGCTTGGACTGGCCACGTCGAGTGTAGAGACCGCTGCGGCAGAGATTCAGCGGTTCCGGCAAATGACCGACAAGCCGCTGAACGCCAATTTCTTCTGCCATGCGGACCCTGGCGACGTTACAGGAACCGGCGACGCCATGAGCCGGCGGCTGACCCCGTATTTTCGGGAG
>JAYPXD010000370.1:0-1019 GCA_038135395.1 Alphaproteobacteria bacterium | reverse complement strand
GTCGAAAAGCCAGCCGTGGTCAGCTTCCACTTCGGCCTTCCCGATGAAAAGTTGCTGGAGCAGGTGCGCGCAACCGGAGCCATGATCCTTTGCTCGGCCACCACCGTCGCGGAGGCGCGGGCGCTGGAAGCGGCCGGCGTCGACGCCATCATCGCCCAGGGTTTTGAGGCGGGCGGCCATCGCGGCACGTTCCTCGGCGGCGACATGACCAATCAGCCGGGCCTGTTTGCGTTGCTGCCGCAGGTCTGCCGCGCCGTCCGCTTGCCAGTGATCGCGGCGGGCGGCATCGTCGACGGGAACACCGCCGCCGCCGCCTTTATGTTGGGTGCAAGCGCCGTGCAGGTGGGCACCGCCTTCCTGCGCAACGCCGACAGCAAAATCTCTGACCCGCATCGCCGGGCGCTGGCCCAAGCTGGGGACGAGAGTACGCGCGTCACCCGCCTGCACTCGGGGAAGCCCGCCCGAGCCATCCGCAACCGCCTGATGGACGAGCTTGCCGATATGGAAGCCGATGTGGCCCCGTATCCGGCGCAGCGCTCGTTGGTGGCGCCGTTGGGTGGCAAAGGCGACGGCGCCTTTCAGTCACTCTGGGCCGGACAAAATGTCGGGCTGACGCGCGAAATGCCGGCCGGGGACCTGGTGCGAACGCTGGCGGAGGAGACGGCGGCCCGTTTAAAAGCCTATGCCTGAGCCGGCAAGAGGGCCAGCCAGCAATCGCCCCGCCGGTCCAAAAGCGCCCCGCATCCGGGACGCAATGCGATAGCAAGACGGAGCCCTGAGCATTGATGCCATTCTGGCGGTCGCTTTCGCTTGTGGTCAGCATGTTGCTATGCGGTTGGCAGGCGACGGCCGCAGGCAATGACACGGTGAACCAGGCTATTCTGGACGCGGTCGCCGATGGACGGCTGTCCGGCCTGCATAGCGTCCTGGTTTTGCACAATGGCGAGGTCTTTGCCGAAGCCTACAGTCCCGGCGCCGACCAGGCGTGGGGCGATGACCTGGGCGAGGTGCAGCATGGC
>JAYPXD010000369.1:0-2629 GCA_038135395.1 Alphaproteobacteria bacterium | reverse complement strand
CTCTATCGAGTCACAAAATTCGCCCCCGCGATAGGTTTCCGGAGGTCTCCACGTTATTGCGCCGACATCCGGCATGAGAATTGGACCAAGTTTCCAAGAAACTCCCCAATCTCGGCTTACTACGATCTGACCGAAATCTCCGATCGCAAAACCGTTGGGCCCGGTGTAGTTCAGCGGCGTAGATTTCGGGTTTAGGACATACACCGCTTTGAGGTCCTGGTGCGTTCCCGTCCAAACGTGCCGCCAACTTTTACCCTCATCCACCGATGACAGAATCATGCCGCCTTCGCCCGCAAACCAGATCTTTCGTTTATCCTCAGAGAGGTGTTCCGCGAAAATACGAGGCAACAACCGCCCCACCCGCGTATTTTCGTTGTAAAGCGTCGTGATGAACCGGCCGAGCGCCACATCGAACGCAGTCGCGGTTGACTGAGGTTGAGCGTTTGCATTCGCAGGCGCTGTCTGCTGAGCCCCGGCGCCATCTGGCCAGCCCAGCGCCACCCCAATACCGACGGCCATTCCCAAACTTATCGCCAAGACCGCGCCAGCCGCGCGTCCCCATCCCAGCATGTCCTGCACTCCCATACGAGCCATCCGGCCCATACCCCACCGTCACACCTTAGCCATATTCAGGCGCAAGATGAGCCATAATACAACCCCAAATGGGCATTGCCGCCGCGACACCCCTTCCCTCTTCCGCCCTGCGCCTTGCCGCGCTAGGCTGGTGGCGCATGCCATCGGCCCGCAAGCATCCGACGAGGTGAGGAACCCCTATGCATTTTGAGTTTAACGACCGCACAAAGGAATTGTGCGCCCGCGTCCAGGACTTCATGGACCGCTACGTCTACCCCAACGAGGCGCTCTACTACCAACAACTGGACGAGGCCGACAGCCGCTGGACCGTCGTCCCCATCCTGGAAGAGGTAAAGCAGAAGGCCAAGGATGAAGGCCTCTGGAACATGTTCCTGCCGGAAAGCCAGAATGGCGCCGGCCTCACCAACCTGGAATACGCGCCGATCTGCGAGATCATGGGCCGGGTCAACTGGGCGCCGGAAGCGTTCAACTGCTCCGCGCCGGATACCGGCAACATGGAAGTGCTGGAGCGCTATGCCTCGGAAGAGAACAAAAAGCGCTGGCTGACGCCGCTGTTGAACGGCGAAATCCGCTCCGCCTTCGCGATGACCGAGCCGGCGGTCGCGTCCTCCGACGCCACCAACATCGAATGCCGGATCGAGCGCGACGGCGACGAATACGTCATCAACGGCCGCAAGTGGTGGACCAGCGGCATCGGCGACCCGCGCTGCAAGATTCTGATCCTGATGGGCAAGACCGACCCGTCTGCTCCGACCTATCGCCAGCAGTCCATGATCCTGGTGCCGCGCGACACGCCCGGCATCACGGTGGAGCGCATGCTGCACGTCATGGGCTATGACGACGCCCCGCACGGCCACGGCCAGGTGCTGTTCGAGAATGTGCGCGTGCCGAAAGACAACATGCTGCTGGGCGAAGGCCGCGGCTTCGAGATCGCGCAGGGCCGCCTCGGCCCGGGCCGCATCCACCACTGCATGCGCATCATCGGCGTCGCCGAGCGCGCGCTGGAGATGATGTGCAAGCGCGGCACCGAGCGCACCACCTGGGGCAAGCAATTGGCGGAGCGCGACAACTTCATGGAGCGTGTCGCCGATGCCCGCATCAACATCGAGATGTGCCGCCTGCTGACGCTCAAGGCCGCCTACATGATGGACACGGTCGGCAACAAGGCCGCCCGCCAGGAAATCGCCATGATCAAAGTGGCGGCGCCCAACATGGCGCTGCAGGTGATCGACAATGCCATGCAGGCGCATGGCGGCGGCGCGATGAGCCAGGAATTCAAGCTAGCCTTCATGTGGAGCCGGATGCGCGCGCTGCGCTTCGCTGACGGTCCGGACGAGGTGCACCGCCAGCAGATCGCCCGCCTCGAACTGCGCCGCCAGGTCGACTGGCCACCACGGCAAGCGCGGTAGCGGCAAGACAGAAACCGCCTCGGATGAATCATTACCATCCGAGGCGGCGCCAACGCTTGCGGAAGGCCGCGCAAAGGCGACCGCCTCAGACAGAGCGGTTTCAGCGCCTGCCTTAATTTGCGCGCCAACAGGCCCGAGGCATGGAAAACCCATCCGGAAAATCACCGATCGACACAAGCAGCCAGCCCGAGCGAAAACGCCGTTTCGTGTCCTTCGTACCCAATCTGATCTCTCTCAAGACCGCTCGCGAATATATCGTCACTCTGTCATTCTACTTGGCGTTGATACTGGCCGCGGCCGTGATCTATGGCACGCTATCGGATCGGACAATCCGGATATCGCCTATCAAAGTACCCGCAGATCTCGCTACCCGCGGCTATGCCAGCGATTTGCTGCCGAAACGCATAGCTGACGAAATCCACCTGATCCAAGTTCGCGCAAGCACCATTAAAGAAAGGGCCGAGTTGGGACCGGATCGGCCAAACATCAACATTCAAATCCCGGGATCGGAAGTCTCTGTCACCTATCTGGCCGAACAGCTCGGAACATTCCTTGGCGTTGAGAAGCGGGAGATAAGCGGAGAGGTAATCAAGACCGACAAAGGCTATGCCATGCGGATCCGGCTG
>JAYPXD010000368.1:335-2636 GCA_038135395.1 Alphaproteobacteria bacterium | reverse complement strand
CCGAGCCGCCATCAGCCAGGCAACGCCGCCCCAGATCAAGCCGGCCCCCAGCGCCAACAGCGCAAATCCGATCCACAGGCCCGCGGCCAGCATGTGGAGGCCGCTGCTGCGCTCCGCCTCCGCCAGAATCCGGCCCTCCATCCAGTCCGGCCGCTCCGCAAAACGCTGCCTAGCCCAGTCGGCCTTGGCTACCGCGACCTCGGCCTCCGAGGCAGTTTCATCGACATGGATCACGACGCCCCGCCGGACATTGGCCTGCTGACCATCCTTGCGTCGGCCAGAGAAGGCATCCTCGCCGATCACCACTGCCTTCCTGCCTTGCGGTGGCGCAGCTTTGCGGCGCATCAGCCATCCAACCCCGGCAAACACCACGCCGAATGCCGAAAGCGCCAGCCCGCCAGGGTCGTCCATTGCCAGCAACAACCCACCGGCAATCGCCAATCCTCCCACTGCAATAAACACGCTCGACCCAATCTTGGCGAGGTTCGCGGGGTCTGCAGAATTCAACATCTCAATCGCCAATTCACTGCTGCTGACTTTTCTGGTCCGATAGATTTTGCCGTGGTTTCAGACCAGGGTGTGTTATCGCCGTCACACCTTTTAGAAATTCAGAAATACCAGAAGGCGCCAACGGACATTTTATGCTTTCGCCATCGATATTTGCACGCTAATTGCGGCCAATCATTCTCGATGTGCAGGAACCGGCGCAATGACCGCACCGTTTACCCCATTGGTCGCCAGCCTGCCGGCGACTGTCCCGTTTGTCGGCCCGGAAGCGCAGGAGCGGTCGCGGGGTCGGACGTTCGCCGCGCGGATCGGCGCGAATGAGAACGTCTTCGGGCCGTCGCCGCTGGCGATCGCGGCTATGCAGCAGGAAGCCCCCAACGTCTGGCAATACGGCGATCCGACCAATTTCGACCTGCGCACAGCGCTGGCGGCGCACCACGCCATCCCTGAAGACAGCATCGTTATCGGCGAAGGCGTCGATGCGCTGCTGGGCCTGACGGTCCGGGCGTTTGTCGCTCCCGGCGACAAAGTGGTGACGTCGGCGGGCGCCTATCCCACTTTCAACTATCATGTCGCCGGCTTTGGCGGCGAACTGGTGACGGTGCCCTACGCCGGCGATTATGAAGACCCGGAAGGCCTGATTGCCAAAGCCCGGGAGGTGGGCGCGCGGCTGGTCTATATCGCCAACCCCGATAATCCGATGGCCTCCTGGCACGGCGCCGCCCGCATCCAGGCGATGATTGATGCTGTCCCCGATGACTGCCTGCTCTGCCTGGACGAGGCGTATGGTGAGTTCGCACCGGATAGTGCCCTGCCGCAATGGGATACCACAGACAGCCGCGTAATCCGCTTCCGCACATTCTCCAAGGCTTACGGCCTGGCCGGCATGCGTCTGGGCTATGCCGTGTCTTCGCCGGAAGTCGCCGGGGTGTTTGAGCGTGTACGCAACCATTTCGGCGTCAACCGCCTGGCCCAGGCCGGCGCGCTAGCCGCGCTTGCCGATCAGGACTACCTGGCACAGACGCGGGCCCGGGTCGAAGCGGCGCGCCAGCGAATTGGCGATATCGCGGCGGAAAACGGCCTGCAAACTCTGCCGTCCGCAACCAACTTCGTCGCAATCGATTGCGGCGGCGATGGCGATTTTGCCCGGCGGGTGCTTGCGGCGTTGATCGCACGCGACGTCTTTGTCCGCATGCCCGGCGTTGCACCGTTGGACCGGTGCATCCGGATCAGCTGCGCGCCCGAGGCGGAAATGGACCTGTTTGCCCGGGCCTTGCCGGCAGCCTTGGCCGAGGCGCGCAAGTCATAGATCACTCGCCGCCGGCTGGCTGCTTGCGTCTCCGGTTGGCTTTCGCCCACAGGTTCAGCCCTTCGACGGTCATAGAAAACGCAATCGCGAAATAGAGATAGCCTCTGGGTACATGGAAATGCAGGCCTTCTGCGACCAACGCCATGCCGATCAGCAAAAGAAAGCTTAATGCCAGCATCTTGACCGTCGGGTGTGCGTGGACGAAGTCGGACACCGGCCTTGCGGCAAACATCATGATTCCGATTGAAATTGCGACTGCCGTTACCATCACACCAAAAATATCCGTCATGCCAATCGCCGTGACCACGCTATCGATTGAGAACACCAGGTCGAGCGCAACGATTTGAGCGATCACAAGGCCAAACGCGGCGGACCGCCCGTCCTGGACCGCCGCAGCCTCGCCTTCTACGGCATGGTGAATCTCAGATGTTCCTTTGATCAGGAGAAACAGCCCACCGCCCAGCATGATCGCGTCGCGCCAGGAT
>JAYPXD010000368.1:0-325 GCA_038135395.1 Alphaproteobacteria bacterium | reverse complement strand
GCGCTGGCGATCAGAATGATTCGCATCCCCAACGCCAGCACCAGTCCGATCCGCTGGGCTGCAACCCGCCTATGCGCCGGCAAACGAGCAGCCGTGACGGACAGGAACACCAGGTTATCGATGCCCAACACGATTTCCAACGCTGTCAACGACACCAGTGCCGCCCATATTTCGCCATCCATTAACGCTGTAATCACCATTAAGTTCCTTACATAGTATCGAAAATCGTGTATAGGCTCACGACCGCTGCGGAACAAAACAGCAGTCAAGGTGTTGTAGCCGTTTTTGTTACTCGGTCTGTTCCAGAATGGTAAAGGTTGGCTCT
>JAYPXD010000367.1:0-2673 GCA_038135395.1 Alphaproteobacteria bacterium | reverse complement strand
AGGGGGCGATGAAATCGGCGAAAATGGCGGTGAGGAAAAACAGCGCCGTGAAGAAAAGGCCGATAAGGGCGGAGAGTGGAATCCGTCTCATTTCGGGTGCCTCAGTCGGGGATTGGTAAGAATTGAGATGACGTCGGCAAGAATATTCAGGCCGATATAGACCGCCGCGAAGATAAGGCCGCAGGCCTGAACAACGGGCACGTCACGCTTGGACACATGGTCAACCAGATACTGCCCCATGCCGGGGTAGACGAAAACCACCTCGACGACGACGACGCCGACAACGAGGTAGGCGAGGTTGAGCATCACCACGTTCACCACTGGCGCAATCGCGTTGGGAAATGCATGGCGAGAGATGATGGTCGATTGCTTGAGGCCCTTGAGCTCGGCCGTTTCAATATAGGCCGATTGCATCACATTGAGGATCGCCGCCCGCGTCATCCGCATCATGTGGGCGAGAACGACGAGCACCAAAACGATCACCGGAAGGGCGATGGCATTGAGCTTCTGCCACAAGGTCATACTGTCGTAGATCAGGGCCGTAGACGGAAAAATCCGGTAGCTCACCGCCAGAATGAACATTGCGATATAGCCGACCACAAACTCTGGCAGAGAGATTGTGGCCAAAGTAACGCCGGAAATAACCTTGTCAGGCCAGCGGCCCTCATATCGTGCGGCAACGAGGCCAAGCAGGATGGAGAGGGGCACGGCAATTATGGCTGCCCAGAAAGCGAGGAACAACGTATTGCTCAGCCGTGCGGAGATTGAAGATGCTACATCTCGCCCATTGGTCAATGCAGTGCCCAAATCGCCATGTAGAAAACCTAGAAACCATTTAATGTAGCGAACATGAGCAGGGTCATTGAGGCCCATTTTTTCGCGCAGATTTGCGAGCGCAAGAGGCGTAGCCGATTGCCCTAAAATTGCGGAAGCTACATCGCCGGGGAGTAACTCGGTGCCCCAGAAGATAAGCACCGACACGACCCAAAGTAGTAGGATGCCCAGCGCGATGCGCTGGGCAATTAGTTTAAGTACGGCAGGCATATCCCGTTAATTCCCTAGGCGACCCAGCAGGAATACAGCGCACGGCTCGACATCATTTCACCGTTAGGGTTGTCGCTCCAACCTGCGACCCGCGGTCCTGTCCCATCAACAAAATTATTGAACATGGGAACAATTAGGCCGCCATCATCCATCATGATTCTGGCTGCATCCGAATACATCTGTTTGCGAACATCTTGGTTCATTTCGGTTCGAGCGGCTATAATCAAGTTGGTGAATTGGTCATTGTACCAATTCGTGTCGTTCCACGGGGCGTCAGAACTATAAGCGGTCGAGTACATTTGGTCTTGGACGGGTCGACCCGACCAATAACATGCGGAAAACTGCTTAAATCTCCACACGTCGTCCCAATAACCGTCGTCTGGGGACCTCTTTACCTCAAGAGATATACCGGCCGCAGCAGCTGATTGCTGGTAAAGCTGCGCTGCTTCGATCGCACCAGAGAATGCGCTTGCAGCCGTGTACAATTCAATCGGCGGACCGTCATATCCGGACTTCTTGAAATGGAAAGCAGCCTTGTCAGGATCATATTCGCGCTGTTCTATTGAAGCATCAAATAGCGGATAGGCGGCGTTTATCGGAGTGTCGTTTCCAACCGAACCAAGCCCATTCAAGATTTTGTCCACCATTTCCTGACGATTGACCGCAAATTTTAATGCCATTCGCAGGTCGTAGTTATCTGTCGGGGCAGTGTCGCAAAGCAAATTAAAGCAATAATAGCCCCGCCCCGCTACGCTTTTGATAGAAACATTTGGGTCTCGACGAAGTAAGTCGACAATTTTTGGATCAACCCGATTTATCATATCTACTTGGCCCGACTGCAGAGCAGCGATCCGGGCTGTAGCATCGTTTATTACCAAAATCTCGACTTCATCAACGTGCCCATAGTCGGAATCCCAATAATTGGGATTCTTTTTCAGAGCATGCCGTACTCCAGGTTCATTTACTTCGACTGTATAGGGGCCGGTGCCTATCCCTGCGGCGGGATCATCTTTCCCACCGTTCGGCTGGATCAGAAGATGGTAATCAGCCATCATGTATGGAAAGTCAGCGTTACCGTTGGCTAGATTGACGATGACCATGTCACCTTTAGCTTCAATACTTTCGATATCTTTGACTATACCGAGCGCGCCGGACTGAGAATTTTCATCGGAATGTCGTTCCAAAGTTGCCTTGATATCGTCAGATGTTAGGCTCTTCCCATTTGAGAAAGTGACCCCTGACCGCACCTTGAAGGACCAACTCTTGACATCGGCACTTCCGCTGAAATCAGAAGCAAGACGAGGGATAATATTGCCCTCTGGGCTAACTTCCACCAAAGGTTCGCCCCAACCGTAATTCACCTCTGCTGGAACTTCCGAAGCAGCGAGTGCCGGATCTAAAGTATTAGTGCTCTCTCCGCCTACAAGGCCGGCGCGCAGCATCCCACCTTTGACGGCACCCTGTGCGGAAACGGCAGAGGCAAGCATATTGCTGGCCAGGCCGGCGCCAACACCTAGAGCGGCAGCGCGGCCCATGAAGGCACGGCGGCTGACCCGGCCCTGGGCGGCCCGCCCCGCGAGGGAGTTGTGTTCGTCGTTGATGTTTTTGTCCCTGATGGTTTTATTGATT
>JAYPXD010000366.1:0-2712 GCA_038135395.1 Alphaproteobacteria bacterium | reverse complement strand
TATAAGCGACATTTTCGTCATAGGGATAAACCAGCCATATTGGGCCCTTTTCGCGAACCGACAAGCGTTCGCCATCGATTTTATAGGCCAAAACCGGACCGCCAGCTGCAGCATCGGAAATCGGTATTTCGACGCTATATTTGTTCAAAGCTGTCGCCTTCAATTTCGATCCCTTAGCTCCGATTGCTTTGATCAAGTCAGCGAGCGCAACGCCTGAAAATGTGTGCTTCCCCTGTGTCCAAATAGTCGACGTTAAAAACGAGGTCTGCGGCATCGCTTCGAAATCGGCCCATGATATCTGGACTGCCTGTCGGTCGCCTGGCTTATTGACATTGCCGCTGACGGTCAACGCAACATTGTCGGGAGCACTTATCGCCGCCGGTGAAAAGCCAAGAGCCATGGCGACGAGAACCAATAAAATCATAACCTTTTGCATAGCTAACCTCTCAATCGTTCAAATAATTAAGCATATTCAACGAATTCCGATGCGCGTAAGGTGCATCGGGATATAAAACTATACCAATAGGTAGGTCTCATCTCCGTCCAACCGAAGTCTTCCGCATTTCGGCCCTTTTGATTGATTTTGCTTGGGGCTATCCAGCAGATTTTGATCCCTTTCGATATACTTTCCGATCAATTCCCCCAATTCAGCTCCTAAGCTGCCATGGTTTCAGGGACCTGGTATGCTCGCCAGGCATCCGCAACGACATTATCGAGAGTGGATCGCCGTGGACTCCATCCCAGCGTCTCCATCGCCTTGCGCGGAGCCGCAGTCAAACTCGGCGGGTCGCCAGGCCTCGCAGCCGTATTGGCTATGCGCACCCGCCTACCCGTTACGCGCTCGGCGGCGCGGACCACCTCTAAAACAGAATGGCCCGTCGCCGTTCCCAGATTCAACGCCAAACCCGCTCTGCCTTGTCCCAGATACCTGGTCGCCTTGACGTGAGCGTCGGCGATATCGAGTACATGAACGTAATCTCGGACGGCCGTTCCATCCAGCGTTGGATAGTCTACACCAAATATCGAAAGCTCTGGCCGCGTCCCCGCAGCGACATCCAGCACAATCGGGATCAAGTGGGTTTCCGGTTCGTGCCACTCATAAATCTCGCCATCCGGGTCGCCGCCAGCGGCGTTGAAATACCTGAGGGCGACCGTTCGGATGCCGTAAGCAGAAAAGGCAATCTGCTCTGCTGCCGCTTTCGAAGCACCGTATGGGCTGATGGGGTCAATAGCCTGATCCTCCGCAATCGGCGCGGCACTGGCGTTGCCATACACTGCACAACTGGACGACAAGATCAGGCTCTCACAGCCAGTCCGCTGCATCGCTTGCACCACCGCAGTCGTGCCGCCCGCATTCACCTGATGATAGAGGTCTGGATTTTGGAATGATTCCCCTACCAGGCTTTTGGCTGCGAAATGCATGACGGCAGCCGGCTGCAAAAGGGACATGACATCGGCAAGTCGTGTTCTATCACGAACATCGCCGACAATGAGCGGTCCCCATTTGACGAATTCCGGGTGACCTGTCGATAGATCGTCATAAACAACCGGAGCATACCCGGCCTGCGCCAAAGTTTTGCAAGCGTGGGAGCCGATATAGCCGGCCCCTCCGGTTACGAGTACAGTTTTGTTCATGTTGGATGTACCAGTTTCTGGCCAATCAGGCCGCAAGCGAAATTGTCGTGGACATGCGGCGCGCGAGTGCGGCGGCAAAGCCATCACCCAGGTCCGGCCGCGCCAGCCCAAAGGCGACGGTAGCCTCAAGGAATCCTGCCTTGGATCCACAGTCGAACCGCTCACCGTCAAAAAGCAGGCCAAACAAGTCGCTCGTCTTGCTGGCGAGGTCGATGGCGTCAGTCAGTTGCAGCTCGCCGCCAGCGCCAGGTGCGATTTGCTCCAGTGCATCAAGAACAGACGGTTGCAGGATGTAACGCCCGATAACTGCAAGGGTCGAGGGCGCGTTCTCTGGAGCTGGCTTTTCAACCAGGCCAACAGCGGGGGCCAGACGACCGTGCCGTTCCGCAAGGTCAAGCGCACCATAAGATGAGATAGCCTGTGGCCCCACATCCATCGTCGCAACCAAATTCCCGGAATTAGCGCGATACACCGAGGTCATTTGCGCCAGTCATGGTTCATCTGCCAAGATGACATCATCTGGAAGGAGAACATCAAAGGGCTCCTTGCCGATTATAGACCGGGCACAAAAAACGGCATGGCCAAGACCCAACGGCCGGTCCTGCCGAACGAATACGGCCGCCCCCTCCGGCAATGCCGATGCCGCCACCGCCGCCATTGCGTCGGTTTTGCCCTTCAACGCTAGTTCCTGTTCCAGCGCAAAATTGCTGGTTACGTGCGCTTCAATTGCTTCTTTGCCTGCAGCCGTCACGAAGATGAACTGCTCAATTCCCGCCGCCCGGGCCTCGGCAATCGCATAATCGATCAAGGGCCGGTCTACGAGTGTCAGCAACTCTTTCGGAACGGCTTTCGTAGCAGGCAAAAAACGAGTGCCAAGCCCGGCAACCGGGAATATGGCTTTACGGATACGCGACATCTTGCAACCCTCTGATGTTTTGAAAAAATGGAAACGCTTAGTAAGCACCACGGCCCGAAATGACGGCCCAGCCGGTCATCGCGAGGATCGCCAGGTCCAGCCAAAATGAACCGCCCCGGGTTTCCCGGAGAGCATGAAGCTCAAAAGTTAGGCGACTTTAG
>JAYPXD010000365.1:0-2716 GCA_038135395.1 Alphaproteobacteria bacterium | reverse complement strand
TCACGTTCAGCGCAAATTCCTTTTCCACCTTCAACAATGAAACAAGCGTAACCGATACCGGCATTGCTTCGACGGATCCTGTCGACGGTATGTTTACGATCGCGTTCGACGATGCGCTGGATTACACCAACGAGACTGCCGGGATACAATTGGTATCGCTGAACATCCTGCTCGGTTCGCCGATTTCGTTCAATTACAATTCAACAACGCAGCGTTTGGAGGTGGGTGGCACTTCGAATGGTGCGAATGCTTTGTTCTTCGCGCCACCGCAGAACGATTTTTGGCTGTTTATCAATACCTTATCGCTCGGCGGGTCTGCATTCGACCAGGTCGGCTATGCGCAGGTTGCAGACGGCAATCTCCTGAATTTCACCCTGGATCAGACCGGAACCGTATCGGTTGAGGCGGTTCCGGTGCCAGGCGTCGTATCGCTGATGGCTGTGGCGCTGGCGGGACTTGGTATCTGCCGGCAGGCAAGGCGCTAGAGCAGATTCACTCGATCCGATTGGTTTATTCGAACGGGAAGAATTGCCCGCCATAGATAAATCTGGAGCGAGTGCAGTCTGACCCGATCCAAACTCGCCGGGGTCAACCCCGGTCGGCGATATCGGGTGTTATGTGTCCTGTCGTTGCGGTTGGCTGGTGGATGTCAGCCGACCGCCTTACGCACCAGCGGCATCACTTCTGCCGCAAATCGCTCCACCTGTTCCATCCTCCGCTCGTAAGGGCCGACCAGGTCGACGGAGATGTGGCGCACGCCAGCCGCATGGAACTTCAGGATCGTCTCTGCGACCTGTTGCGGATTGCCGAGGCCGGCATAGCGTTCTGCGGCCTTGCGGAAGTCCATCGCGTATCGTTTTGACAGGCTGGCCGTTGCCACATCCAGGGCTTGCTCATAACTATCGTCTACGCGGGCGAACAGCAGATGGCCGGTGCCGAATTTGGCGATGGTGCGTCCAGCTGCTTCGGCCGCGGCATCGATTTTTGCTAATGCGGCGGCATACATCTCCGGCGTCACCACATAGCTGAGATAACCATCGGCCAGCCGGCCCATCCGGCGGAGCGCCGCGTCCTTGCGCCCGCCAACCCACAGCGGCGGGCCGCCGCTCTGCCGTGGCGGCGGCGTCATCAAGACATCCTCGAACTGATAGTGCTTGCCCTTGAACGTGCCCGGCTTGCCCGACCACAAGGCCCGCATCGCTTGCATGCTTTCGCCAAGGCGGGCGCCGCGTTCCGCGATGGGCACGCCTGCGACCTCATACTCTTTCGGGAACTCCCCGCCGATGCCGACACCGAGGATAAACCGGCCTTCCGTCAGGTGATCGAGCGTTGCGGCCTGTTTGGCAACCGGTCCCGGATGGCGCAGAGGTAGAAGATAAACGCCGGTTCCAAATGTCATGCGGCGGCTGACCACCGCGGCCTGGGCCAGCAGCAACAGCGGATCGAAGAAGGGCAGGGGCATCGACAGGTGATCGCCGACCCAAAGCGAGTCGAAGCCGGCTTTATCGACGGCTTCGACAAAGCGAACCAGGTCGTCAATGGCTGGCAGCCAGGGTCCGATCTGATCGTCCGGTTGCCGGTGAATTGTTTGGATGCCGATTTTCAGGCCATGATCGAGAGGAAGAGACATCGGGAAGCCTACGCCAGGATACCTTAGATTGCCAATTCAGCGCGCACCTGCTGACGCAAGACATCGATTGGTGCCAGGACCTTGGTCTTTTTCTGCCGAAAGTACCAGAAGGTCCACCCATTGCAGGCCGACGCGCCTTGAACGGCGGCCCCTACCTGATGGATCGAGCCGCGGTGTTTGTCGGTAATTAACGTCCCATCCGCCCTGATTTTGGCTTCGTGCTCACCACGCTAATCTGTCAGGACTTCGCCGGGATGCAGCAGGCCGCGTTCGACCACTGTGCCGAACGGCACCCTGGGCTCGCTGCGTTTGGACGGCGTTTGAATGACGCTAGGATCCGCCGCCACCTCTGTCTTGCGGATCCGGTGGATCGCCATCTTTGCATAGGTGTGGTCGCGCTCGATGCCCAGCCAATGCCGGCCCAGCCGTTTGGCTACCACTCCCGTGGTGCCGGTGCCAAAGAACGGGTCCAAAATCAGGTCGCCCGGATTGGTCGATGACAGAATGATGCGATGCAGCAGCGCTTCCGGCTTTTGCGTCGGATGCGCTTTCTGGCCATCCTCCCCCTTCAGGCGCTCGGCGCCGCCACAGATCGGCAACAGCCAGTCGCTGCGCATCTGCAAATCGTCGTTCAACGCCTTCATGGCGTCATAGTTGAACGTATAGCGCGATTTTTCCCCCATTGCGCACCAGATCAACGTCTCATGCGCGTTGGTGAACCGAGTGCCGCGAAAATTCGGCATAGGATTGGTTTTGCGCCAGATCACTTCGTTCAACACCCAAAACCCTAGGTTCTGCAATGCCGAACCCAAGCGATAGATGTTGTGATAGGTGCCGATCACCCATATGGCGCCGGTCGGCTTCAACACGCGTTGCGCCTGCTTCAGCCATTCGACGGTGAATGCGTCATACGCAGCCATCGACTCGAACTTATCCCAATCGTCATCGACGCCGTCGACTTTCGAGTTGTCCGGCCGCAACAACTCGCCCCGCAATTGCAGATTGTACGGCGGATCGGCAAAGACCAGGTCGATGCTGTTATCGGGGAGTTGCGCCAGTATCTCGATACTGTCGCCAATCAAGAGG
>JAYPXD010000364.1:0-2722 GCA_038135395.1 Alphaproteobacteria bacterium | reverse complement strand
CGCCATAGGAGCCCCCGGCGGTCAGCACGTCACCGACACAGTTGTGCCAGAACGAGGGATACAGCCGCAGGTTCAGAAAGCCAGGGCCGGCGACTTCTGCCGAGGCGACGTCGGGGTTGGCGGCCAGCGCCGCCGCCAGTTTTTCGGCCAGGTCCCGTGGCTTTTGTCCAGCGGGCTTCGCCAGCACCATGGCGGCATTGGTTGCCAGATCGCCGTGGCTAGGGTCGCGCGGAGGGTCGACGCTAACGCGGTCGATCGGCAATCCGGCCGGCAACGCGCCTTCCGCAACCCATTGGCGCAATTGGTTTTGGACAATGTCCAGGAAGTGATTGAAGACATTCATAATTGGCTATCGTCATTGTCAAAGAGGCGTTGGTGCTCGCGCAGGGCAAAGCGGTCGGTCATTCCAGCGATGTAGTCGCCCACCACCCGCTGGGTCTGCGGGCCGTGCGGCGCGTCGGTTTGCGCAAACCAATCCAGCGGCAGGATCTGCGGCTCGCTCACGAACTCGTCGAAAAGATCGCTGACGACCCGCTTGGCCCGGATGGTCATACGGTTCACCTTGTAGTGCCGATACATGCGACGCATCAGAAATTCGCGCAAGGCGTCCAAGTCGCGCGCCATTCCCTGGGAAAAGGCGGCGACCGGCTCGGCCATGGCGCGAATGTCTCCGACGGTCGCGGGCGCGCGGGCGGTCAGCCGCCGCCGCGATTCGTCGGTAAGGTCATAGACCATTGCGCCGATCATCCGCCGGATCGTCTCGTAAATGGTGCGCTGCCGGTCCAGGCCGGGGTATTTGCCGCGGACCTCCGCCAGAAGATCGCCCAACAGCGGCAGGTCGGCCACCTCGTCCAGGTCGAACAATCCGGCGCGCAGGCCGTCGTCGAAGTCGTGGTTGTTGTAGGCGATGTCGTCAGCCAGCGACGCGATTTGCGCTTCCGGGCTGGGGAATCCGGTCAGGTCCAGCGGGTGAATAGCGTCGTACGCGGCAATGCCAAAGGGCAGGGGCTGTCGCTTGCGCGCATGGGGGCCAAGTAAGGGGCCGTTGTGCTTGACCACGCCTTCCAGCGTTTCCCAGGTCAGGTTCAGGCCGTCGAATTCCGCGTAGCGGCGTTCGAGCCCGGTCAGAATCCGCAGCGTTTGGGCGTTGTGGTCAAAGCCGCCGGCATCCACCAGTTTGGCGCTCAACGCCTCCTCGCCCGCATGCCCGAACGGGGTATGGCCCAGGTCGTGCGCCAGCGCCAGCGCCTCCGCCAGGTCCTCATTCAGGCCCAGTTCGCGGCAGATCGTGCGGGCGATCTGGGCAACCTCGATCGAATGGGTCAGCCGGGTGCGGTAATAGTCGCCTTCGTGGTACACAAAGACCTGAGTCTTATGCTTCAGCCGGCGGAATGCATTCGAGTGGATGATGCGGTCGCGGTCGCGTTGGAATGGCGAGCGGTTGATGGCGTCGGGCTCGGGATACAGCCGTCCGCGAGAGTGGGCCGGGTCGCTGGCGTAGATGGCAGGCACGCGCCCTCCGCAAAAGCAATTTTCGATGCCAGCATAGTGCCAGCATTTGACGACAGTTGCAGGCGTTCTAAATATGTGAGAATGATTTGCAAGCTGCCCGTAGCAAAATACGTTTGCCCGGGCCGCCATTGCCAGGAGCGTTTCGATGCCGGAAGCCTTGATCGATACCCCCGCTGCGAAGTCGACTATGTCGAAGACCTCGCCGGCGCGGCGTTCGTCGTGAAAAATCCGAATGCAACGTCGTCGTGCGGGTGCGGCAGCTCGTTTGCGATCTAAAGCCGTTCCGCCATCAGGTTGCCATTGCCGGCATGGCGGATGGTCCATCCTGCGGGCAGCCATAGGGTCGTGTAGGGCTCTTCGATAATCATCGGGCCGGCCACCGGCGCATCGCCTATACTTTCCCTTGCAAAGACCGGCACCGTCCGGCCGTCAATCGCGCGGGCGCCCTTGGGGTCGGCGGTCCGGTGTTCGGTGCTGGTCTGGACCGCGGCTTTGTCCAGCAAGCCACGGGCAACCAGGCGGAGCGTCACGATTTCCGGCGTTTCGCTCGGGTCCTGGTGGGCGAACCGTTCCAGATGCAGCGCGTGGAAGCCGTCAATGGCTTTGGCGAGGCCTGCCTCGTCGATATCGCCATCCCACCCGACCAGGATTTCGTACCCCTGACCGCGGTATCGCATGTCGGCAGAAAGGTCCAGCCGTTGTTGCGCGACCGGGACGCCATCCCGCTGCAACGCCGCCCGGCCGGCTTGCCGCAGCCGGTCTGCCATCTGACGAAGGGTCGGCAGCGCGGCCGGCTCCGCCGACAGCAATCGGGTTTCTGCCAGGTCGTGGGCGATGTCGGCGAACAGGATGCCGCGGGCTGAAAGCGTGCCGGGATCGGCCGGGAACAACACCCGGCGCATATCCAACTCCTGCGCGACGCCGATGGCGTGGAGGCCGGCAGCGCCGCCGAATGGCACCAGAACGAAGTCGCGCGGGTCCGCCCCTTTCTCGAACAGCGACAGGCGCGCGGCGCTGGCCATGGCCGCGTTGGCGACCTGAACCATGCCAGCCGCCGTGCGCGCCCGGTCGATGGCCAGGGCCGAAGCCAGCGCATCCACCGCGGCTTCGGCGCGATCGGTGTAGAGCGTCATCGCCCCGCCCAGGAAATAATCCGGGTCGAACATGCCGCGCACCGCGTTGGCATCGGTTACAGCCGGCCGCTCTCCGC
>JAYPXD010000363.1:0-2771 GCA_038135395.1 Alphaproteobacteria bacterium | reverse complement strand
GGCACAGTCCACTATCCGGGTTCATTTTTTGCTTGAATAAAGAACATTAATAGAACATACCTGCGATATGGAGGAACAAAATGAGTCGCCGCTACCTTTCGCTCTGGCTACCATCTTTCGCGACCGACCGATTGCGCTGTGGGGCGGCGCCATTGGCCACCCTGGCGGAACAGGCCGGCATTCCCCGCATCATCGCAGCAAACCCGGCTGCAACGGCCCTGGGCATCGCACCGGGCATGGCCTTGGCCGACGCGCGGGCGCTGCATCCGGCTTTGGCGACCCGCCCGGCCAATCCCTTGCGCGAGTTGCGCAGCCTCACCCGGCTCGCCGACTGGTGTGAGCGCTATACGCCGGTGCTGGCGCTGGACGGCGCAGATGGCCTGATGCTGGAGATTGCCGGCTGCGACCACCTGTTCGGCGGCGAGGCCGCGATGCGTCGGGACCTGCTGCAACGGCTGGCGGGCTTCGGCTTCGCCGCACAAGCCGCGGTGGCGGATACTCCAGGCGCAGCCTGGGGGCTGGCCCGCTATGGCGGCGACAGGACAATTGCACCACGGGGAGCGGCCGCACTGCACCGGTTGCTGGCGCCGCTGCCGCTTGCCGCGTTGCGCCTGCCGGCGGAAAAGACTGCAGCGCTGGCCCAGGTGGGGCTACGCCGCATCGGCGATATCGCCCGGCTGCCGCGGGCGCCGCTGGCCCAGCGCTTTGGTGCGCAAGTGCTGCGACGGCTGGACCAGGCGCTGGGACGGACGGTGGAATCGCTGGTGGCGCGCCATCCGCCGCCGCCCTTCCAACACCGCCAGGATTGGACCGACCCGCTGCAACGGGCTGAAGATGTCACCGCAGCCGCCCGGCATCTGCTGGACCGGCTATGCCAGCAATTGGCGGCGGCTGAGAGCGGCGCCCGCCAGGTGGTTCTGACCGGCTATGCCGTCGATGGCCATGTGCATCGCGCCACGGCCCGCACCAGCGCGCCGGTGCGCCAGCCGGAACGCTTGCTGCGCCTGCTGCAACCAACGCTGGAAGGGTTCGACCTGGGCTTCGGCGTGGAAACCCTGGTGCTGGCCGCACCGGAAACCGAGCGACAGGCCGCGGCAACGCGCAGTTTCTGGCCGGATGCAGCAACGGAGCATGATGGCCTCGCAACATTGATCGACCGCCTCAGCCAACGGCTTGGCCCGGCACGGGTAGCCTGGATGGCGCCGGTGGCCAGCCACCTGCCGGAACGGCGAGTCGAGCCCTTGCCGGCGCTGCACCACTCACAGGCAGAGGTCGCAGCGCGTTGGGCCGACTGGCAGCCGCCGCCGGGCGAAGTCTTGCCGCTGCGCTTGCTGCCCCGCCCAGAACCGGTCGAGGCGACCGCGCTGTTGCCGGATTACCCGCCCGCCGCCATCCGGTGGCGCAAGGTCATGCACCGCATCGTCCGCGGTGAGGGACCGCAACGTCTGGCGCCGGAATGGTGGCGCACTACAGCGGCGGACGATCCCGCCGCCGCCTTCAGCCGCCGCACCCGCGACTATTACCGGGTGGAGAACGCCGCCGGCCAACGGCTCTGGGTGTTCCGCCAGGGCCTTTACGATGGCGCCAAAGACGAGGGCGAGGCGCCCGGCTGGTTCGTGCACGGGGTCTATGCCTGAGATAGTCCAGGTGACTGCAATATGCTAGCATATACAGGAATAATTACAGAAGGGACTTCTCGCCATGGCCACCGTCACCATCCGCAACCTGGACGACGAGGTTGTCGAGCGCCTGCGCGCCCGCGCCCGGCTCAACAACCGCTCGCTGGAGGCGGAGTTGCGGCTGTTGTTGAACCAAGCCGCACAAACCATCGATCCCGCTGAATTTGTTGAGATCACCGACCGCATCCGCCGCCTGTCGCCCGGCCCCATCCGCTCCGACACCACCGCGCTGTTGCGGGAAGACCGGGAACGCTAGGCCATGCCCTTCGTCGTCGATGCCAGCGTCGCCATCCAATGGTATGTCGAGGAGCCGCTGAGCCTGATTGCCCGGCAATTGCCCCGCCTCGGCGAGCCGCTTTACGCGCCCGACCTGTATCTGGCGGAGATGGGCAATATTGCCTGGAAACTGGCCATGCGCGGCGAAATCACGACGGCTCATGCCCGGACCATTGGCGAAGTCCTGCCACGCGGCATGCCAACCTTGCTCGCCAGTCAGACATTTCTCGCCGACGCCCTCGACCTGTCGCTGGGGTTGCAGCACCCACTCTATGATTGCCTCTATCTTGCCTGCGCCCGGCATGTGGCTGGCCGCATGGTCACCGTCGATGGCCGGCTGCTGGCGGCGGTCAAAGGCACGGAGGCGGACCCGCTGGTCTGCCATCTGCGCGACGTGGTCTCGGCGTAAGGCGCTGGAGACATGCACCATGGCCGCCTATGCCGAACTGGCCGCGCTCAGCAATTTCAGCTTTCTGGAGGGCGCATCGCACGCCGACGAACTGGCCATCGCCGCGGCAGCGCTGGGTGTCTCGGCGCTGGCGATTGCAGACCGCAACAGCCTGGCCGGCGTCGTGCGTGGGCATGTGGCGGCCAAGCAGGTGGGCCTGCGCTATGTCGTCGGCGCGCGGCTGGACCTGGTGCGCGACGTGGCGGCGTTCGAGGCCCGGCCGCTGGATGCCGACGGCCGTCCCCGCCCGCCGGACAGCTTCAGCCTGCTGGCCTGGCCCGAGGACCGGGCCGCCTACGCCCGCCTCTCCCGCTTGATCAGCCTTGGCCGGCAACGGGCCCCCAAGGGCGCGTGCTGGCTTGGCCTTG
>JAYPXD010000362.1:0-2904 GCA_038135395.1 Alphaproteobacteria bacterium | reverse complement strand
GGCGGCAGGGAAGGGGCCAGAAAGGCGCTCGACACCTTTTGGTGCGAACTGGCGAAGGCTGGCGCCGCCAGTCCGATCAAGCGCAATCCGGTCAATGTCTGGTTGGGCAACTGGTCGCTGGACAATTCGCCGGCCTATGTGATGCTCGACCTGATGAACCGCTTGGCATCGCCTTACGATATCAATCCGTTAAAGCTCAACCCGCTGCGCGACCTGGTGCGAAAGCTGGTCGATTTCGACAAGGTTCGCCATGCTGACGGCATCGCGCTTTATCTTTCTGCAACCAATGTCGAAACCGGGCATGTGCGCGTATTCTCGCGCAACGAAGTGACCGCCGATGTCGTCATGGCGTCGGCCTGCCTGCCGAATATCTTCCATGCGGTGGAAATCGATGGGCAGGCATACTGGGACGGCGGCTACATGGGCAATCCGGTGCTGTTCCCGTTTTTCAAGCGCAGCCATTCCGACGACATTATCATCGTCCAGATCAACCCGATCGTTCGCGAAGGCATACCGAAGACTGCGCCGGAAATCCTCAACCGCGTCAACGAGATCACCTTTAACAGCGCGTTGGTCGCCGAAATGCGCGCGATTGAGTTTGTGCGGCGGTTGCTGGAGGAAGGCAGCCTGGATGCCGAGCGCTATCGCTGCATCAACATTCATATGGTCGAGGCGCGCAAACAGATGCGCGAACTTGGCGCTTCATCGAAGTTGAATACCGAGATCGGCTTTCTGCGCCATTTGCACGGAATTGGCCGAGATGCCGCAGACCGGTGGATTGCAGCGCATTTCGATGATATTGGCGAGCATTCAACCGTCGATCTTAAGCAGATCGTCGACGGCCCTTCGTCTTAAGTTGCCCGTTTGGTCAGGAATGTCCTCATGCAAGTCCGTATCGTCGTCGTCACGCCGTTTCAGCAAAATTGCAGCGTCTTCTGGTGTCAGGAGACGATGAAAGGCGCTGTTGTCGATCCAGGCGGCGATCTCGACCAGATCGAGGCGGCGATTGCGGAGAGCGGCGCGGCGATTGAGAAAATCCTGCTGACCCATGGCCATGTCGACCACGCCGCTGCGGCCGGTAAATTGGCCACGCGGCTGGGCGTGCCGATCGAAGGGCCGCATGTTGGCGACAAGTTCCTGATCGACGCCTTGCCGGAGCAGGCGGCGAAGTATGGCTTTGGCGACGCCGACCCATTCCAGCCCACCCGGTGGCTGAAGCAGGGCGATACCGTCACCGTCGGCAACCTCCGGCTCGATGTGAAGCATTGCCCTGGCCATTCGCCTGGCCATGTCATCTATAACGTCGAGGCGTTTCGGGTCGCCATCGTCGGAGATGTGTTGTTCCAAGGCTCTGTCGGCCGCTCCGACCTGCCGGGCGGCGATCACGACCAACTGGTCGAATCGATCCGCACCCAGCTTTGGCCGTTGGGTGACGACATTACGTTTGTGCCTGGCCACGGCCCTGCATCGACCTTTGCGATCGAGCGGCAGACCAACCCGTTTGTCGCCGACCGGCTATTCCGGTAAACCTGCGGTTCCGAATTCCTGAGAAAGACCTTCCTATGATCATCGATTGCCATGGCCACCTGTTGCCGGAAGCCTTGCTGGAAGAACTGGCGGATAGCCCGAGCAAATTCCCCTCGATCCAGGTCAATCGCCCGGATGGCAAATGGCAGCTGGGCTTTGCTGGCGGCGCGCTGACCCGGCCGATCATGCCGCGCCTGCGCGAGACAGAGCAGCGCTTCGACTGGATGCAGCGGGAAGGCCTGGAACATCAGGTTTGCGGGGGTTGGCTGGACGCGTTCGGCTATGAACTGCCTGCGGAGGAGGGCGCGCTCTGGTCGCGTCTGACCAACCACCATCTCGCCAGGGCGGCGCGCGAGGCCGAAAAGGTCACGGCGCTCTGCACAGTGCCGCTGCAGGATGGCCAGAAGGCCGCCATGGTGCTAGCGGAGGCGATGGACGAGCATGGCTTTGCCGGGGCGATGATCGGCACGCAGCCCAAGGGCCTCGGCGGCAATCTCGACGATCCGGAACTGGATCCGTTCTGGCAGGCGGCGCACGACCGGGACGCCGTCATCATGATCCACCCGGTGTTCGACGTGACCGACAAGCGGGTGCTGGACTATGACATGGTCAACGCCGTCGCCCGCCTGAACGACCTGACCACGGCGGTGGCGCGGCTGCTGTTCAGCGGCCATCTGGTGAAATACGACCGGATGAAGTTCGTGGTGCTGACCGGCGGCGCGGCGCTGCCCTACTGCCTGGGCCGGCTGATGCGCAATCATGAGAACCATCCGGAATATGCCGACCCGCGCGCTGGCTTCAAAAACCTGTATTTCGACAGCCTGGTGTTCGAGCCCGACGTGCTGGAGTTCCTGTGCAAGCGCGTTGGTGCGGGGCGTGTTATGCTAGGGTCCGACTGGCCGTTTCCCATCGGCGATTTTACCCCTGCCAAGGTGGTGAAAAACGCTAACCTTTCGGCCAGCGAGCGTGACGCCATCCTGGGTGGCACCGCTGCCGAATTGCTAGGATTATAAGCTTATGGCGCCCATGGACCTGTCTGCACGCGAGATTTTAGAAAAGCTGATCAGCTTCGATACCACTAGCCGCAACTCCAACTTGGCGCTGATCGATTTTGTCGAGGAGTATCTGGCGAGCCATGGCCTCAAAGGCTGGCGGGTTTATGACGACACAGGCCTGAAGACCAACCTGTTTGTCTCGGCCGGGCCGGACGAGCCGGGCGGAATTATCCTTTCCGGTCACGTCGACGTAGTGCCGGTGGATGGCCAGAACTGGACCAGCGATCCGTTCAGCCTGACCGAGCGGGACGGCAAGCTGTATGGCCGCGGCTCCTGCGACATGAAGGGGTTCGTGGCCTTGTCGCTCTGGGCTGTGCCGCAA
>JAYPXD010000361.1:0-2928 GCA_038135395.1 Alphaproteobacteria bacterium | reverse complement strand
ATATAACCTCCCAAGTGAGAAAAATCCCCTGAACATATAATGTACTTTTTGGTGACATATATGTCACGTAATTATAAATATACATTGCAAGTATGGGAGAAATTGCCGAAGCAGCTAGAGTCCCGAACATGAAAAGTGTGACAATTAAACCACTCAATTTTTATTGCCCCACCTACGGACTTTTTTCTCTCTACCACTCAATATTTCATGCTGAAGAATACGTAAAAACACCCAGCCTAAAACGCCCACCTGCAATACGATCAGACTATTCTCGAGCATTTAGGTTAACTCCACACAAAAACACTTCAGAACCATACTGTCTTCATATCAAACAGCCTAGTCCGACCTTTGCCGCACAGCTTCCTGTACCGATGACGCGTTGGATGCTGGCACATCTGAAATAGCCAAGGAATAAGGCCGGAGTGCGTTCGCAGCGGTCGCCCGCCCCCGAACCCGCTCCAGCCCAAATGTCTCCTCGGTTTGCCGCGCCTAGTTCCGGGTTCGCGCGTATTCAGCCGCAAACTTACCAGCCCGTTGCCCGAATACGGCGCCGCTCATCAGCCCTGTGCCGCCCGGATAGTTTTCAAAAAACAAGCCGCCGACCAACTCGCCTGCCGCATAGAGGCCAGGAATGGTACGGTCGGTCAGATCCTGCACTTCATTCTTTTCGTTGATCTTAACACCGCCAAAAGTGAAGGTGATGCCCGTCGTCGTGACGTAAGCGACGTATGGCGGTTTGTCGATTGGCAACGCCCAGTTGGTCTTGTTCGGCGACAAGCCGGTAGTGGTAACACCGTCCAGGATGGCCGGATTGTAGTCGGCATCCGAGCCGCAGGCTGCGTTATAGGCTTCGACCGTCGCCTTCAGCTTGGCCGGGTTGATGTCTACGCCTTTGGCCAATTCCTCAATCGTGTTCGCTTCGACCTTGGTGACCTCACGGATCCGATATTCATCGCGCAGACGGTGTACGGTCTTCTGGTCGAAGATCTGGACAGCTGTCCGATGCGGTTGCGCCATGATCGCCTTGCCGAATTTTACGTAGGTAAGGTTCCGATAGTCCTCACCCTCATCGACAAACCTGTCGCCATCTGCATTGACCATAATGCCCAACGGATAGGAATGCTTCTGGAAATTGTCCAAAATCCAGCGGTCGCCATAGGGCGGAGCCGAAATATCCCAGCCAACCGAATGGCAGCCGCTCCAGTTGCCATAGGCCTGCGCGCCAATCGCCAGCGCCATGTTGATGCCGTCGCCGGTGTTGTGTCGGGTTCCGCGTACCCGGCAGAGATCCCAGCCTGGCCCGAGGTAGCGCACCCGCATCTCCGGATTGCTTTCAAAGCCGCCGCAGGCGAGCACGACCGCCCGGGTGGGGATATCTTCATAGCCGTCTGGCCCGCGCACGGTCACGCCGCTGATCTTATAGTCCTGATCCTGGATCAATTTGGTCGCGCCGGTGTTGTAGCGAATCTCGATCCCGAGCTTGTTCGCACGTTCCAGGAGGAAGGTGACAAGGCCAGCGCCACCGCCGACCGCCTCGATGTTGACGCCGCCATAGAAGTGCTGTTTGCCATCAACTTCGTAGGACTGACGGCCATACATCGGAATAAACCGCACGCCGTTCTCACGCAGCCAAGCCATTGCGGCTCGGGACTCATCAATTAAAATCCAGGCAAGGTCTTCATTGGCCTGATGCCGTGTCACCTTCATCAGGGTGTCATAGAAAAATTGCCGGTCGTGCGTCGGCAGGATGATCTGATCCCGCTCCGCCTGACTGAGATCCGGCATGACGTCCTGGCAAACGTCGTCTAAGCCATTGTGCGTGAAACGAAATCCACCAGCAGTAAAATAAGAGTTGCCGCCCTTTTCTTCTTCAGGCGCCTTTTCCAGCACCAGGACGCGCGCTCCCTGCAAGTGGGCATTGATGGCTGCACAGAGAGCGGCGTTGCCGGCACCGGCAACAACTACGTCATAAGGGTCGGTCGATGGCATCTAGAAGCTTTCCAATGTTAGCGGGATTGGCGCAACAGCGCGTGCAATGCTGTCACATTACACGACCAGCACGACAACAACCAAGCAATACAAACACCGGTAACGCATCCAGCGTATTCATGAGGAATTTCGGGCAATTTCATACATAGAATGTTGTAAATATGTCTAATATTCACTTTATCGATACCCAAAAAATTTACTAGCGCGCACGCCCAAATCCTGCCTTAATGCAGCTGTGTTGGCTTTTGGGTTGACGATGTTTCGAGCGTCGATCCAAGTGACGTACGTAGTTGTGGCTAAATTAGCATGGCAGGCTTCCTGATCGTCGATGACCACCCGTTGGTTAGAGAGGCTTTGACGGCTGCCGTGAGCCGAGCTTATCCTAGTACACCAATCGAACATGCTCACGACATCGAGTCCGCTGAAAAAAAACTGTCGGAGCTTCCGGCGTTAGACTTGGTGTTATTCGATTTGAATATTCCTGGCGCCGACGGTTTCTCCGGTCTATTGAGACTGCGGAACGAATACCCACGTATTCCTGTGCTGGTAATTACCGGCCACGACGATCCGCGATATCAACTAGAGGCCAGGGCGGCGGGCGCCGCAGGATTTGTCTCAAAGGCGGACGACCCGAATACGATGCTAGGTGCGATCGAATCGGTATTGGCCGGCGATAATTATTGGCCTGAAATCGATTCCGAGCACCAGGGAAATCCGACAGGAATATCCGCCGCCTTGTCCACATTCACCCCTCAGCAATTGCGTGTATTAGAATTGCTTGGAGAAGGCTTGCTCAATAAGCAAATCGCTCACGAATTGAATATTGTCGAGTCGACTGTCAAGGCGCATGTTTCCGCAATATTGAGAAAACTCAATGTGTACTCCAGAACTCAAGCTGTTCTGCTAGCGCAAGGCATTAATTTTTCCAAAATGTAACGA
>JAYPXD010000360.1:0-2944 GCA_038135395.1 Alphaproteobacteria bacterium | reverse complement strand
CCACCCAGGGCATCCGCGACCTGCTGGGGGTGGCCACTGGTGAGCCTATCCCTGCGGATCGGATCGATGCGGTGAAAATGGGCACCACCGTCGGCACCAACGCGCTGTTGGAGCGCAAGGGCGAGCGGGTGGTGCTGGCGGTTACAAAGGGGTTCCGCGACCAGCTGCGCATTGCCTACCAGAACCGTCCTAAGCTGTTTGATCTCCAGATTAAATTGCCGGAATTGCTCTACCGCGATGTGATTGAGGTGCCAGAACGGCTGGCGGCGAACGGCGACGTGGTCATGCCGCTGGACGAGGCCGCTGCCCGCGCCAGCTTGCAGGCGGCGTTCGACAGCGGCTACCGCGCTATCGCCATCGTCTTTATGCACGCCTACCGCCATACGGCGCACGAGGCCCGGGTTGCGGAGATCGCCCGCGCCATCGGCTTTACCCAGGTCTCGGCCAGCCATGAAGTCAGCCCGCTGATCAAAATGGTCTCCCGCGGCGACACCACGGTGGTGGATGCCTACCTCTCCCCTATTCTGCGCCGCTATGTAGACCAGGTCGCGGCCGACCTTGGCGACGTTGCGCTGCAATTTATGCAATCGAACGGCGGACTGACGGCGGCGGAGCGCTTCCAGGGCAAGGATTGCATTGTCTCCGGCCCCGCCGGCGGCGTCGTTGGTGCGGCGCGGGCGGCTGAGATGGCCGGGTTCGACCGCATCATCGGCTTCGACATGGGCGGCACGTCTACCGACGTCAGCCATTATGCCGGGACTTACGAGCGCGCGTTCGAAACGCTGGTGGCGGGCGTGCGCATGCGCGCGCCGATGATGCAGATTCATACCGTGGCGGCTGGCGGCGGCTCGATCCTGTTCTTCGACGGCCAGCGTTATCGCGTCGGGCCTGAGAGCGCGGGCGCCAATCCAGGCCCTGCCAGTTATCGGCGTGGCGGCCCGCTAACGGTAACCGATGCGAATGTCATGCTGGGCCGGGTCCAGGCGGATTATTTCCCCCATGTCTTCGGGCCGGAAGGCAACGAGGCGTTGGATTTTCATACCGTGAAAGGCCGGTTCAAAACCTTAGCCGAGCGTATCCGAACCGAGACCGGCGATACCCGCACGCCCGAGCAGGTGGCAGAAGGCTTCCTCGCCATCGCCGTCGACAACATGGCGAACGCGATTCGCGAGATCAGCGTGCGCCGCGGCTATGACGTCACCCGCTATACGCTTTGCGCGTTCGGCGGCGCCGGCGGACAGCATGTCTGCCGCATTGCCGATGCGTTGGGCATGACCTCGATCTTCCTGCATCCGTTCGCGGGCGTTCTCAGCGCCTACGGCATGGGGCTGGCCGACCTGCGCGTCGTGCGCGAACAGAGCGTTGAAACGCGGCTGGAGCCATCCGCCATTGCCGGCATTGAGGCGACGTTGTCGGCCCTGGCCGAGGCGGGTCAAGCCGAAATGGCGGCGCAAGGGTTGCCCACGGCGAAGGTGCACACCGAAAACCGGCTACTCGTCCGTTATGAGGGCACCGATTCCTCCATTGAAATTGCCTTTGTGGCCGACGTCACGGCGATGCGGGCGGCGTTCGAGGCCGCGCACAAGCAACGGTTCGGCTTCGTCATGCCGGACAAAGCCCTGGTCGCCGCCACCGCGGTTGCCGAGGTGATCGGCGAGACGGAGGTGGCGGAGGAACCGCGCTATCCGCTCAACCCCACCGAAGCGAAACCGGTCTCGCGCCGGCCGGTCTGGGCCGGCGGCCGCTGGCAGAATGTGCCGTTCTACGAGCGCGATGCTCTCACCCCGGGCACTGCAGTCGATGGGCCGGCGGTTATCCTGGAGGCGACCGGCACCACCGTGCTGGAACCCGGCTGGCGGGCGCGGATGACCGAGCGGCTGCATCTGGTTCTTGACCGCACTGAGGAGCTGCGGCGCGCGCACGCCATCGGCACCGAAGCCGATCCGGTGCGGCTCGAACTGTTCAACAACCTGTTCATGTCCATTGCCGAGCAGATGGGCGCAGCGCTGGAAAACACCGCCTATTCGGTGAATATCAAGGAACGCCTGGACTTTTCCTGCGCCATCTTCGATCCGGACGGCTACCTCTGCGCCAACGCCCCGCATATGCCGGTGCATTTGGGCAGCATGGGCCAGGCGGTGCGCTCGATCATCCGTACCCGCAAAGGCACGATGAAGGCGGGCGACTTCTTCGCCCAGAACGCGCCCTACAATGGCGGCACCCACCTGCCCGACATCACTGTCATTGCGCCAGTGTTTGAAAAAGGCGAGGTGATTTTCTATGTCGCCAGCCGCGGTCATCATGCCGACATCGGCGGCAAGACGCCCGGTTCTATGCCGCCGGACTCGACGCATATCGAAGAAGAAGGCGTGCTGATCGACGACTTCCTGCTGGTCGACGGCGGCCGCCTGCTGGAGCAGGAAATCTCGGACCTGTTGGCGTCCGGACGCTATCCGACCCGGAACGTCGCACAGAATATCGCCGACCTGCGCGCCCAGATCGCCGCCTGCGAACGCGGCATCCAGGAGGTGCGCGGCATGGTCGACCAGTTCGGCCTCGACGTCGTGCAGGCCTATATGCGCCATGTCCAGGACAACGCCGAAGAGCAGGTGCGCCGCGTCATCGGTCGGTTGGGCGACGGTTCGTTCCGGTACGAGTTGGATGATGGCAGTCATGTGCTGGTCGCCATTTCGGTCGATCGCGAGACAAGGTCGGCCAAGATCGATTTTACCGGAACCGCAGCGCAGCAACACAGCAACTTCAATGCGCCAAGCGCAGTGGCGCGCGCGGCGGTCCTTTATGTGTTCCGCTGCCTGGTGGCGGACGACATTCCGTTGAACGACGGCGTGCTGAAGCCGCTGGAGATCATTATCCCGGAAGGCTGCATGCTGAACCCGCAGTATCCGGCCGCTGTGGTCGCTGGAAATGTCGAGACCAGCCAGGT
>JAYPXD010000359.1:0-2985 GCA_038135395.1 Alphaproteobacteria bacterium | reverse complement strand
ACGGGTTGACCGCCGCTGCCGAGGGCCCGCAGATTTCGAAGGAGCCAAGCCGTTTTGCTGGCTTCCTCTGAATTAAAGATCCAACGAGGACTGACTGAGGGCGTCGGCCATGGCGTCGTCGATCAGGGCATCTGTGTCGGTCTCTTCGACCTCCCGCAGAAGGTGATCGAGCGTCTGTCCATCGTAGACGTTCTCACGCCCGACTTCCAACAGCACAGGCACGGCCAGCGGCGACACCCGGTCGAGGCGGCGCCAGGTGATGTTACCGCGGGTTCGCGCCAGCAACTCCGCCAGACGGCCGATATCCGTCAGGCCGCGCGCGGCGTCGCGCCGGGGGGCGCGCAATAGCAAGTGGTCGGGTTCATGGCGGCGCAGGACGTCATAGATCAGGTCGGCGTTGAAGGTCACCTGTTTGCGGGTTTTCTCCTGCCCCGGCTGGCGCCGCTCAATCAAGCCGGCGATCACCGCGACATTTCGGAAAGTTCGCTTCAGCAGCGAGCTTTCCGCCATCCATTCTTCCAGGTCGTCGCCCAGCATATCCTCGGCAAACAAGGCGTTCAGGTCGCGCGGTTCGGCCAGCGACCAAACAGCAATAACATAGTCTGTTGCGACGAATCCCAACGGTCCCAAACCGGCGCGCTGCATCCGTCGGGTCAACAGCATGCCCAAAGTTTGATGGGCGTTGCGGCCCTCGAAACAATACGCAACGGTGTAGTACTGGCCGCCGCGCGGGAAGGTCTCCACCAGCAGACCGTCTGTTTTCGGCAATTCGGACCGCCAACGTTGCATTCTCAGCCATTCCATCACGTCGGGCGGCATGCCGCGCCATCGTTCCTGTGCGGCCAGGATTGACCGTACGCCTTCAGCGAGATGCGTGGTCAGCGGCAACCGGCCGCCGCCGTATGCGGGAACTTTGGGGGAATCGCCCGTCGCGCGCCGTGTCGCCACAATCATCTCTCGGACGCCGAGAAACTCCAGCACCTGTCCGGCAAACATGAACGTGTCGCCAGGAACCAGCCCCTGGACAAATACCTCTTCAACCTCGCCGACGATGCGGCCGCCAACCCGAACCTTCAATGTCGGGGTCTCGACAATGGTGCCGATGTTCAAGCGGTAGCGCTGCGCAAACCGTTGATTGGCGATGCCGAGCCGTCCGTTGCCGGCGGGTCTCAGGCGGCGATAACGCTCGTATTCCCCCAGCGCATAGCCGCCCGTTGCGACAAAGCGGACGACGTCGTCGAAGTCTCGACGGCTCAGCGCTGCATAAGGCCCTGCACGCGATACCTGTTCGAACAGGTCGTCGGGATGAAATGGGCCGCTGCATGCCATGCCGACCACGTGCTGCGCCAACACGTCGAGGCCGCCCGGCTGAGGCGGCGCGCCGTCCAATTGCCCCGCGTTGATCGCATCAAGCGCAGCCTGGCATTCCAGCAACTCAAACCGGTTGGCCGGGACAAGGATGGCCTTCGATGGCTCGTTCAGGCGGTGATTGGCGCGGCCGATGCGTTGCAGCAGGCGCGATACGCCCTTCGGCGCGCCGACTTGCAGCACCAGGTCGACGCTGCCCCAATCAATCCCCAGGTCAAGGGAGGATGTGGCGACAACGGCCCGCAATGCGCCGCGCGCCATCGCCGCCTCGACCTTGCGGCGTTGCTCCGCCGATAGTGAGCCGTGGTGCAGGGCAATCGGCAGGTTGGCCTCATTGATCTGCCAAAGCGCCTGAAAAATCAGCTCCGCTTGCGCGCGGGTATTAACGAAGACGATACTGGTCCGGTGTTGACTCACGGCCCTATAGATCGGCTCGATGGCGTAAAGCGCCATGTGCCCCGACCATGGCATGCGCTCTTCCGGCAGCATGATCGAGACATTCGGCCTGACCCCGCCGCGGCCGATGACGAGGCTGACATCGTCGCTGTTGCGGCCTGCGCTCGGCGAAAGCCATCGCATCAGAGCCGGCGGGTCAGCCACAGTCGCCGACAATCCGACCCGGCGCAAATCCGGCGCCAGCGCCTGGAGTCGTGATAATCCGAGCGACAACAGATCGCCTCGCTTGTTGTCGGCCAGCGCATGCAGCTCGTCGATAACGACGGCCTGCACACCGCGGAACAGGTCCGGCGCTTCGGGATAGGACAGCAGAAGGGCAAAGGATTCAGGCGTCGTTAACAAAAACTGTGGAGGATTCGCTTTCTGGCGGGCGCGTTTGCTTGCCGGCGTATCGCCGGTGCGCGTTTCGACCGTAATCTGAAGGGCCATTTCGGCGATCGGTTGTTGCAGGTTGCGGTGAATATCGACGGCCAAGGCCTTCAGGGGCGAGATGTAGATTGTGTGCAGCCCCGGATGGCCGGCATTCCGTATCAGATCGACCAGGGACGGCAGGAAACCGGCCAAAGTCTTGCCGCCGCCGGTGGGGGCAACCAGCAGAGCGCTCTTCTGCAAAGCGGCGGCTTCCATCAATCCCAACTGGTGCGGATGCGGCGTCCACCCGCGCGCGGCGAACCAGTCTGGCATGGGGGCGGGAAGGGGGCTGTTCATTTTTTCCGTGACTGGTTTGTCGAATCGAACCAATGATGACGCCATATCCCATGTACTACTAGCCCAACGACAAGGGGGCGTTCTATGGCCGAAAGTCAAATGAGCACAGATCGGCAGAAGAAAGTCGCACTCGACTTGTTCTTGGACGCCTGGGACAAGGCTATGGAAGCTGGTGTGGATGCAGACCTTTTAAGCGAAGTTCTTATTTACATGGGTGTAACTGACCTAGTCGCGGACCGGGGCGAGGATTGGACGGCAGAGGTCTTTGAAGACTTGCCGGAACGCATCCGCGAGGGTGAGTTCACCATGCCGGAAGACATGCTAGACCACGCAGGCGCAGGCGGCCCTAACCCAAATTTTGCCTGACTCTTGGCGCGCGGAAAAACTTGCATTAGAACACCCGTATTGGCCCCGTAGCTCAGGTGGATAGAGCGACGGATTCCTAATAATTGT
>JAYPXD010000358.1:0-3009 GCA_038135395.1 Alphaproteobacteria bacterium | reverse complement strand
GGTTGTAAGCGATGCCGCTGACGACCTCATGTTCCATAATTTCGTCCTCATCCACCACAAGGGTGCCTGGTTTATCTTCAAAGCTGGACAGCACTTGCACTCGAACGCGATGGTTCATCGCCAGTTCGACAGACCGGGTTTGGAGCACCTTGGCCCCCAATGATGCCATCTCCAGCATTTCTTCATACGTGATACGGTCGAGCTTGCGGGCCTTTGTTACGATGCGAGGGTCGCACGTGTATACGCCATCCACATCGGTGAAGATGTCGCAACGATCCGCTTCGAGGGCCGCTGCAAGTGCAACTGCTGAGGTATCTGAGCCGCCGCGCCCAAGCGTTGTGATACGGCCCACGTTACTGACACCCTGGAAGCCGGCGCAGACCGCGACTACGCCTTCATCCATGCGCTGACGCATCAGGGTGGTATCGATTTCCAGGATGCGGGCGCGGCTGTGCGCGTTGTCCGTCTTCAACGGTATCTGCCAGCCCTGGAACGAGCGCGCCTGAATTCCCATGGTTTGCAGGACGATTGCCATCAGGCGGCTGGTGACTTGTTCGCCACTGGCAACAACTGCGTCATACTCGCGGGCGTCGTGAAGGGGGCTGGCTTGCCGGACCAGATCGACCAGCCGATTGGTCTCGCCGGCCATGGCCGACACGACTACGGCTACCTGGTCGCCGGCATCCACCGCACGTTTAACCCGCTCTGCCGCATTGCGGATGCGGTTAAGGTCCGCGACGGACGTGCCGCCGAATTTTTGTACAATGCGGGCCACAGGCTTGCGAAGTCCTTGATGTGAGACGATGGTGCGGATTTGTAAACTATCAGCATACTGCCCCGCCGCGCGCTTCTCAAGGAAACTGGCATGATAAACATGGACAATCCCGCCGATTTCGTGTCGCAGAGCGCCGACGCAGGCGAGTTGGCCCAGTTCGCCCAGCATGCAAAGCATTGGTGGGACCGCCAGGGCCCGTTTGCGCCTCTGCACCGGATCAATCCGGCGCGCCTGGACTATATCCGCAGTCAGGCGGCCCGCCAGTTGCGGCCGCGTAGCGGGCCCAAGCCGCTGTCTGGGGTGCGCGCGTTGGATATCGGTTGCGGTGGCGGCCTCGTCGCAGAGCCGATCGCGCACATGGGAGCCGATGTGCTGGGGATCGACCTGGTCGCGGACAGTATTATCGCAGCCAAGCACCACGCCAAGGGCCAGGGCCTGCCGTTGACCTATCGCGTCGCCAGCGCTGAGGAGATTGCCGAGGCCGGCCAGGTATTCGACCTGGTAACGTGTCTGGAAGTGGTGGAGCACGTTGTATCGCCCAAAGCCTTTTTGCAAACCGTAGCCGATCTGGTCCGCCCGGGCGGCGTCCTGGTGTTGTCGACTCTCAACCGCAATCTGGCCTCGCTGGCTTTGGGCAAGATTGCCGCGGAATATTTGTTGCGCTGGGTCCCGCCCGGCACCCACGATTGGCGCAAGTTCGTCCGCCCCGCCGAACTGGCGGCGCCGGTCCGGGCGAGCGGGCTGCGCGTCATCGATGTCACGGGCCTCAACCTGCATCCGCTGTCTGGCTGGCAGGCGCGCGGTCCGGCGCTGGTGAATTATCTGATGACCGCGGTCAAGCCGGGCGGGGTCTGAGGGGGGGAGCATGGCGATCGACCAAAACAGCCTCGACCTCATCCTTGCCGGCGTGCGCCGGCTGGTCGACGAGGTGCTGATTCCGGCGGAGGCAGAGACCGACGCCAAAGGTGAAATCCCGTCCGCTGTGGTGCAGCAGATCCGAGACATCGGCCTATTCGGCCTGACCGTGCCGCCGGAATATGGCGGCCTCGGCCTGTCGCTGGCTGAGGAGGTGGCGGTGGTGTTCGAGCTTTGCCGCGCGTCCCCCTCCTTCCGTTCGCTGATCGGCACCACGGTCAGCGCCGGCGGCAAGGCGCTGATGATTGATGGCACGGCGGAGCAGAAACAGCGCTACCTGCCGGGCATTGCCCGCGGCGAGACCATCGTCTCCTTCTGCCTGACGGAGCCTGGCAGCGGCTCCGACGCCGCCGGCCTACGCGCCACCGCCCGGCGGGAGGGCGACGAGTGGGTGCTGAACGGCACCAAGCGCTTCATCTCAAATGCGCCGCACGCAGGCCTGTTCATCGTCATGGCCCGCAGCGAGGCGGGCTCAAAAGGCGCCAAGGGCGTCTCCGCCTTTCTGGTCGAGGCCGGCACGCCGGGGGTCCAGGTGCAGCCGCCCTGGCAGAAGATGGGCCAGAAGGGCGCCGCCGTCGCCGACGTCGTGTTCGAGGATGCGCGCATTCCCGCCGACGCCGTCATCGGCGGTCGCGAGGGCCAGGGCTTCCGCACCGCCATGAAGTCGCTGGACGCCGGCCGCATCCACATCGCCGCCGTCGCAGTCGGTCTCGCCACGCGCCTGGTGGAGGAAGCCACCGCCTACGCCAAGGAGCGCCAGCAGTTCGGTGAGCCGCTGGCCCAGTTCCAGCTCATCGAGGCCATGCGGGCCGAGAGCGAGGCCGAGCGCCTCGCCGCCCGCGCCCTGGTCGAGGCCGCAGCCGTGCGCGCCGACGCCGGCTTCGACGTCCGCCGCGAGGCAGCCGCGGCCAAGCTGTTTGCGACGGAGGCCTGCTGGCGCATCGCCGACCGGGCGGTGCAGATCCACGGCGGTTATGGCTACATGCGCGACTATGCCGTCGAGCGCCTGTTCCGCGACGCCCGCCTGCTACGCCTGTTCGAAGGCACCAGCCAGATTATGCAGGTGGTGATCGCGCGGGATATGCTGGCCTGACGCCTGTTTGCGACCTAGCTGTTGGTCCACTGCGGCTGGCGTTTGCCAAGGAACGCTGCCAGGCCTTCCGCTGCATCATCCTTCAGCATGTTATGCGTCATGACTTCGGCGGAATACGTATAGGCGTCGGCGATATTCATCTCGGTTTGGCGATAGAAAGCTTCCTTGCCCAGGCTGACCACCAGACGGGACTTTGCCGCGATTTTCTGAGCCAGCGCCATCGCTT
>JAYPXD010000357.1:0-3080 GCA_038135395.1 Alphaproteobacteria bacterium | reverse complement strand
TGGCGGCAATAGTCGGACATGCGGTTGATATAGTTGCCGCTTGCTGCGTAAGGCTTCGACGCCAGCACCCCTCCGTCGGCGAATTGGCTCATGCCGAGCGTATTGGGCAGTTCGACCCATTCAAAGGCGTCGGCATAAACCGCGAGATACCATTCATGGATGGCGAAAGGGTGGATGCCAGCAAGCATCGCGAAGTTGCCGGTGACCATCAGCCTCTGGATATGGTGGGCATAGGCTTCGTCCAGGGTCTGACCGATACAGGCCGACAGGCAGGCCATATCCGTTTCGCCAGTCCAATAGAAATCCGGCAACGGATGCTGGTGATCAAAGAAATTCTTGGTCCCATAAGACTGGCCTTGGAGCCAGTAGATTCCGCGAACAAATTCGCGCCAGCCGATGACCTGCCGAATGAAACCCTCGACGGCATTCAGGGGCGCATCCCCGTCGCTATAGGCATGCTCGACTCGCTGGCAGACCTCCAGGGGGTCGAGCAAGCCGATATTCAGATAGACCGACAGGATGCTGTGAAACAGAAAGCGCTGATCGCTCAGCATCGCGTCCTGAAAATCGCCGAATTCTGGCAGGCGCTCTTCGACAAATTGTTCAAGCGCTTGCAGAGCCTGGCCCCGAGTGACGGCGAACCAAAACGGCGCGAGGCGCCCCGGGTGATCGGGAAAATGCTGGCCGACCAGATTCAGGACATCCTGTGTGATCTGGTCGGGCGCAAATGCGAGCGGTTGTGCCGGACAAAGGCCTTGGGGCGGCCGCTTCCGGTTGGCAGCATCATAATTCCACTGACCTCCAACCGGGACGTCGCCCTGCATCAACAACCCAGTCTTACGGCGCATCTCGCGGTAAAAATACTCCATGCGGAGTTGTTTGCGCCCGTTAGCCCAACGCTCAAATTCGCCTTGCGAGCATAGGAAGCGGTCATCCTCTAACAGTTTGACTGGGTAGCCGCAGTTCGGCATCCACGCTCGAAATGCCTGAAGCAAGCGCCATTCACCGGGCATCGTGATCATGATCGCGTCGCTTGCGTTGCGCGACGCCGCCCTTTCGATTTCAGAGATCAGCAAATTTGTGTTCGCGGGGGCGTCGAGGCGGACATAGTCCACCGTCCACCCAGCGGCTTCACGTTCGGCAGCGAAGTGGCGCATGGCTGAGAATATGAGGGCGACCTTCTTCCTGTGATGCCGAATATAGGTGGCCTCGTCCATCACTTCCGCCATGAACAGCGTATCGGATGCAAGATCGAATGACCGGATCGATGGCGACGACAAACTCAGCTGGTCGTCCAAGACCACACACAAACGCGTTTCCCGGTTACCGCTCATCATACTTGCCGCATCATCTATCAATGCTAGAGACAATGATCCCACCGGCATTGGGAATCATTGAATTATGAATCAACGTGATGTCAGATTGGGCCATGAAATTTGCTCCGGGTTAATGTGATGACGTGATGGAGCGGAACCTGAAAGGCTCATGGGCGGATCTATTGTCCATCTCCATTCCAAAACATGGAGGTTTGCCGAAAGGATTGACCTATCAGGCAGGGCCGCGATACCAAAGGGCGGCTCGCAGGACAGTCTTGCAGCTTGAACGAGCTAAAGGACCATGCCAATGGGAAACGGCTACGGAGACATATCAAAGGCGTCTTTCCTTACAGTCGATGAAATCGGCCAAAGCGTTGTGATCACGGACCCGTCTTTGCCCGACAATCCTATGATTTTCATCAGCGAGGAGTTTGAGCACCAGACGGGCTATTCGCCGGATGAAGCGTTGGGCCGAAACTGTCGATTTTTGCAGGGGCCGGACACGTCGCAGGAAGCCGTCGAAGCCATTCGGGCGGCAATCCGCGCTCAGACGCCAATCACCATCGACATCCTGAACTACCGGAAAAACGGCGCTCGTTTTTGGAACCGTCTGCGCATCCGACCGCTATATGATGCGTCTGGAAACATTACATACTTGGTCGGAGCACAGAATCCGGTGCCTGCGGCAGAACGGCGGCCGGAGGCAATCGACAATATCGTCGAATAAACGATCCGGTGTTTACGCACCCCACACGTCATCATAGCGGGCCGTACCGTCGGTCGCCGGATAATCACGGTAGGTCGCACGTTGCAGTACACCGGCCTCTGCGGCACCGAACGTCGCGCCGGTGATCAGCGTGCCAGCCGCGAGCAGCAAATGCAGAACAATCAGTTCGCCGAAATAAAACCAAGCTCCGGCGCCCATGCAAAAAATTGTGGTCCACATGACGCTCAGCAAAGTCATTACCTGGAAGCGAAATGCCGGCTGCAACTTGCGCAAGGGATTGAGGTTGGAGTTCATTACAACGCGGTACCATTCTAACATCGTATTCTCCATCGTGTAGCTGGGATTGGTGGGCTTTACGGTCGGGGCGGTGTTGGTTGCCGGTCATCTGCGGGCGCAAGCAAGCAAACGGCCGTTTCAGAAATTCAGCCGAGTTTTTCGAACAACTGCTTCAATCGTTGTCGCGCTTTACCTGGATAACGTTTACTCTTCACGGCTTCGAGATTTTCTGGGTCGTTAGCGACGATGATGATGCCTACCATGCCAAGGCCATAGTGAGGCGTGCACTTGTAGACGTACATGCCGGGCTTTTCGAATGTGTAGGTGACGTCCATGTTGAGTTTCGATCGGAATGGCGCGACTTCGTCCGGGACCGCTCCACGCACGAACTCCTCATTATGACCTTTGTCGACAGAGAGCCAGGTCACAGCGTCCCCTGGCTGGATTTCAACGACCGCCGGAAAGAACACGTTTCGCTCCTTGCTGTCGGGGTGCTTGTTCAGCATCTCGATCGACACGTCAGTGGCTAGGGCCGGTGCCGCGATCGCAGCGCTTGCTAGTATTGCTATGGTCGTCTTCAGCATTTTCAGCCTCGCTTACGTGATAGCAAGCTGGATACGGCCCGATCGCGAGGATGGATCAGATTTTTGATTCAAGACATGAAGAAAATCCAACGCTCTCAGAAAAATTTAAGTGAGCGGGGTGAGAGAACCCTGATTCAAGGGGGAAAATGCCTGGAGTAGCCCCCTGAAAGTGGTCCA
>JAYPXD010000356.1:2777-3161 GCA_038135395.1 Alphaproteobacteria bacterium | reverse complement strand
CCTCACTGCCATAGAGGGCGCTTTGCGGGCCGCGCAGGATTTCGATCCGCTCCACATCGCTCGCCAGCATATTGCCGAAGTCATACTCCGACGCACCGCTGGGGTCGTTCAACTCGATGCCGTTGATCAGGACCAGGGTATGGTTCGCTTCCGCTCCGCGCAGCCGCACCTGCGTCTGGCTGCCAAGCGGACCCGACCGGCTGAGCGCCACGCCCGGCGCCTGGCGCAAGGCGTCGGCAAGGCTGGTCACCTGCTGCTGTTCGATCTGCTCCGCCGTTATAACCGTAACGGCGCTGCCGACCTCTCTGGCGGCGACGGGCGTAGCGCTGGCAGAGATAACCAGGGTCGGCAACAGCACCGGCGCTTCGGCAGCGGCTGAGGCGA
>JAYPXD010000356.1:0-2767 GCA_038135395.1 Alphaproteobacteria bacterium | reverse complement strand
CTGTCCCGTGACGAGGAACTGCCGTTCCGTGATGTCCGCTTTCACGGCGGCTGCCATTTCCAAAGGCGACAGATTGGTCCGCTTCGTCGTCGAGTCTGCAGCGGCAGAGGCGACGGCACCGACGGCCAGCGCCGGCGCAAGGAAAAGCGGCAAGGACTTTCGAAAGATCATGGCAACACCCGAACGCGAGTCAGACGTGAACGACTGGCGCAGGACGGAGGTTCCGCCAAGCACCATGGCGCGAAGCCACGACGAACGATCGGATGAGGCCGGAACATTTGGCTTCCGCTCGCGCGACGCAACTCCCCGCGTCACCGCAAACGGGTGTCCGCTCCTCTGGCGCACCCCGGCCAGGGGAAAGGTGACGCTCGCGACGGCAGGTCTCCTGGCTCACGGGTCAGGGCGCTCGGCCGGCCTTCCCAGTTTCCCAGTGGCCATAGCTGGCGAGCGCTCGCCGCTAACAGTTGCGGGGGCAGCCAAGGCTTACGTGCGCAATTCCATGCGGAAAGGCATCCGTCCCTTGTTCCCTTTTGCGTCCCTTGCGGGAACCGTTGCTAGGGCACTCTCTAGCGCGATTGCCCACGGGCAACAAGGGACCTCGCAGGCATAGGCGTCGCAACCGCTTTCATCCTGTGCTAGGTTGGGGAATGACCGTTCCGACCTGGATGGACCTTCCCGTATGAACCACGACCAATACGACGACGCCTATCTCAAAGGGGTGCTGGACGGCGCCAAGACCATCGCCATGGTCGGCGCGTCGCCGAACTGGAACCGCCCCAGCTATTTCGTGATGAAGTACCTGCAGGTGAAGGGCTACAAGGTCTATCCGGTCAACCCGCGCGCCGCAGGCGAGGTCATTCTGGACGAGCCGGTCTATGCCAGCCTCGCCGACCTGCCGGTAACCGTGGACATGGTCGATATATTCCGCGCCTCGGAGGCCGCCGGCGCGATTGCGGACGAGGCCGTCGCGCATGGCGCGAAATCCGTCTGGATGCAACTCACGGTTCGCAATGACGCCGCCGCAGCCCGGGCCGAAGCGGCTGGCCTCCAAGTCGTGATGAACCGTTGTCCGAAGATTGAGTACGCCCGCCTGTGCGGCGAGCTTTCCTGGGGCGGCTTCAACTCTCGCACCATTTCGTCGAAGCGGCGCAAACTGGCATAGGATGATCTGGAACGTTTTCGCAACGCTCCGCGGCATCGGCGTTCCAAAGCGCAAAGGTTGCAATCTTTGTGTGGTATTAAGCCTTTTAGCTTACTCCAAATAGCCTAGTTCTTTTGCAGGTATTCCGCCATCCGCTCCATCGCTAAGGCCAACGTCTTCGGGTCCTGGGCAAAGCAAAGCCGCAGCCACCCCTCGCCACCAGGACCGAAACTGCTGCCAGGTGCGACACCAACCTTGGTCTTCAGGAACATCTCCTTAGCAAAGGTCAGGCTATCCTCCATCCCATCCACCTTACAAAACGCATAGAATGCAGCGCGAGGTGGGTCGATGTGCACGCGATCCATGGCCTGAAGCGCCGGCACGACGGCCTCGCGCCCGGCACGGCAACGCTCCACCATTTCGCGCACGAACCATTCCCCTTCCGTCACCGCGGCAATGCCGGCCTTCTGAATGAACGGGGGGACACAAGCCGTGTGGTATTCAATCATGCTGAACAGCGAGTCGGTGACCCAGAGCGGCGTCACCATCCACCCCATGCGCCAACCCGTCATCGCCCACGCCTTGGAAAAACTGTTGATTCCGATCACCGGGTCGTCGGATCCGGCAATGTCCAGGAAGGACGGCGCCACGGGCCGGTCATAGACCAACCGGCTGTAGACCTCGTCAGCGATGATCCAAATACCGTTCTCGCGAGCGAAATCTAAGATCTCCTGCTGCTGTTCCCGCTCCATCATCCAGCCAGTCGGATTGCCGGGTGAGTTGATAAAGATGGCCCGGGTTCTCTCGCCACACAAATCCAACAACTTCTGCGTATCCAACTGCCAGACGCCGTTCTGCTGCTCCAGCGAGACTCGGGTGACCGACGCCCCCATGGCCAAAGCCGACTGCTCGCAATTCGGCCAAACAGGGTCGACGAGGACCATGTTGTCGCCCGCATCCAATATCGCCATCAACGCCAACATGATCGCATTCATGCCGGACGAGGTGACCGACACCCGCTCCGCCGCGATTTGCTTCTGATACAGTCCCGACAGATACACGCCTAACGCCGCACGCAAGTCCGGCAGCCCCAGCTTGTGGGTATAAAAGGTCTCTCCAGCCTGCATGGCAGCATAGGCGGCATCGGCAATAAACGCCGGCGTCGCAACATCGCTTTCGCCATACCAAAGCGGAATAATGCCCTTTTTCCCGATGCCAAGTCTGGCGACCTCGCCACTCAGGTGCGGAGGCATCTCGACAATCGGGCGACGCAATCGGGCTTTTCCAGGCGCGTTGTCGGGGCCTCTGCCGGTAGCGGGAATGGTAATGCCGGACATGGGTCTAGCCTTCTGCCTTGGAGGTCAACGAACTGGAAGGGTATCGCCTGCCCACCCCGAGCCGAATGCGCCATGGGGCCGCTAGAGCGACGCCCAATCAAATTGAACCGCTGCCGCAACGGTTTAAACCCGTTAAGGTGCCTTCCACTGCCGCGTACCGCCATGTTTGCCTGATCTCAAACCAGATTGAGGTTCGTCTGGCCAAACGCGCGTTTTCGCCCACCCAAAGAAGTACTGATTTGCATGCGCCAAACCTACACCGGCTCACAGAAACCGGACCGCCCTGGCC
>JAYPXD010000355.1:0-3185 GCA_038135395.1 Alphaproteobacteria bacterium | reverse complement strand
CATGTGGAAAGCGTTTCTAGGTGGACTAGCTCTTTCGGCCGCGTTGGTGGCCCCGGCAGTAGCAGCCGATGAATTCCCCGGCGACAAGACGATTGAAGTTGTCATTCATGCGAAGTATGGCGGCGGCACCGATACCACTGCGCGGATGATGATGATCCGCTCGCGCAAGGAATTGGGTACCGACATGGTCGTGGTGTCCAAGCGCGGCGGCAGCGGCGCGGCCGCGCAAGAATACGTCCTGGGCCGTCCGGCCGATGGCTATACGCTAATGGCGTTGACCCAGTCGCACCTCTACACCATCGCCCGCGGCAAAGGCGGCATGAAGATTGACGAGATGGTCGGTGTCGCCCGCGCTATGGACGACCCAACATTCATCACGGTGCAGAAAGACAGCAAGTTCAAGACACTGGCGGACCTGATCGCCGCATCGAAGGAAAACCCCCTGAATTGGGGCGTCGGCGATATCGGCTCGACCGAGCATATCGGGTTGCTGCAATTCGCCAAGGCTGCGGGCATCAAGGTTAAGGCCGTGCCGTTTGGCAGTGGCGCGCAAATGGTACAGGCGTTGATGAGCGGTGCGATCGACGCAACCCTGCCCAACGTTTCCGAGGCGCTGAGCCAGGTCCAGGACGGCACATTCCGTCCGTTGGTGGTGATGGCGGAGCAACGGCTGACCGACTTCCCGGACGTGCCGACGACGGTCGAACTGGGCTTCAATGTCAAAACCTCCACCACCCGTGGCTATGCCGTAAAGGCTGGCACGCCAGAGCCGATTATCCAGAAACTCTCGGATGCGTTGGTCAAGGCGATGAATCACAAGGTGTTCGCCGACTACCTGCGTTCGTCGGGTCTTGACCCCAAGACCAGCGTTGCGGGGTGGAAGGTCTGGGACAAACAGCTGAAGGAGGACTACGCCAACGCCCGCGCCGCGATGGTCGAGCTTGGCCTGATCAAGTAGGTCCGCCGCAATGGCACGGCCCTCCAGTTCTTCCGCCGGACGCGCTCGGCGCTGGGTCCATCCATCGGATCTGGTGCTGAGCTTGGTGATTCTGGCTTTGGTCGGATTTTTCTTCTATGTCAGCATGACGTTCGAGGAAGTGTCCGCCTTGTTCGATGGTGGCGTCACGCCGGAATTTTTTCCACGGCTGCTGTTGTGGGTTATTGCAATTTTGGCGGTGCTGATACCGTTCGAGCACGCTTGGCGCGCTGCGCGATCCGGCGACAGTGGCCTGGATGAGGACCGCAAGGATACTGTCCAGCCCATCGCCTACGTCACCATGGTTGTCGCATTGCTGATTGTTGCCGTTGCCGAGCACCTTGGCACCTATTTGACGCTGATGGCGGCCTGTTGCGTGCTGCCGGCGCTATGGGGCGAGCGGCGATGGCTGATGATGGTGGGCTTCGGACTGGGCTTCCCCACCGCCGTGGCGCTGGTGTTTACCCAGGTGTTCAAGATCTATTTCCAGCCAGGCATATTTGGTCTGAGCTTCCAGTAGCAGAAGGCGGCCCCGCTTATGGATCCCGTAATCGAAGGTCTTGGCCTTGCCTTCAGTCTCTACAATATCGGCCTGGTGATGATGGGCGTGCTGATCGGCGTGATCGTCGGTGCGCTGCCTGGCCTGTCGTCGCCACTGGCAATCGCGCTGTTGCTGCCGTTTACCGTGACCCTGGAACCTATCTCGGCGATCTGCATGATGGCGGCGTTGTATTGCGCCGGAACGTTCGGTGGTTCAATCACGGCCATTCTGATCAATGCGCCCGGCGCGCCGCCGGCTGTCGCGACGGCTTTCGACGGCTATCCGATGGCGCAAAAGGGCGAGGCGGGCCGGGCCTTGGGAATTGCGGCATTCTCCAGCGTTATCGGGGGGGTGCTGTCACTGGTGGTTTTCATCGTGGCGACGCCGCTGCTGGCCAAGATCGCGGTCTCGTTCCGGCCGCAGGAATATTTTGCGCTGACCGTATTTGCGCTTTCCATGCTGGCCTCGATTAGTGGCCGTTCGGCTTTGCGCAACCTGATTGCCGGCGGCATCGGCGTGTTCATCAGCACGATCGGCACACACCTTTCCACCGGGATAGAGCGATTTACGTTCGACATTCCGGAACTGACCGAAGGAATCGAGTTTGTGCCGGTGCTCATCGGGCTGTTTGCGGTATCCGAGATGCTGCAACAGAGCCAGACCGCCGACAAAGTGATGGAGCGCATCACCTCCGTCGTCGTCCGCCTGCCGAGCCGTTGCGACCTGCGCGAAATCATGCCGACCATCTTGCGGTCCAGCGGGATCGGCACTTTCATCGGCATTTTGCCGGCTGAGGGCAGCACCGTCGCCGCCATCATCGGCTATAACGAGGCGAAGCGCTGGTCCAAGCGCAAGAATTTGTTTGGCACGGGCGTGCCGGAAGGCATTGCAGGTCCGGAGGCAGCCAACAACGCCGCCACCGGCGGCGCCATGGTGCCGACCCTGGCGCTGGGTATTCCCGGCAGCGGCACGACCGCACTTATTCTGGCGGCGTTGATTACACATGGCATGCGTCCCGGGCCATACCTCGTGCAGGAGACGCCACAGTTCGTCTATGCCATCTTCGGTGCGATGGCCGTCGCCAACGTCGCTTTTCTGGCTGTTGGCTTGCTGGGCGCGAAGGTATTTGCCCGCATTACCCTGATTCCCCGCACCTTCCTTTGGCCTATGGTGTTTGGGTTTTCGATGATCGGCGCTTATTCGCTCAGCGCCTCGTTCTTTGATGTTTGGGTGATGCTGGTGGCGGGGATCGTCGGTTTCATCATGCGCCGGCACGGCTTCGGTGCAGCGCCGTTGGTCATGGGGCTGATCCTTGGCAAGATGCTAGAGGAAACGCTCAGCCAGTCAATGGTTCTGATGGACCACCAATGGTGGCGGATGGTCGAAAGCCCGATCGTCTGCATTTTCTTCGGGCTGGCGGCTATCAGTCTGATTTGGCCCGCCATCGTGGCGTGGCGCAACAAAAAGTGAATTGATTCCGGCGATGGGGAATATCCGCCATCAGTGCTTCACGTTATGAAAACTGCACCGGACCACCTGACGAAATCATACGGCGATACAAGCGGCAGAGTATCTGACAAGCGGCATGGTATCTGCCGAGCAGGCACGCTTAAATAGTGGCCGATTTCTTGGAATAATCGGGTTGCGATATCTGAACTATCGTTACAT
>JAYPXD010000354.1:0-3203 GCA_038135395.1 Alphaproteobacteria bacterium | reverse complement strand
TACTATTCCGACGCCAAGAAGAACCTGGACGCCTCACCCTCCAAGGGTGTGGAGGTGATCGAGCCTGGCAAGGAAATTATGGACAAGTCGAACGAGTTTGTGAAAGGCGATATCCAAATCATTGCGGAACAGGCAAAGAAAGATTACGGCCTGACCAATGTTGAGGCAAAAATTGCTAAGATCACAGAATTGGTCGAAAAGTGGAAAGAATTAACCAAGGACGTGGCGAATGATCCCGAGGCCCTGGCCAAGATTTATTGGGATCATATTTTCTCCAAGATCGATCCGGCTAAATTTGGCATGAAATAAGCCGGAAAGACAGGAACGGGAACTGGACCGATGGCCGTTCAATGATTTGGCCAACGTGCCGGTTCCCGTATCACGATAACCTTTGCACCCGAAAGCTGTTTTGCTTGGTCAAGCGCTGGAGCCATGGACACCATGGCGATGGACCAGTCGCGCGGCCTGAGGATCAAAAAAGATGTTCGTAATCGGCCGCCTTCTTGCCAAAAGCGTCGACGGAACCCTGATCGTCGGACTGATCGCCGTCGCTCTGATGATGCTGCACATAACGATCGACGTTGTTGGAAAATTTCTGCTGAACGAGCCGATACCGGCGACGATTGCTTTGGTCTCAAACTACTACATGGTGGTGATCGCCTTCTTGCCGATTGCCTATGCCGAGACCCGCAACAGCCATATTACGGTGGAAGTGCTGACCGAGATGTTCCCGCACCGGGTGCAGTACCACCTTTATTCCTGGAGCTATCTCCTCTCGATCCTGATTTACAGCCTGCTGACCTACCGCATGTGGTGGGAGGCGGATCGGGCGCACGGCAATGGCACGTTCATTATGGAGCAAAGCACCAAGCTGTTGACCTGGCCATCCTATTACTTGTTGCCCCTGGGTTGTGGGCTGATGGTGCTGGTGCTGACCTATCGATTTATCCTCTACCTGACCGGCGCTAGGAGCGGGATGGGCGAGGTGCCGACCATGCAAAAAGCCGCTGAAGTCGCGGCATCGACCGAAGCCGGCCAAGCGTAGGAGAGCAGGGTTATGGAAAGTCTTTCCGACGTTCAAATCGGCTTTATCGGCATTGCCACGCTGGTCACGCTGATCGCGCTTCGCGTGCCGATTGGCGTAAGCCTGATCGGTGTCTCATTCTTCGGCATCATGGCGATTGTTGGCGAACGCGCCGCCTGGGGCGTCCTGGGCGTGATCCCGTATTCCTTTGCCGCGACCTGGCAATTGAGTTCTGTGCCGATGTTCCTGCTGATGGGCTTTTTCTGCTTTCACGCGGGATTGACCAAAGGCCTGTTCGATGCCGCCAGGGTGTGGCTGTCAGGCTTGCCGGGCGGATTGGCGATTGCCGCGGTGTTCGGCGCTGCCGGCTTTGCTGCGGTGACAGGCTCGTCGGTTGCATGCGCGGCGGCGATGGGCCGGATCGCGGTGCCAGAGATGATGCGCTACCGCTATGACGTGTCGCTTGCCACCGGAACCGTGGCTGCTGCCGGCACCATCGGTGCGCTGATCCCGCCCAGTATTCTGATGATTCTTTACGGCATTATTGCCGAAGTTCCGATCAGCCATCTGTTCCTCGGCGGCGTTGGCGCGGGCCTGCTGACGGCGTTCGGCTATGTCGCGGTCATCATGATTCGCGCGTCGATCAATCCCGAACTGGCGCCGAAACTGACCGAGCACGTACCGTTTAACGAGAAGGTGGCGGCCCTGGCCGAAACCTGGCCGGTGTTGTTGGTGATGGCCGGCGTATTCGGCGGCCTGTTTGCCGGTCTCTTTACCCCCACTGAGGCGGGCGCTGTCGGCGCGTTCCTGTCGCTGGTGGTCGCTGCGATCAAGCGGTCGCTGACCTGGCAGAATTTCCGGAATGCATTGCTCGAGACGTTGCTGACCTCTGCATCGCTCTTCATCATCGCTATCGGTGCCAGCATGTTGACCCGGTTCCTGGCCTTCAGCGGCGCGGGCGATTACCTGTCGGACCTGGTGGTGGCGATCGGTGCGCACGAGATCCTGTTGTTGGTTGGCATCTCTGCCGTCTATCTGGTGTTGGGCATGTTTTTGGAGCCGATCGGCGCCATGTTGCTGACCTTGCCTATCCTGCTGCCGATCATCGATTCGACCGGCTTCAGCCTGGTCTGGTTCGGCGTGCTGCTGACCAAGTTCCTGGAAATCGGCATGATCACGCCGCCCATCGGCCTGAACGTGTTCGTGATCAAGGGCGTGGTCGGCGACCTGACCACGACCTCTACCATTTTCCGGGGGATTATGTGGTTCCTGGTGTCGGATTTGATCGTGATCGTCTTGCTCATGGTGTTTCCGGATATCGTGCTATACCTGCCGAGCCTGATGGACTAGTAAGGTCGCCGTGATCCGCGGGCAGGCGAAGGGATAATCGTGGTGGACTACAGATACTTGGGCAACAGCGGCCTCAGGGTTTCGACCCTGTGCCTGGGCACGATGGACTTTGCCGACGGCATGGACGAGGCGACCGCGGTGCAGGTGCTGGACCTGGCGCGGGAGCACAAAGTCAATTTCATCGACACCGCCGACGCCTATTCCGGCGGCAAGGCGGAAGCCATGCTCGGCAAGCTGCTGAAGCAGGATCGGGCCGAGTGGGTGTTGGCGACCAAGGTCGGTCAGCAGGACGGCCCGCCGCATCGCAAGCGCGGCTTGTCGCGCAAATGGATCATGGAGGCGATCGACGCCAGCCTGAAGCGGCTGCAAACCGACTATGTCGATATCTACTATATGCACCATCGCGACCGCGACACGCCGCTGGCCGAAAGCGTCGCGGCCATGGGCGACGTGGTCCGCAGCGGCAAGGCGACGTATTGGGGCTTTTCCAACCATCACGGCTGGGAGATCGGCGAGATTATGCGGCTTTGCGATCAACTGGGCGTCGCGCGTCCGGTCGTGAGCCAACCGATGTACAACCTGGCCATGCGCCAGCCGGAGAACGATCACCTGCCGGCGTGCGAGTACTATGACATCGGCGTTGCTGCGTTCTCGCCGTTGGCGCGCGGCGCGCTAACAGGCAAGTACGTGCAAGGTGAGCCGCCGCCGACCGGTAGCCGCGGCGGTCGCGGCGACGCCAGCGTGTTGAACCGAGACCTGACGCCCGAGGTCTATGCCGTGGTCGAGGCGAGCACACCCCCGCTGGGCAACCGCGGCAGGACGCCGGCGG
>JAYPXD010000353.1:0-3206 GCA_038135395.1 Alphaproteobacteria bacterium | reverse complement strand
GAGGAAAACCTCGCCCGTTTTGGCGAGGACGTCATTGCCAAGGCAAAGTCGCTCTAGCTCGGCCAGTTTTCCCGCACCGGATTGCGGCCGTCCCAGCCGACGGCGGCGTGGCGCACGGCGTCGAAGATGCGGCGGCGGTCGGGCGTCATGTGCGCCATCTCGATGACGGTGCCGGGGTGGCCTTCGTTCCACAGGTACACGAACCGCCCGCGGGCGCTGTCGCCATGCTGGCCGATCTCATAGCCATTGGCCAGGGCGCGCTCCAGTTTGGCGTCGTAGTCCTCGGGCCAACTGGACCAATGCTGCATGCCTTCATAACCCTTGGCCAGGAAATCGCGGTACATGCTGGGCGTGTCGCACCGCTGTTGGATCAACTCCAACTGCACATCGCCGGAATTGCCGAGCGCGATCGAAAGGTGGATATCGTCATAGCGCTGGCCCCGGTAGGTGAACTCGGTCACCGGCAGCTTGTCGGCATAGAACCAGGGGCCGACGCCACAAACCTCGGACCAATGCTTCATGGCGGCTTCGACGTCGCGGACGACGATGCCGATCTGGGTAAGATCGCCGAACAGTCGGGACATGGGCAGGTTTCCTTTGCATTATCAGAATGGTTTGTCCTGGACGTTAGCTGAACCAGCGATGTCTGCCCATCGCCCGCAATCGCCCTTGCCCGATTTTGTGCGGTGTGGGACGGTCGCGCCAAGTTTTCTGTCCAGCGAGAGGCCCTGATATGGCTCTTCCCGGTAATGGCTGCTTTGTCGGCTGGTACGACCTGAAGCCCGGCAGCGATGCCGATCACGACCATTGGCACACGCACGAACACATGATCGAGCGTGTCGCGATTCCTGGCTTTCTTCGCGGTTGCCGCTACCGTTCGTTGACCGGCAGCCCGCGAACTTGCGTAATCTATCATGTCGAGCAGGTTACAACGCTGAATTCGCCGCCATATCTTGAGCGGCTGAACGACCCGACCCCCTGGACGACGCGGAACCTGCAACGGTTCGACGGCATGAACAGAACCATGTGCTCGGTTGCATCCAGCCATGGCCTGGGGCTGGGCGGCTATCTGCTGACCGTTCAACTGTCGCCACGACCGGGGCAAGCGCAGGCGTTGCAAGCCTGGCTCTCAGAGGAATTCTTGCCGGCTCTTGCCGGGCGGGCCGGGCTTTGTGCGGCGCATCTGCTGATCGGCGACCAGGGCGTCAGCAACACCCCGACCGAGGAAAAGGCGCTGCGCGGCGCGCCGGACGCCGTCGCCGACTGGGTGTTGCTTGTCGAAGGCTATGACAGGTCCGCCGTCGAACAGGCGCGCGCCGAGGTGTTGGGCCGGGATGGATTGTACGGTCACGGCGCGGCGGAAGGGGCAGTCGCCGGGCTCTACACGCTGGATTTCAGCCTGGGCGAAGACGAGGCGAAACGGGCATGGCGGCATCCCAGCGCCTGCTGATCGAGACACTCCGTCCTTGCCCCTCCCTGTGTTGGCGCGCATCATAGTCCTTAAGGATAACGCCAATTAAGGAGCCATTCCCATGGAAGTCGGCATTTCCCTCAACATTCTGCAACAGCAAGGGCGCTCCGACGCCGCCGTGATGCGCGACCACATGGCGATGGGCGACCTGGCGGAGCCGTTGGGCCTCGACTCGATCTTCGCGCTGGAGCACCACTTCACCGGCTATTCCATGAGCCCGCAGCCAACGCAACTGCTGGCCTATTTCGCCGGCCGCACCAAGCGTGTGAAGCTGGGAACCGCCGTGATCGTGCTGCCGTGGCACGACCCGGTGCGGGTGGCAGAGATGATCGCTCAGCTCGACATCATGTGCGGCGGGCGTTGCCTGTTTGGCTTTGGCCGCGGCGCAGGCCGTACCGAGTATGACGGCTTCCGCGTCGATATGGGCGAGGCACGGCCCCGCTTTGTCGAGGCCGCCCAGGTGGTGGTGAAGGCGCTGCGCGAGGAGGAATTCTCCCACGACGGCGAATTCTTCAAGATCCCGAAAATGTCGATCCGCCCGCGCCCGATCTCCCGCCCGGAAGAGCGCTTCTATGCCTCCTCGGTCAGCCCGGAATCGGCGGAGGTGATCGCCGGCATGGGCCTCGGCATGCTGGTGATCATGCAGAACGAGTGGGCAAAGTGTGCGGAAGACGTGATCAAGTTCCATGAAATGACGATGAAGGCTGGCCACAAGCCGCGCCCGCCGATCATCTCCACCAACATCGCCTGCGCCGAAAGCCGCGACGAGGCGATTGAGTTGGGCCAGCAGTATCTGGGCAACAAGTGGGACTCGATCGAAGCCCACTACAAGTTCTCGGACGGTGGCCTGGCGAACGTGAAGGGCTATGAGAGCTATGGCAAGATGGCCAAGACCTACACTAAGATGAAGGACCCAGGCTTCCGGAAGAAAGCCAACGAGTTCTACGTCTCGATTCAGGTTGTCGGCACGCCGAAGGATTGCCTGGAACAGATCGCCGAACTCCGCCGCCTGACCGGCACCGAGCATTTGGTCGGCGAATACTCCTTCGGCGGCATGCCGCACGAGCGGGCGGAGCAGAACCTGCGCCTGTTTGCACAGAAATGCGTACCGACGCTGCAGACAGACGAGGCGTTCACCCGACCGATCACGCCGGCCGGTATTAGTGCTGACTTTGCCGAAAAACACGAGGACGTGTTCGCGCCGGCGTGATGTGTTGCGGGCGCCGCGGAGCGGCGAGCCGTAGAGTTTCCCGGCCGCCGCGGAGCGGTGAGCCGGGATCGGTCGATCTCGCGAACAAGGGCGGGGAGGTTTTCGAAGGATGACACCGGCCCCGGATGCGCGCTCCGCACGCTCCGGGGATCGTGAGCCGTGTCAATTAAGAAAGTATTAAGTATTTTTTAAGAATTATTCAGAGAATTACGAATTCTATAATCTCGGAAAATTGTGCCATGTCCTATTGGGTATATATACTGGCGCACAAGAAGGGCGGTGCGATTTACATCGGCATGACGCGAGACCTGTCGCAACGATTGTACCAACATCGTTGCGGGCGCCACTCCTCCCACACACAGAGATACAGCATCCACCGTCTCGTCTATGCTGAGGAGCATGAGGATCTTGCAGATGCTCAGGTCCGTGAGCATCGCCTTAAGCGCTGGCGCAGGGCGTGGAAGGAGGCGTTAATCGAGAGCGTCAACCCGGAGTGGAACGACCTCAGTCCGGCCCATTCAGAAT
>JAYPXD010000352.1:2203-3212 GCA_038135395.1 Alphaproteobacteria bacterium | reverse complement strand
GACTTGGTGAACACGCCCAGCTGGCTGGGGGCCATGGACATCGGCCCGCGGCGGGTCAGCAGGTATTCAAGGCCGATCTTCGCCTTGTTGACGAGGCCGATGGAGGACTGGTTCAGGGTCTTGACGCCCTGCACCTTGTAGGCACAGCGCAATTGCAGATGGTCCTGCAGGTTCTCGCCTATGCCGGGGATGTCGTGTTGGACAGTGACGCCGTGCTCCTGCAAGACCGCCCCCGGGCCGACGCCGGAGACCTGGAGCAGGTGGGGCGAGCCGATGGCGCCGGCGGCCAGGATAACCTCCGCATTGGCGGAGACCTGGTGCGGCTGGCCGTCCTTGGTGAAGGCGATGCCGGTGGCGCGGTTGCCTTCGAACAGCACCTTGTCCGCCTGCGCGCCGGTCATGACCTGCAGGTTGGCCCGGCTCTTAACCGGCTTCAGGAAGGCGCTGGCCGTGTTCCAGCGCCAGCCCGAGCGCTGGTTGACCTGGAAATAGCCGACGCCCTCGTTATTGCCCTGGTTGAAGTCGTTGGTGCGGGGGATGCCGTAGGCGACGCAGGCGTCAGCGAAGGCGTCCAGGATCTCCCAGGAGATGCGGGCCGGCTCCACCCGCCATTCGCCCCCGGAGCCATGCAGGTCGGTCTCGCCGCTGAAATGGTCCTCCGACTTGCGGAAATAGGGCAGGCAATCGTCCCACCCCCAGCCGGTATTGCCCAACTGGCGCCACTGGTCGTAATCGCGGGCCTGGCCGCGCATGTAGATCATGCCATTGATCGAGGAACAGCCGCCGATCACCTTGCCGCGCGGATAGCCCAACGAGCGGCCGTTCAGGCCTTTCTCCGCCGCGGTGTTAAACAGCCAGTCGGTGCGTGGGTTGCCGATGCAGTAGAGATAGCCGACCGGTATATGAATCCAGTGGTAGTTATCCTTTCCACCCGCTTCAATCAGCAACACCGACTTATCGGAGTTCATGCTTAAACGATTAGCGAGCAAACAGCCGGCCGTACCTGCAC
>JAYPXD010000352.1:0-2193 GCA_038135395.1 Alphaproteobacteria bacterium | reverse complement strand
ATCCAGATATAGTTGTCGTTGCCGCCCGCCTCCAGCAACAGAACCTTGGTTGCCGGGTCCTCTGACAGCCGATTGGCCAACACACAACCGGCGGACCCGCCGCCGACGATGACGTAGTCAAAATTGGAAAGGGTCTGCATAGGTTAGCGCCGGCTCTCTGGTTAAGGGTGAGGCTGTCGCTTTGTGTTAAGGGGTGCGGGCCGGAATGTTAAGGGGAGATCGTGCGAGGCAGGTCACGGGCGGCGGCAGGCCAAGAGGGGGCCGCCGCCTGTAGTGCATTCGGCTAGTCGTCGCCAGCAGCCGCTGCGGCTTCCTTGGCCGCCATTTGCGCCTTGAGCTGTTCGGGCGTCAGCCGGACGATATCTTCGTTCTGGTGGCTGTAGATATCGTATTTTTCGACGTCCAGGTCTTCCAAAACGATCTTGCCGGCCAGCACCGCCCGCTTCCACTCCGCATGCGCCGCTTCCTCGCCATGGAATTCGGGCATGACCTCCTCGGCGAACATCTTCAGTGACCCGCAGATATCCTCGTGGCTGGTCTTGCCGGCCTGGTTCAACAGAATCACCTGATCAACATGCGCATCCTGGAACATGCGCAGCTTTTTGCGAATGGTCGCCGGGGAACCAATCAGGGCGCCTTCAAAGGCTTTCTTGGCTTTCTCCGTATGCCGCCAATCCTGGAATTTTTCCCAAAGGTTGCCGGTGCCGGGGGCAGCTATGCCCTCACGGCCATAGTGCGACCGGGCGAAGATGAAGAAGGTCCAGCCGCTGGCCTTTTCGTATGCCTCTTCGTCGGTCTCGGCGCACATGAAGCCGGAAACCATCGCGATATTCGGATTCGCCGGGTATTCGGTCAGCCGCTGCTGATTGTGCAGCAGGTTGTTGTAATACTTATGCACCCAGGCCTTGGCCGCGTCCGGCGAGACGAAGGTAAAGCCCAGCGCGCCCATGCCCCACGCCCCAGCCCGGCCGATGGTGGCAATGTTGGAGCACGCGACCCAAAGCGGCGGGTGCGGCTTTTGCAGAGGTTTCGGCACGACGTTGCGGGCCGGAAACTTATAGTAGTCGCCGTCAAACGACCAATCGGTCTTGGTGAACATGGGGATGGTGGCCTTGACCGCCTCCTCCCACCGGTCGCGCTTGGAGCGGACCTGGATGCCGAACGGATGCAGTTCAGCAGGTCCCGCGCCCTCGCCCATGCCGAATTCGACACGGCCGCCGGAGACGAGGTCGAGCGTCGCCACTTTCTCGGCAACGCGGTGCGGCTGATTAGTGGTCAGCTGGATAATGCCATAGCCGAGCCGGATGTTTTTCGTACGCTGGCTGGCAGCGCCGAGAAACACCTCCGGGCTGGCGGAATGCGATTATTCCTCCAGAAAATGATGCTCCACCTCCCAGGCGAAGTCATAGCCAAGCTTGTCGGCCAATTCGATCTGGGCCAGCGAATCCTGCAGCAGGTTGAACTCGCTCTGCTCGGTCCAGGGTCTGGGGAGTTGGTGCTCGTAGAAGATGCCGAACTTCATGGGATGGCTCCTTATGGCAGTGACGGCGAGGCTTCCGCCTAATCCGTCACCATCCTAGAGCCCAAAAGCGGCTGACCTACGGGAAAAGATGCCGCGTCCGGTTGGCGAAGGCGACAAGCGACAGCATCACCGGCACCTCGACCAGCACGCCGACCACCGTGGCCAGGGCCGCGCCCGATTCGAGACCGAACAGCGAAATCGCTACCGCGACGGCAAGCTCGAAGAAGTTGGACGTGCCGATCATGGCGCAGGGCGCTGCTACGTTGAACGGCACCTTCCAAGCCCAGGCGGCGGCATAGGCGATAGCGAAGATGCCGTAGGACTGGATCAGCAAGGGCACGGCGATCAGACCGATCAGCAAAGGATCGTTCAGAATCACATGCCCCTGAAACCCGAACAGCAGCACCACGGTCGCCAACAGCCCCAGCACGGACGCAGGCTTTACCCGGGCGGTAAAGCCATCCACCGCCGCCTGTCCGCCCCGGGCGATCAGGCTGGCCCTGGTGACAGCGCCGGCCGCCAGCGGAATAACGACATAAAGCGCGACAGAGATCAGCAAGGTCTCCCACGGCACCGCGATATCGGTCACGCCCAACAGCAGCGCGACAATCGGCGCGAACGCGAACACCATTACCAGGTCATTCACGCTGACCTGAACCAGGGTGTAGGTC
>JAYPXD010000351.1:947-3313 GCA_038135395.1 Alphaproteobacteria bacterium | reverse complement strand
GGATAAATCAGCACGGCGAAGCGGTCCATGCCGGCCTCGATAGCGGCGACAGTGTCAGGCGCCAAGGGCTGCCGGCAATCTATCCCATGGACAATGCCGGCAAAGTCTCCGTGGACGGGCTCAATCGAGAGTGCCATAGGCGCGGTTCCTCATACCAGTCTATCCTGGAGGCTCAGCATGATCTGCCATTCGCCAGTTTGGCAACCGTTGCGTCGCCGGGCCAGAACTTGCATGGCCTCTTGCTTCGACGCAGTCTAGTATCGCTTACCCGACACGCGCGAGATCCTGACCATGACCGCCCCCGCCCCCCGCACTGCCGCCGAAGCCTTCCTCCTCAGTCTGAAGCAGAGCGGCATCGACTATTTCTTTGCCAATCCCGGCACGGACTTCGCACCGATCATCGAAGGCTATGCCTATGGCGCGACGCAAGGCTGGGACATGCCGCAGCCGATTGCCTGCGCCCACGAGACCGTGGCCATGGGCATGGCCTATGGCGTCACGCTGGTCACCGGCAAGCCGCAGGCGGTGATGTTGCACACCAATGTCGGGCTCGCGAATGGCATCATGGGCCTGCTGAATGCCTCCAGCGACCAGGTGCCGATGTTGCTGCTCTCCGGCCGCACGCCGATTGTCGAGAAAGGCCGTGATGGTCGCCGCGACGCCGGCATCCACTGGGGCCAAGAGATGCGGGACCAGGCCGCCATGGTGCGCGAAGCCTGCAAGTGGGATTACGACGCCCGCTTCGGCGACCAGATCCCGTCTCTGATTGAACGAGCCCTCGCCATTGCCGAAAGCGCGCCGCAAGGACCCGTCTACCTCGCCCTTGCCCGCGAAATGCTAGGCGAGGCCTGGCCGGAAGGAATGCTGGTACCAACCCGTCGCCTCGCTCCCGCCGCGCCGAGCCGGCCTTCCGCACAGGCTATTGAGCAAGCCGCCGATATCCTGGCCAATGCCGAGCGCCCGCTGATCGTCACGCAGCGCAGCGGCACCGACCCGCGCGCCTGGAAGGCGCTGGTGCATCTGGCAGAGACCTTCGGCCTGCCGGTCGGCGAGCATTGGACCATCCGCCCCGGTTTCCCGACCACGCACCCGATGCATGCCGGCTTCGCCCCCTCCGCGGCACTGACAGAGGCGGACGCACTGTTGGTGCTCGATTCTCTGGTGCCCTGGATTCCAGCGCACACCGAGCTTGCCGATGGCTGCAAGGTCATACAGGCGGGCGAAGACCCGCTGAAATCGAAAACGCCGGTGCGCGGCTACCCCAGCGACCTGACTCTGGCCGGTGACGCCGGCTTAATTCTGGAAGACCTGGCCGCCGCCCTCGCCGACCGGCTGACCTCGAACAGCGCCAAAGTGGTGGCCCGCAAGGAGAAACTGGCCGCCGCGCATGCGAAGGCGCGCGCGGCAATGCTGAAAATTGCCAGTGACGGGTCTGGCGAGGCCATGCACCCACTCTACGCCACCCGCACCATCAACCAGGTGTTCGGCGCCGATGCGACCTATGTGTCTGAGCTAGCGATGAACCCCGCGGTGATGGACCTGGAGCGGCCCGGCCAATACCTGAGTCACGCGCTATCCGGCGGACTCGGCTGGGGATTTCCGGCAGCTCTGGGCGTGCAATTGGCTAAACCGGGCGAGGCTGTAGTAGCCTGCGTTGGCGACGGCAGCCATATGTTCGCCAATCCGGTCGCCGCGCATCAGGTCGCCGAATCGCTGAACCTGCCGCTGCTGACCTGCGTCTTCAACAACGGCATCTGGAATGCTGTCCGCCGGGCGGCCCTGAACATTTACCCGAACGGCTACGCCTCCAAGGCCAACGTCATGCCGCTGACGTCCCTGCGCCCCTCCCCCGACTTCGCCGCCATCGCCCGCGCCAGCCGCGCCCATGGCGAGCAGGTGCTGAGCGGTCAGGACCTCCCGGCCGCGCTGGAACGCGCCAAGTCTGCGATGAAGGCTGGGCAACCCGCATTGCTTGATATCGCCGTAAGGTTGCCGTAATTGTAGTCTCAACAGTTGTAACTTATTCAGCTAGCCACCTCGCCTCAAAACCTTCCGCCTTAGCCGGTTTCGACCAGAAAAACGGTCCCATACCAATGAGCAGTATCAAACGATCACTGGCGCAATTCGCACCCGTTCTGGTATTTGTCACTGGCGTCGCAATATTATCCTATCTGCTGGGACTGTTTAGCGGCGTTTTGTCGATACCGCCTGCCCGGTTTATCGTTGCGACCATGAAGGAGGCCAAGACTGCTCTCGAAGAGTCCTTCTCGCTTCCTTGGTACTACGTTGCGACAGAGCAATCCGAACCGGCAGTCATCCATGCCCCATCCGAGATTTCGCCAGGATTGACCCTAATTTCCGGCATT
>JAYPXD010000351.1:0-937 GCA_038135395.1 Alphaproteobacteria bacterium | reverse complement strand
CGCGAATTGCTGGCGCAGGTCATAGATGCGAATGGCCGCACGGTTCATTCCTGGCATGTGGATTGGTTCGAACTGTTTCCAGAGCCACCAGCCTATCTCGAAAACAAAGGCTTGCCGCAGAGCAAGCCAGGCACGGAACTGCACGGCATTCAGCTAACGCCCGATGGCGGAATTGTCTTTAACTTTGAGCGGTTAGCGCTGATCCGCATGGACGCCTGCGGCAGAGTTGTTTGGCGCCTGCCCTACAGGACCCATCATTCGGTTTTTGCCGATGAAGGGGACGTACTGGGTTTCAGGGCAAATCCCCCGACGCGAACCCAGGCCCTTTCTTCCCAACTACCTGCCTGAATTCCAGGACTATACCGTGCTCCATGTCTCTGCCGATGGGAAAATTCTAAAAGAAATCAATCTTGCCGAAGTACTGCAAAAAAATGGTCTGCAGGGTCTACTTTATATGGCGACGATCGACAACCTGGGCACCGCTGTTAGAGGCGACACGTTGCACGCCAATGACGTCGAATCCTTTCAAGCCAGCATGAAACCCGGGATATTTTCTCGTGGTGACTTGGTTGTTTCCCTGCGCAACATCAACACTGTCTTTGTGTTTGATCAGGAAACCCTAAAAATAAAGTTCATTACGATTGGCCGCGTCTTGCGCCAACATGACGCCGATTTTATCGACGGAAACACGCTTTCCATCTTCGACAATAACAATCTCGCCCCCTCCGTCGGCACGTATCACAGCCGAATCGTCCAGTTTGACGCGAGAACGTCTGAAATGCGCGTCGTGTATGAAGGATCGGATCAGCACCCCTTCTTCACCAATATCATGGGCAAGCAACAATATCAGCCGAACGGCAATATCCTGCTAACGGAACCCACAAAAGGCCGCGTATTCGAGATCAATCCATCAGGGCAGATCGTCTGGGAATATTAC
>JAYPXD010000350.1:1997-3339 GCA_038135395.1 Alphaproteobacteria bacterium | reverse complement strand
GTTCAGTCCGACCACGCCCACCAACACTATACGGCCGCGCTTGCGGCACATGTGTGCCGCTTGGCGCACCGGCTCGTTGCTGTCGGTGGCGGCTGTGATGATTACCGCGTCGACGCCCTGCCCGCGCGAGAAGGCGGCGGCGGCATCGAGCACGTCCCGGCCCTTACCGGGGTTCACCGTCTCGGCCCCGAATTGCCGCGCCAGCGCCAGTCGGTTATCGTCGAAGTCGATGCCTAGTACGCGGCAACCCTGGGCGCGAAGCATTTGCACCACCATCAAGCCGATCATGCCAAGGCCGGTGACCACCACGCATTCGCCAAGCGTTGGGTTGGCGAGGCGGATGCCCTGCAGGCCGATCGCGCCGAGCACGGTGAAGCTCGCTTCCTCGAAGGAGACGTTTTCGGGTATTCGGGCACAGAGGTTCTTCGGTACGGCGACGTATTCGGCGTGCTTGCCGTTGGAGACAACGCGGTCGCCCGGCTTGAACCCGTCGACGCCGCGACCGGTGTCGACCACATGGCCGACGTTGCAATAGCCGAGCGCCAACGGCTGGTCGAGCTTGCTCTTGACCGCGTCATACGTGGCGGCGACGCCGTCGGTGCGGGCTTTGTCGAGCACCATCTTCACCTTGTCGGGCTGCTGGCGCGCCTTGGAGAACAGGTTCGACTTGCCGAATTTTACCAGCATCCGCTCGGTCCCGGCGGAAACGAGGGAGATATCGGTGCGGATCAGCAGGCTGCCGGTGCCGGCGCGCGGCACGGGTACCTCCTCGAGAGTGGTGGCGCCGTCCTTGAGCGATTGCAGAATTTGTTTCATGGAAATCTACCTTTATTTAAGGAACGTCTGATCAACGACTTCGGCTGTGCCAGGTCGGCGGCATGACGGCATCATTGATCGCACTTCCCACCATTCTCCACCGATTTCACGGCTTTCGGACCGCCACAGCGGCGGTTTTACGGTTTTTTGACAGGATCGCCCTCATACCAGCAGACTTCGTCGGACTAGGAACAGGTTACCAAGCGCGAACAGGGTGAACAGGTGTGCTCGGTTCTTGGCGAGACCGCGGTAACGGGTCTTCACATGACCGAACTGGCGTTTGAGAACCCGGAACAGATGCTCGACCTTGGTGCGCACCATGGCGATTATCAGGTTGATCTTTTCGTCGATGGGGTCAAGCTTGCCGCCCTTGGGCACCTTGCGCATCACGCCCCAGACCTTGCCCTGTTTGCCGAACGCGGCCTCGGCTTAGCGCTGACATAGACCTTATCGGCTCAGACCGACGCCTCATCGCCATGCAGGAGTTCATCCCAGACCTTGCTGTCATGGACCTTCGCCGTCGTCG
>JAYPXD010000350.1:0-1938 GCA_038135395.1 Alphaproteobacteria bacterium | reverse complement strand
ACATCGACGCCAATGTGCGCCTTGATGCCAAAATACCAGTCGTTGCCCTTCTGTGTTGAAGTCATCTCCGGGTCGCGCGCTCTGACCTCATTCTACGTCGACGATGGCGAAGCGATGATCGTGGCATCCGCCAACGTGCCTGAGCGCAGCGTGATGCCCTTGTCGGCCAGATGCGTGTTCACATCCCCAATGATCGCCTCGGTCAGACCGTGCCGCTCTAGCATATGCCGGAAGCTGAGTATCGTGGTCTCGTTGGGGATGCGGTCATCGCCCAACTCGATCCCGGCAAACCGGCGCATGGCGTCACTATCATACAGCATCTCTTCGGCTATCGGATCGCTCAGGGAATACCAATTCTGCAGGAAGTAAATGCGCAGCATCGTCTCCAGCGGCATCGGCTGCCGCCCGCCCCTCGGGCCGACCTTCGGGTAAAACGGTTCGATCAGCGACTGCAAACGCCTCCTCGAAACCACCGCATCCATCTCCGCCAGAAACTGTTCACGCCGTGTGACCTTCTTCTTCATCGCGTCACGAAGGCCAGGAATGGCAGGCTGCTTGGGCATCGGCGGGTCTCCTTCAGTCGATGCCCGCAGTCTATCAGATCACGCCAAAATCGGCAGGTTTTCAGACGTTCCACAAGTACAGATGTGGCTGCCACCTAGACCAGCTTCAAAGCAGCTTCCGCGCCACTATTTCGGATCAATTATGTATTCAAACCCCTGTCGAAATAGGACTATTTCAGTAAATGCTAAGTTTCTCTAATGACAAAGCGCAGCTTACCCGTCTCTGTCTTCTGTATGTGATCAACGTATTCAATCCGAAGGTGCAATTCGTCGCCGACGCGACTTCGGAACTCTTTGAGCAATACAGCTTCATCTTCCAATGTGTAATGTTTGCTTTTTACAATTGATATGCGAATTTCGCCAGAGGCCATCTGGCAGATCTGAGCTTCACTGACTGTTGTAGCATCTTTGAAAATATGGTCCAAGCGACCCACTCGGGCCTTATTTGGTAATTCAATGTATGCTTCTTCCCGTCCGTCAATAGAAGAGATAAGGCGCCCAGGACGGCCGCATTCACAAACACCAGGGGACAATTGCACCTGGTCTCCGGTATCGTACCGGAGAAAGGGCATGGCGGGATTGGTGAAGTTGCTACCTACCAATTTGTAGATGCCGTTATGTTCTGTCGGCATAAATTCGACAGCGGAAAAATCCTCATCGACATGGAAGCGACCGGCCGGACATTGCGAGATATTGGCAACTCCCTCGGCCTGACCGTAATGCTCGAACGGAGCGGTGCCGAATGCGTCCTCGATCACTCGGTATTGGGTCGCCATTAGGTTTTCTGCGCCGGTAGTGATCCATTTCGGGACATATCCTAGATCGAATCCCTTTTCCAGCTTGTGGATAGCCAATAGGCTTAGTTGCGAGGGATAGCCATGTAGCCAGTCTGGTTTTGTGTCTCGCAGTTTTTCCAAATAGTAATCCAAGTTTGTCGGATTAGTGTGATAGGCGCTAAACATCATCTGGCGCCCGGGATAATTGACTCTCCAAAAGGGAGGACTGCTTTGCCCGATTGGCACGATGGAGCGGCCACCGAAATAGGCGCACCATTTTCCTAGATCTAGACCCCACCGCCGGTAATTGCGCCACCAGATTGCAAACTGCTCCCGATGGCCTGTTTGAGTTGTAACGAATTGGAGACCGGCGCCAGTTGTACCACTTGTATGGGCTTTCTTGTGCATCGCGGATGGAACGGATTCGGAGGTGAACAGCTTAGGGTCTTCCTGGACCTGTGACTTCACCAGAACAGGCAGGCAAGAAAGGTCGTCGATTGTCCGAATGTCTTTTGGGTTCAGTTTCAGATCGCAAAACAAATTACGGTAATACGGCACTGTTTCTGCAGCGTGATGGACGAATGCCTGCAGACGAAAAT
>JAYPXD010000349.1:0-3354 GCA_038135395.1 Alphaproteobacteria bacterium | reverse complement strand
CCCAACCAGAGCCACCGTTACGTAAACCTACGCCCAGTCCTAAAAACTCTGACGACGGACTTGGGGATGATTGCTTCGGCAGAAGCAAAAAGTCACGACTCCACAAACGGCTCGACCGGGCTTACGCATGGCCAAACGCGTTCGCATAGAGAACCACCTGCGGGAAGCACCGCCCCTCCTTCCGACCATTTGCCAGCGCATCGCATTGACGGCCGGCTGTTGCTGGTCGAAGACAACGCCATCAACCGGACCGTCGCTACAGCGATCCTCAAGACCCAGTTCGACCTGCCAATCGACGTCGCCCAAAACGGGCTGGTCGCCGTCGAAATGGCGGCCCAGTACCGATACAGCGTGATCCTGATGGATGTCCAAATGCCAGAGATGGACGGCCTTGCCGCAACCGCCCAGATCCGGGCGCTAGGGCGCGGGTCTCACAAATCGCCGATCATCGGCATGACTGCCTATGCGTTCGCAGAAGACCAAGATGCCTGCATAAGTGCAGGCATGGACGATTACATCAGCAAACCGATTAAACGCGCAATTTTGCTAGATAAAATCGACTATTGGCCGAGCGCGAACCACGCGGTTCCGCCAGAGCTCGAACATGATCTTAAAAGCACCGCATAACGATAAAGGCGTCCGCATCACGCCAATCTCATAGAGCTGGGTTACCGCGGCTCGGTAACTTTCCCTGATTTTGGGTCGTAGGACACCGTGGCCGACATTCCCGGCGGCTTTTCGATAAAGTTAGGCAATGAATCCGCCAGTTTGAGCCACGGTTGAGCAGAACTGGTGCAAATATGCATGGACGGCCGGAACTCGCTGGGATCGTCCATTGCGCCGACCAGAACGCCGAACCGATTGCTGGAGGTCCGCTCAACATAGATGGGAGAGCCGCAGGCCGAGCAGAAGTGCCGCCGCAGGGTTTCGGAGCCCTGGTAAACGTTCGGCCGCCCTTTAGTCAAAGATACAGCCCCACTTTCAAAGAAAATAAGGCCCATAAACGCCGCCCCCGACGCGCGCTGGCACATGCGGCAATGGCAAACCACTTGGAGAACCGGGGCCCCCATAATCTCAAAACGAATACTGCCGCAAAGACAACCGCCGGATTTTTGGGCCATACTACGCCAGCCTGGATTCAATCGTAAAATGGTAGTCTATTCCAGCAACGCGCCGGCGTCTATGGCCCCTGTTTCACGCGCCTTTCGCCCCTATTTCAACGGCACAGTGGCGGGTTATCACCCAAGCACCGCTCGCCCCTTAGGGGGCCCATCTCCGGGTCAACTCTGCCCGATCATCATAGCTGGCTTCAAAGATCGGCGCAGCAAGCGTTGCACGAATATGAAGCTGCTTATGCCCGGCATTGCGAAACCCATGGAACTTTCCGGCCGGAATTATCACGGATTGCCCGGAAGATATCTGCCGGTGCTCGTCTCCAATCCAAACATCCGCCGTCCCGCTAACGACGGTCAACACCTCCTCGACCGCATGCTGATGGTTTGGCGCGCCCAATCCCGGATCGCAAAATTGCTCGAATATGCAGAGCTGGCCCGATCCGGTTTTGGCCGATATCAGCATGACCGTTTCGACGCCTTTGCGCCAAAGCTCCCTCGGCTGAGTTACCTGATCGATTATTCGCATCGAACCCGTTTCTTTGCTGCTGAGATTGGTATTCGAACACAGCTGCGCTATGATCCACGCACATTTGCCCGGCTGCCAGGAAAATTTTGAGCGATGTCCGATTACCCTCGTAACTTCAATGCCGCCGCCGAAATGGTCGACCGCCATCTCACTGAAGGCCGCGCCGGCAAAGCCGCCTTTATCGATCCCCATCGAACGCTGACCTATAGCGAACTGGCGGCGGAGTCCAACCAGGCTGCCAACTTGATGGGCTCACTGGGATTGCGGCGCGAAGATCGGGTGGCATGCATTCTGCTTGACACCTGCGACTACCCCCCGATTTTCTGGGGCGCTATCAAGGCCGGTATCGTGCCAATAGCCCTGAACACAATGCTGACGACCGAGCAATACCGTTACATCCTGGAGGATAGCCGGGCGCGCGTTCTGTTCATTTCAAAGCCCCTTCTGCCGGTGGTCGAACCGATCCTGAAAGGTCTGCCGCAGCTGGCCCATACAGTCGTGGTCGGCGATGGCGGCGACTATGGTGGATTGAGCAGGGCTCAATCCTCCAACTTTACGATTGCGGACACTGTGGCGGACGAGGTCGCCTTCTGGCTCTATTCCTCTGGCTCCACCGGCATGCCGAAGGGCACCAAGCACCTGCACACCTCGCCTATGGAAACCAGCCGCATCTATGCCAAACCAGTGCTGGGCATCGGCGAACAGGACGTGTTCCTCTCTGCGGCCAAGCTGTTTTTTGCCTACGGCCTCGGCAACGGCATGACCTTCCCGCTGAGCGTCGGCGGCACGGCCATTCTGTGGCCCGAGCGACCGACGCCGCAGGCCATGTACGGGCTGATGCAGAAGCACCGGCCAACGCTCTATTTCGGCGTCCCGACCCTCTATGCCTCGATGCTCGCGTCGGGAGAGACTGACGCCGGCGGCAATTTGCGCGCCTGCATCTCCGCCGGCGAAGCCCTGCCACAAGAGGTTGGCAAGGCATGGGAGCAACGGTTCGGCGTCGAAATCCTCGATGGCATCGGCTCGACCGAGATGCTGCACATTTTCCTCAGCAACCGGTCCGGCGCCGTTCGCTATGGCACCAGTGGCAATGCCGTTCCCGGCTACGATCTCCGGCTGGTCGATGACGATGGATCTGAACTAGGCGACGGTGATATCGGCGAGCTTGTCGTCCGCGGCCCGACCGCCGCAGAGGGGTATTGGAACCAGCGGGAAAAGACCCGGCTGACATTTCGCGGCGAGTGGACTCACACCGGCGACAAGTACATGCGCTCTCCTGACGGCTACTACACCTACCAGGGCCGAACCGACGACATGTTCAAGGTCTCGGGCATCTGGGTATCGCCGTTCGAGGTGGAAAGCGCGCTCATCTCTCACCCCGCCGTGCTCGAAGCCGCCGTGGTGCCGGCCGAGGACAGCGAGGGCCTGCTGAAGCCGAAAGCATTCGTCGTCCTGAAGGATGGTTCGGGCGACAGCAGCCTGTTCGATGCCCTGAAAGCGCACGTGCAGGCCAGCGTCGGCCCCTGGAAGTACCCGCGCTGGGTGGAAGTGGTCGAAGAGTTGCCCAAGACTGCGACCGGAAAAATTCAACGGTTCAAGCTGCGATCCTGACCAGAGCCACTGCCCATGCCTTCCCCCATACGCGCCTGGATCATTCGCGGCGGCACCTCCAAAGGAATCTATCTCAAGGAATCCGATCTGCCGCGCGACCCG
>JAYPXD010000348.1:942-3393 GCA_038135395.1 Alphaproteobacteria bacterium | reverse complement strand
TAAGAACCGTCGTGGAAATGACATAAGCATTCCTTATAATCCACCAAAATTGGCACTCAGCGCCAAAGCGCATACCATGTCCGATCGAGAGCCGCCAGAGCCAAACGGGTGTTGCGTCTTTGCCACAGCGCTGAAATTTCGACACACATCGGCATCCAATCTGTTGACCGTCAATCGCTAATGAAAGTATGCCAAACTAGACGACTCAAAGAGTGAGCCGTTTGAAACCTCCGGTGATGCCGCTGGGCGTCAGAAGATCAAACCTTCACGATAGGTGTTGAATATGAAAAAGAACCTCCTTGCCACTAGCGCGCTTATTGCCGCCGGTGTTTTGGCTTCCCAGGGCGCCCTCGCCGAAGCCAAACCGATCTCGATCAAAGTTGGCGGTTACTACGAGCAGTGGGCCGCTGTGATCTTCCAGGATGCCGATGCTGACGTCGGCGCCGCGAGAGAGCGTTATGCTGACGGGTTTGATGTTCAGGAAGATGGTGAAATCCATTTCACTGGCTCGACGACCACCGACAACGGCTTGACCTTCGGCGTCAATGTGCAGTTAGAAGCCGCAACGTCAGGTGACCAGATCGACGAAAACTATCTCTTCGTTCGTGGCGCTTTTGGCGAAATCGTTCTCGGTTCCGAGAATGGCCCGGCTTACGTCATGCATTATGGCGCTGACAACGACGCCGGCTATGGTCTCGAAGAAGGCGACACTGGGTTTTACTGGTTTACTGGTGGCACCAACGCTGCTTTGCATACGTCGCGCCCAGTGCAGTTAGATAATGATGGCCAGAAAATTCGCTGGATTTCCCCGCGCTTCTCAGGCGTTCAGCTCGGCCTTTCATATACCCCTGTCGCTCGCGATGACAATGATGGCCAGGTGCCGAACGAGGCCCAAAATGGTGGTGGCACGCACGAAGATATTTTCGCGGCAGGCATCAACTACGACATGAAAATGGACAATGCTCGTGTCCGTGCATCGTTAGTCGGTGAGTATGTCGGCGACACAAATGGTGCCACGACCAATGCTGACAATACTGTTTGGGACCTGGCGGCAGGTCTGCGCGTCGGTATTGGCGGGTTTGATATTGCGGTCGCTTACAAACACGTCGATGGCGTTGGTGTTGGCGGCGGCGAAAACACTGACGTATTCACCGCAGGTTTATCCTATGCCGACGGTCCGATGACTGTGTCTCTGACTGGTGCGGTCGGCTCATCGGATGGTGGCGCGAACGGCGACGTTACGCAAACTGTCATTCAGCTGGGCGGTCAATACAATGTCGGGCCAGGTGTTTCAATCAGAGGTACCGCTACCTACGCTAACAGTGATAATCTGACTGGTGCAGGCGAAGAGTATACCGGCTTTGGTGTTGTTGCTGGTATTGCGCTGAACTTCTAGTTCCAGCTTATACTTCTTGCACTTAAGTGCAAAAGGGAACGGGCGGTCTTCGGATCGCCCGTTTTTTTTTGAAGCGCCACCTGATCCACAAATATTAATTGGAATTCGGTCAAGTGTCTGATTCGGTGCAAAGTCATACTCGCTTCATCGCATTTCGCTCCGCATCCGCATTCCGGTTCGGAATTCCGAACGCATCGAAACGGGCGGACCAATTCGGCAAGGCCGGAAGAATCTACCTGACCAACGTCCAGCAATTCGCCGTCCAGGCGCTGCAATCGAACCCCAAGGTCCAGTTGGCGACGGAAACGGTCCGTCTGCCCTGCCTGCCGATAGAGGCTTGGGCAAGCACGGATTTCTCCGGCAAGGCCGTATTGGTTCTGCTGCCGACACAGGCGCTGGGGGATTGCACTCAGGCCACCATGGCCCTGCAGGCCCTGCTGGAGCAACGCGGCCCACGTTCCATTGCCGTTGCCTGCACCGGCGCGGCCTATGACATCTTCGCCAGCAATCCCCGCCTGGACGTGCGCTCGCTCTGGTTCGAGCATGGCGAGGCAGCCCGGTTCGACTATGTCCTCGACCTCGGTCATATGTCCGCGACCTGGGATATCGATACCTGGCCGGTCGACTTTGAAACCGCGATGCTGACGGCGTTCGGGATTGGCCCCTGCGACGCCTATTCCGCCCAGCCACGGGCATTGCCGCACGGCCGGAAACCGAAAATCGGCATTCTGCCGCTGGCTAGTTCGCCACTGCGTACATTGCCGGTGGCAACCGTCAGCGCCATCGTCAGCGCACTGGCGCCGCATGGCGACCTGACCATCTGCCTGAACAGCAATCAAAGCCAGGGCCGGTTAATGGCCTCCGCTCTCTCAGGGATTCGCAGCCAAGACCTGCGCATCCTCGACAATTTCGCCACCATCGCCGACCTGGTGGCTGCGGTGCGTGGATTTGACTATGCCGTCTTTGCCGACAGCGGCCCGGCCCATATCGCCAAGCTGTTCGGAACGCCAGGCGTCGCCATCTATACCTCCGCGCCCAGCCAGGTGCTGCAAGGC
>JAYPXD010000348.1:0-932 GCA_038135395.1 Alphaproteobacteria bacterium | reverse complement strand
TTTCGCAATCTCACGGCTTATGACACGCCGTATTCCGGGCGGCATTGCCAGGCGCCCTGTGGGCTTGCCAAGGTCCGCCAGGCTGCGGACGGGCGCATCGGCTGCATGGGCAGCCTGCAGGTCCCGCTCGCAGACCTGCCCAGCGTACCCCGGTCGGCCGATCCCAAGGCAGTGCAGCGCCTGATCGAAAACCCGGTGCCGTGCGTCGCTGCGCTCGATTCGGCCAGCCCGGCGGTCGCGGCATTTATCGAGGCCGATTTCCGCCGCGCTCTTGCCGCCAGCCGGCAAGGCTGAACCGCGCATCCATGGCAGGACGAATGGCCCGGCGGCTATTGACCCGCAAGGCCGGCGTCCGCAGGCTGCAACCTCGAACAACCGAACGAGGTGCGCACCATGCCGTCGCAGCGCAAGGATGGCTCCGCCTATCACCTGCCCGCTCCGCAATACGACGCAGGCCTGACCCGCGTCGAGCGCGCCACGCCGATGGGCGAACTGCTGCGGCGCTATTGGCATCCGGTCGGCTTGGCCAGCGACGCTACCGGTCGGCCCAAGCCGGTTCGGGTCCTGGGCGAAGATCTGATCCTGTTCCGTGATGGGGATGGCCGCGCCGGCCTGCTCTACCCGCGCTGCTGCCATCGCGGCACAACGCTCTACTACGGCAAGGTCGAACAGCGCGGCATTCGCTGCTGCTACCATGGCTGGCTGTTCGATGCCAAAGGGCATTGCCTCGACATGCCAGTCGAACCCGGCAACGGCGCCTCGTTCAAACATAAGGTGCGCCAGCCATGGTACCCGGTGGAGGAGCGCTATGGCCTGATCTTCGCCTATCTGGGACCGCCGGAGCACAAGCCGCTGCTGCCGCGGTTCCAGGTGCTGGAAGAATTGGACGATGGCGAGTTCGTTGAGGCCGATGATCAAGGCATCGGCACCGG
>JAYPXD010000347.1:0-3400 GCA_038135395.1 Alphaproteobacteria bacterium | reverse complement strand
TCCTCCAGCCGCGGCACGGTATCGCCCGGCCTGCCGATAAAAAGCGCCTTGCGACCGGTCTCAGGGTGGGTGCGCACGACCGGGTGGAAGCTGGTCGGCACGTTCGGCAGGCCATAGAGCTTGGCAAGGCGCGCACCGGTAAATTCCGCCCGCACGCCTTCCAACAGGCGCTGCATGCCGGGCGAGAGCCGTTCGTAGGCGCGGCACTGGTTGCACCACATGGTGTCGCCGCCCACAGGGATATCGCGGGCGGATAGGATGGTGATCGCGGGTGGGGCTTTCTCAAAGGTCGAATCGTAGTGCCAGTTCTCCGTCACCGCCCGCGACTTGCCGCGGTTCTCCAATTCCAGGATCATCGGAAAGTCTTTGCGGTACGGGCTGAGTGGATTCACATCGAACCTGCCCCAACGCCCAGCAAAGGCGACATGCTCCGCCATCGACAGATGCTGGCCACGGAACACCAGCATGCAATGGTCGAGGAACGCCCGATGGATTACCGCGAATTCCGCATCACTCAGATCGGCGAGGCGAACGCCGGAAACTTCCGCCCCGATGGATCCGGAAACCTGCTGCACCCGCAACCCGACCTGTCCTTCGACGGTGGCATTCATGGCAATTCCTCCGAATTATTTTGGCCCAGTCTATGGCATCAACACGATCTTACCGAACTGGGCGTTGGAAAGCATATAAGCATGCGCGTCCGGCAGTTGCTCCAACGCAAATGTCCGGTCGAGCACCGGCTTGAGCGAGCCTGTCCCGAAGGCCGGCAACAGATCCTCGGCAAACCGACGGCTGCATTCCAGTGTCTCCGCCGGGGTGCGCGTGCGGAAGGTGACGCCGATCAGGTGCAGCCGCTGGCGCGCGACAAGGTCCAGGTCGATGCCGGCATGCGCGCCGTCGTTGCGGCCGACGCTGACATAGCGCCCCTTCAGCGCCATAGCCTCCAGCAGGCCGGGGAACAGACTCCCGCCGACCTGGTCGATAACTGCATCGACTGGCCCAACCGCGTCGACCAGGGCCACTGACCAGCCATCCGCAGAAGTATCCGCGACATGGGTCGCACCCAATGCCCGCAAGGCTTCCGACTTCGCCGGAGCGGTCGTCGTCGCCACCACGTTGTGACAGCCCAGGTAGCGCACGATCTGCAAGGCCGCCGTACCGACGCCAGAGGACCCGGCGGTGATCAGCACCGCGTCCCCGGCCCGCACCTCCGCTGCTGTCACAATCGCATCGTGCGCGGTTACAAAGACATTCGGGATCGCCGCCGCCTGTTCGTCGGAAAGACCCGCCGGAACGGCCATCAGCGCCTCAGCAGGTGCAAGCGTATAATCCGCCTGGCAGGCCCGGCCGCGGCCCATCACCCGGTCGCCCTCCCGCCAGCCGGTCACACCCGCACCCATGGCCGCCACCCGGCCCGCAAACTCGTTGCCGGACGGCACAGCCCGTGTGTTCGGGTTGCTGCTGCGGAGCCCCGCCCGCCCGATCAACTCGCCCCGGTTGACGCCCGCGCCGGCGACTTTCACCAGCACCTCGCCCGGGCCGGGCTGCGGCACTGGCACGTCCCGCAGCTCCGAGACACCGCCATCTGGCCCCGGAACGGTCCACCACTGTCGCATGGTCTCTGTCATCCTCTTGAGTCCGATCTATGATTCCGCCGATAAGGTTCGCCCGGCAAGCGGAATGCCCTGCGCAGCCGGGGTTGATACCCAGAGGCGGGCTAGTCCGCGGTCGACAACGATACGTCGTCGATCCACCAATCGCCGCGTGTGTTGATGAAAGACAGGCCGCTGAACCGCCACAACGACCGGTCCCGCACCGACAAGACTTCTTCGCGGTCAAAAATGACCCGAATATCGCCGTCGCGCTGGCGTTCCAGCGTCAGACGGTGCCAGTCGCCATCATCGATCCGGATCGGTTGCCGCGTTGTGGCCAGCAAGCGGGATTTACCGCCCTCCACGACCCAAAGCTTCAACGAGTCACGCTTGATGGTTTCCGCCGTAATTCTGTAGCCGGATCCGGCGTCGCGACCATTGTAGGCGCCAAAATTGATCGACCCGTCGCGTCCGTTCGCGCTGCGCAGCCGCAACCGGATGCGGAACGCTGCCTCGAACGGCGCCGGCAGAACCGCGATTGCCGGGTCTGAGGCTTTCTCCACCCAGACCCCCAACGCCTGGCCCAGCACGTCGCCCAACAGTTCGCCTGCATCAGGCGTCCGGCGCCCGCTGGCTGGCGGCACAGAGGAAAACAGCGCCCGGTCACGCACATCGAAGCGACCGCCTGCGATGTACCATGCCGGATCACGCGAATAGTCGCCGTCGTCGAAACCATCGCTGAGGCGCACCGTAAAATCGCCGTGCCCACCGCCGCGACGGGGGGGCCGGTCCCAATCACGGCTACGCGGTAACGGCTCGCCCGCCGCATCCAGTCCCAGTTTCGCCAACACCGCCGGCGCCACCGCGCCAATCGGTTTCATGCCGTTGTCGCGGCGGAATTCGGCAATGGCCTGTTGCGTAGCCGGTCCTAAGGCGCCGTCAGGGCGTCCAGCGTCATAGCGGCGCTCATCTAAGGCCTGTTGCACGTTAAAAATGCGCCGGCGCGACAGGTCGTCGGCGTTCGATTCACGCAACCGCTGGGCCAACGCCGCATCGGGACGTCCGGTCTCTGGCAAGCCATAGTCCAGTTGGTAGTTCCGAATGGCGATTTCCGTTGCGCGGTCCCAATCGCCGTCGATGGTATCGACCGGATAGCCGCGCTGGCGCAATTGCTGCTGGACGGCGGCGATTGTCGGCCGGTCTGCAGGACGGCGACCATGGCGTTCCCGGCCGCGCCAGGGGCGATCGGACGAAGCGCTCGATTGCTGGCGCCGCAACTCCTCATCATCCGCAGCTTTCCGGACATGTTCGGCCAGCGCAGGATGATACTCCCCGGTCACCAACAGCCGGCGGTCCCGCTGATAGTCCCGGATAGCCGCATATGTCCGCGCATCCAACTGGCCAGTCGCGTCGACGGAATATCCGAGATAGTCCAGATCTTCCTGCAACGCCTGCACCGCGGGGTCCGCCGCCGGCTGAGGCTGCCGCGGCGTGGCGGCCGCACGCCGCAGATGCGCCAGCAAAGCATCCGACGGTTCGCCGGTCTCCAACAGATTGTGGTCTCGCTGGTAGGCCTGGATCGCCAGACGTGTCCGCCGCCCCGTCAACCCATCGGGAGTGCCAGCATCATAGCCAGCGGCGTTCAGGGCCTGCTGGATGTCGTAGATCGTGCTGTTATGGGCGACCCTGGCCAAAACCGGCGGGCTTGAACCGCGATCCATCAGCGGCCGGACAGCCGCTTCCGCAAGTGGTGAGGCTCCGCAAACTGACAAAATGACGACCAATCCAAGCAAGGCGAGACGCATCGG
>JAYPXD010000346.1:1849-3422 GCA_038135395.1 Alphaproteobacteria bacterium | reverse complement strand
GCAATGCCGTCGCCCAGCGCCTGCGCATCGGCGAGTTGCGGTGCTATGACATCCTGGAGCTTTACGCCTTTGCCCGTCCGGCCCGCGCTTGCCTGCCGACCATCGCGGGGCTGGCGGAAACATTGGGCCTGCCCAGGCCGAGAACTCTCGCAGAGTCCACAACCACGCTGGCCGATGCCGCGGCCATGCTGCTGCGAGAGATCGAAGCGGATTCGGACCCGACGCTTGCGCCGCTGGCCTGGCAGATGGCGCGCGGCGGCTGGATCTGGGGTCCGCTGATACTGGCGCGCACGGGCCTGCCGCAGGGCAATGCTTCTGGCCAGGCCAGGCACGCCTTACAGGCTTGGGAACGGCGCCCTCCGTGGGAAGAACAGGGGCAGGAGGCTGCGCCCGGCAACGATCCGATCGACCCGGCCGATTCGCGGCGACGCCTGGCAGACCTGCTGGGCGCGGAATCCGAGCAACGGCCGACCCAGGCCGACTATGCGGACGCGGTAACAGCGGCATTCCAACCGCGCGACCACGAAGACCAGCCGCATTTCGTCCTGGCTGAGGCCGGCACGGGCATTGGCAAGACACTCGGCTATCTGGCTCCGGCCAGCCTGTGGGCCGAGGTGAACGCAGCGCCGGTATGGGTGTCCACCTATACCCGCAACCTGCAACAGCAAATCGACCGGGAATTGGACCGGCTATTTCCGTTGCCGGATGACAAGCGCCAGCGGGTGGTGGTGCGCAAAGGCCGGGAAAACTATCTCTGCCTGCTGAATTTTGAGGAAGCGATCGGGACGCTGTTCGCGCAAGGCCCGGACGCCGTCGGCCTTGGCCTGATGGCGCGTTGGATCGGCGCAACCCGGGACGGCGACATGGTCGGCGGCGACCTGCCCGCCTGGCTGATCGACCTGGCCGGGCCGCGCCTGACGCTTGGACTGGCGGACCGGCGCGGCGAGTGCATATATGCCGCCTGCGCCCATTATCGCCGCTGCTTCATCGAAGCCAGCGTTCGCGCGGCGCGCCGCGCCGATATCGTCATCGCCAACCATGCGCTGGTGATGGCGCAGGCCGCCCTCGGCGGGCTGGACGACGGGTTTCTGCCGACCCGCTATGTCTTCGATGAAGGCCACCATGTCTTCGATGCCGCCGACAGCGCCTTTGCCGCCGAACTGACCGGCCGTGAATCGGCGGAACTGCGGCGGTGGCTGTTGGGCGCCGAAGGCGGCAGCGGGCGGGCGCGCGGCCTGCGCCGTCGCATCGAAGACCTGCTGCCGGGCGAACAACAGGCGGCGGAACTGCTTGACGCCGCGCTGCACGCCGCACGGGCGCTGCCCGGCGACGGTTGGATGCAACGGGTTACCGACGACAAGCCGGCCGGCGACGCCGAGGCGTTCCTGGCCAAGGTGCGTCAACAGGTGCGCGCGCGCGTGCCGTCCACGCAAGGCCCGTTCAGCCTGGAGAGCGGCACGCGGCCGCCGGTCGATGGCCTGTTGGACGCCGCCCGGGACCTGGCGAACGCTCTGGAAAAGATCCGTGCGCCGCTCGCCAAATTGCGCGTGATCCTATTGCAGCGGCTGGATGA
>JAYPXD010000346.1:0-1839 GCA_038135395.1 Alphaproteobacteria bacterium | reverse complement strand
TCGAAAGCATCGCCCGCACGCTGACCCGGCGCGGCGAGCACCAGGTGGCGGCCTGGTCAGACATGCTGACGTCATTGCAGGAAGAACCGCTGGACCAATACGTCGATTGGCTGGCGCTCGACCGCTCCGGCGGGCAAGAACAGGACGTGGGCATGCATCGGCACTGGCTGGACCCTTCGATCCCGTTCGCCAAAGCCGTCGCCGAATCCGCCCACGGGCTGGTCGTGACATCGGCGACGTTGCGCGACGCCAGCGGAAACCCCGAAACCGACTGGCTGGCGGCCGAAACCCGCCTGGGCGCGCCGCACCTGAGCGTTTCGCCGGTGCGGGCGGCCATGACTTCGCCGTTCGACTACGTGGCCAACACGCGGGTCCTGCTGGTGCACGATGTGCGCAAGACCGACGCCGACCAGGTGGCTGCCGCCTACCGGGTGTTGTTTCAGGCCTCCCAGGGCGGCGGGCTTGGCCTGTTCACCGCTATCCATCGGCTGCGCGCGGTCTACCAACGCCTGGCAGCGCCGTTAGAGGCTTCCGGCATCCAGCTGTTTGCACAACATGTGGACAAGCTCGACACCGCCAGCCTTGTCGACATCTTCCGGGCGGAGGAGGATGCCTGCCTGCTGGGCACCGACGCCATCCGCGACGGGGTGGATGTGCCGGGGCGTTCGCTGCGCCTGATCGTCTTCGACCGGCTGCCCTGGCCACGGCCGGACATCCTGCACAAGGCGCGGCGCAAGGCGTTCGGCGGGCCGCGCTATGACGACATGATCGCACGGATGCGCCTGCGCCAGGCCTTCGGCCGCCTGATCCGCCGCGAAGGCGACGCCGGCGTGTTCGTGCTGTTGGATTCGGCCCTGCCCTCGCGCCTTGCGACCGCATTTCCCACGGATGTGTCCATAAATCGGGTAGGGTTAAGCGATGCGGTAAAAATCATTGGGGATTTTATGGGCGAAAAAGGCCTTATCGCACCGCATTCGGGTTGACGTTTCGATAGCGCAACCCTTTATGGCTTAAGGTTTACCGCTTCATCTCCTCATCATGCAAAGGCGCAGCTTCTTATGCCAGAGTCTTCGGTTATTACCCACCACACCGCTTTGATTTACGTCATGGTTCTTGTGTCGGCTTCTGATGGCGACATGACGGATGCGGAGCTTGGGGAGATCGGCAACATCGTTACGCACCTGCCGGTATTCCGCGATTTTGACATCGAGCGCCTGTCGAGCATCGCCGGCTCCTGCACCGACTTGCTGCAGGATGACGCTGGCTTGGATACGGCGCTGAGCCTGGTGTTCGAAGGGTTGCCCGAAAAACTCCGCGAGACCGCCTATGCGGTCGCTTGTGATATCGCTGTCGCGGATGGCGAGATCAAACAGGAAGAATTGCGGCTGCTGGAGCTTGTACGCCACCGGCTGCGGGTCGACCGTTTGAGCGCCGCCGCAATCGAACGGGGCGCCAGAGCACGGCACGCAGTACTCTAACAGACATCAGCCACCAATTCGACGCACCACTACACTTGGAATTGGCCGCCATGCTGCTATACTCCCATTCCTTTTCCCTTTGAGGCCGCATTGACCTAAATCTTGTAGGTAACTGCGCGGCCAACCCAACATGTTGGTATTGGTTCGGCGATGAAAGTGACTATCGAGCGTGCAGCGCTACTGAAAGCCTTGGCTCATGCCCAGAGCGTGGTGGAACGCCGCAATACGATCCCAATCCTGGCCAACATTCGTTTGGCTGCGGACGGCTCAACCCTGTCGCTGACGGCGACCGACCTGGACCTGTCCATCGTCGAGGTGGCGCAGGCATCTGTCGGATCGCCGGGCGCGACGACAGCGCCGG
>JAYPXD010000345.1:0-3512 GCA_038135395.1 Alphaproteobacteria bacterium | reverse complement strand
AACACCATTGTTTTTGATGACGGCAGCAGTGTCCCCGCTGACCCCGGCCCTGCGGTCTAGTACGGCGACGGCACCATTGTGCCGGTGCTGCCCCAGCCATTCAGCACCTGGTCGGAAATCGGCAATTCCACTGGCATCACGGACATACTGGACGGGTTGTCGAACACGATCCTGTTGCAGGAGTTCATTGTTCCAATGGGGGCCGACAGGCTGACACTTGGGTTCCTGGACACAGACGGGACTTTCACCCCCATTGGCGCCCCCGGCGGATATCAGGACAATACCGGGGAGTTGCTTGTGACCTATGAGTTGCGCCACGTTTCGGAGCCATCCGGTCTGGTAGTGGCTGGTATTGGTTTGGTCGGCATAGGGCTGGTTCAGTGTCGCCGCGGCCGGAAAAATTTAGCCTGAACTGATAACTGGGCATCACCCGCCGCGTCTGCACGAGGCGGGAGCGTCCATTTTGTCGGATGAAACATGTCCTACGTTGCACAATTTGGATCAGTCACGAGGCTCAACCGACGGTCGCAAACGCCTTTGCTTTTGCCTCAACAGGCCCGCTGAATACGGAAGCGCCGCATTGCAGACCCGCCCGGCTCAACCACCCTTCGCATCCGCCTTCGCCTCGCGCCGGCCCTGGCGGGCCACCTTGGCCTCGCGGTAGGCGATGTAAGTGGCGCTGCTGAAAATCAGGCTGCCGCCGATCCAGGCCCAGGCATCCGGTATTTCGCTCCAGACCAGATAGCCGATGGCGCTCGCCCAAATCAGCCGGGTGAAGTCCAGCGGCAATACCGCGCTCGAATCCGCCCGCTTGAAGCTCTGCGCAAAGGCCAGGTGGCCGATGGTGCCCAGGCATCCGATCATGAACAGCCAGCCCAACTGCTCCCAGGTCGGTGTCTGCCAAACGAAAAAGGCGAAGACGCCGCTGATCGGCGTCAGCACCAGGCCCATATAGACCGTCAGCGTAGCGCTGCTCTCGGTCTTGCTCATCGACTTGATGATGGCGATGGCGATGCCCCAGGTAAAAGACGAGCAGATAATCAGCATGGTGCCCAGGTTGATCTCCTGCGCGCCCGGCCGCACGACGATCAGCATGCCGACAAAGCCCAGCACCAGCGCCGAAATCCGCCGGATCCGCACCCGCTCGCCCAGAACGAGGATCGCCAGCAATGTCGCGAACAATGGCGCGGAAAAGCTGAGCGCGGTGACCTGCGCCAACGGGATCATGGTGACGCCGGTGAAGAAAGCCAGCATGCCGATCACCTGGATCGCGCCGCGGGTCAGGTGCAGATGCAGCTTCTTGGTGCGCAGCGGCGTCAGGCCCTGCTGCAGAAAAATCGGCGTCAACGCCACCAGGCCGAACAGATTGCGAAAGAACGCCACCTCGAACGGCGGCAGGGTCTGGCCGACATGCCGGATCATCGACTGCATGCAAACGAAGCAGACCGTCGAAAACAGCATCAGCGCCATGCCCTGGCTGGTGCCGGACGAGCGGGAATAAAAGCCTTGCAGCGCAATAATTGCGGCCATGAAACGCGTTTCTCCTGTGGATGAAACGTTCCTCTAGCAGATATTGCACTGCACAAGACCCGCGAATTCCGCGCAGGAACCATGCAGTTGCGCCTTAGCCTTTCGGGGCAGCCGCCTTGCCCTCCGGACGCCCGTCCCTTGCAACCTTGGCCTCGCGATAGGCGATATAGGTGGCGCTGGCAAAAATGATCGAGCCGCCGATCCAGGCCCAAACGTCCGGAATTTCACCCCAGGCCAGGTAGCCGACAATGCTGGCCCAGATCAGGCGGGTGAAGTCCAATGGCAGGATTGCGGTTGAATCGGCGTATTTGAACGATTGCGCAAACGCCAAATGCGCGATCGTCCCCAGGCCGCCGATCAGCGCCAATACCGCCAATTGGTCCCATGTCGGCCAGACCCAGACGGTCATGGCGGCGGCAAAGGTGAAGGGCAACAGGAACAAGCCCTGGTAGGTCACCATGGTGGCGCTGCTTTCGGTCTTCGACAGCAGCTTGATCAGGGCAATCGACACACCCCAGGTCAGGCTGGACGAAACGATCAGCCAGGTGCCCAGATTGATTTCCTCGAATCCGGGGCGCACGACCAGCAGCATGCCGACAAAGCCCAGCACCAAAGCGGTCATGCGCCGAATGCGCATCCGTTCGCCCAGAAAGATCAGGGCGATTACGGTGGCGAACAGCGGCCCGGAAAAACTGAGCGACGTCACCTCCGCAAACGGGATCAGCGTCACGCCATAGAAATAGGAGAGCATACCGAACGACTGCATGCCGCCGCGCATGGCATGCAGCTTGAACCGCTTGGTCCGCAGCGGTTCGATGCCGTAGCGCAGGAAAATCGGCGTCAACGCCAGCAATCCAAAGATGTTGCGGAAGAAGGCGACCTCGAAGGGATGCGTCGTCTCCCCCGCATGCCGGATCAGGCTTTGCATGCAGATGAAGGCCAGCGTTGAGAACAGCATCAACGCCATGCCCTTCGCCGTCCCAGACGCGCCGGCGAACAGGCCGCAAATCGAGGCTATGGGATTCATAAATGTGGCCTGGCTCCGGTGACGACGCTTGCACTCTACCCTATACCGCATTGCAAAAGGCGCTAGAATTTTGCCGACCACGCGCCGTTCTGCCTCTTGGCCACTGCGGCGGCGTAGCCTAGGAACAGCCCAATCTCCGTAAGCCCCCCGGAAAGGAGGGCCCATGACCGATGACCGCGTTGCCTTGCTGGCCCGATACCAGACAATCCGCGACCGAACGGAGGCCCTTGCCGCGCCGTTGTCGGCGGAGGACCAGACGGTCCAATCCATGCCGGACACCAGCCCAACCAAATGGCATCGGGCGCACACCACCTGGTTTTTCGAGACCTTCCTGTTGCAAGAGTTCCAGTCTGGCTACGCGCCGGTCGATCCGGACTATGCCTTCCTGTTCAATTCCTACTACGAGCAGGCCGGCCCTCGCCATTCGCGCCCGCACCGCGGCCTGATCACCCGGCCCGGCATCGCCGAGATCGCGGCCTATCGCATTGGTGTTGACGAGCGCATGGCCCGGCTTATCGAGACCGCATCCGCCGCACAATGGCCGGAGATTCAAGCCCGCATCACCCTGGGCCTGCACCACGAGATGCAGCACCAGGAATTGCTGGTGATGGATATGAAGCATGTCCTCTCCTGCAATCCGACAGGCCCTGCCTACGCTGTCGCACCGCCGGCGGCCTCTGGCGCAACCGCCTCCGCAAGCTGGGTCTATAACGACGGAGGCCTGGTCGAGATCGGCCATAAAGGCAACGGCTTCGCCTTCGACAACGAAGGCCCGCGCCATCAGGTATTCCTGCGCCCGTTCCGCCTTGCGTCCCGACCGGAAACCTGCGGCGCATGGCTGGAGTTCATCGCCGCCGGCGGCTATTCCCGGCCGGAGCTCTGGCTCTCGGAAGGATGGGCAGTGGTGCAGTCGCAGGGCTGGCATGCGCCTTTGTACTGGCGCCAGGATGAGGGC
>JAYPXD010000344.1:0-3532 GCA_038135395.1 Alphaproteobacteria bacterium | reverse complement strand
CTGACTATGGCATCAGCCGCTTCAAGGTTACCGGCTGCGATTGGTGGGCTGGTTTTGACGAAACCGTACTCGTGAGCCTAGAGGGCGCGGCCGTCACGCGCATCTCCTCAAAATGGCCGATGCGGCCATGGCAAGCGCCTTGATTCGACGCGCGAGGCGAGGCGGGATAGCTGCTAGTGCGGTCGCTCTTAAAGGCCCTGGTGGGCTAGGCCCGCAATCCGGCAGCGTCCCGAGGCAGGCGCATGTCTTCGCCGTCCAGCGGCCATCGGGGCCGAGGTGACACGTCGAGACGGTCGCGCTGGCCCGCCTGGAACCGTTCCAGTCCGGCCCAGGCCACCATGGCGGCATTGTCGGTGCAAAGGGCCGGGGGCGGCGCGATCAGGGTGGCGCCATATTGCGCCGCCTCGTCGCGCAGGCGTTCGCGCAAGGCCAAATTCGCCGCGACGCCGCCGGCGATGACCAGGCGTTCGCACGCGCCGAATTCCGCTGCAAACCGCTGGATTGCGTTCCGACACCGCTCTGCCAAGATGTCTGCGCAAGCGGCTTGGAAACTGGCGCAAAGATCGGCTGCTGCCTGGTCGTCGGCGGCGCCCGCCGGCAGCCGCTCTACTGCTTGACGCACGGCGGTCTTAAGGCCTGCGAACGAAAAGTCGCAACCGCCACGGCCGGACAATGGCCGTGGCAATGCAAAGCGGGTGGGGTCGCCGTCACGGGCAAGCCGCTCGATGGCTGGGCCGCCGGGATAGCCCAAGCCCATGACCCTAGCCGTCTTGTCGAACGCCTCGCCCAGCGCGTCGTCCATGGTGGAGCCATACACCCGGTAATCTCCGACCCCCGCTACCGCCAGCAATTGGCAATGGCCGCCGGATACCAGCAACAGCAGGTACGGAAATGCCGCTCCATCAGACATCCGGGCCGTCAGCGCGTGCGCCTCCAGATGATTCACCGCTATGAACGGCTTGTTCCAGGCCAGGGCCAGGGCTTTTGCCATAGTCGCGCCGACGATGACGCCGCCGATCAGGCCTGGCCCTGTAGTCGCGGCGATTACATCGATCGAATCCTTGCCGATTGCTGCATCCGCCAGCGTTTGCTCGATCAACGGCCGCAAACGCGAGAGGTGGGCTCTGGCGGCAATTTCCGGTACGACGCCGCCATAGACGGCATGTTCGTCCAATTGGCTATGAATGGACTGCGCCAGAATCCGCCGGTTGCTGTCTACGCAGGCCACGGCCGTCTCGTCGCAACTGGTTTCCAATCCAAGCGCCAAAAAATTCACTTTAAAATCCCTCCAAAAAAGGTCGTGCAATCTTACCTATCGCTTGCGTAACCGTCCCGCTTGTATACAGATACCGAAATGATACACGATCGACCGCCGTTTCGCCTCGGCACAAGAGGCAGCCCGCTGGCGCTGATGCAGGCGCGCACAGTAGCCGCTTTGCTGTCGCAAACCGACCCGCGGTTGACGGGCGCCGATGCGCCACAGCTTGAGGTTATCCGCACATCTGGGGACGTTATTCAAGACCGGCGCCTGGCGGATATCGGCGGCAAGGCGCTTTTTACCAAGGAGATTGAGCGCGCGCTAGTCGAAGGCGAGATCGACATGGCGGTTCACAGCGCCAAGGACCTTGAGACGACACTGGCGCCGGGCACCGTGCTGGCTTGCACATTGCAGCGCGAGGATGTCCGCGACGCCCTGATCGCGCCGGGTTGCCGCTCGCTTGCGGATTTGCCCGAAGGCGCGGTGGTTGGGACGGCGTCGCTGCGCAGGCAATCGCAATTGTTGCGGATTCGCCCGGATGTCCGGGTTGAGCTGATGCGCGGCAATGTTGAGACGAGGCTCGCCAAGTTGGCGGCAGGCGACGTCCAAGCGACGTTTCTGGCCGCAGCCGGGTTAAACCGCCTGGCCAAGGCCGAACATATTGACCTGCTCCTCAATACCGACGATATGCTGCCGGCGGCTGGCCAAGGAGCGATCGCCGTGCAGTGCCGGGCCGATGATATGGTGGCGTTGGCGGTGTTGTGCATGATGAACGATCCTGCCGCTGCGGCAGAGCTGCGCGCAGTGCGTGCGTTGCTGGCCGAGCTCGGCGGTTCGTGCCATACACCTCTCGCAGCCCTCGCCCGCGCCGATATTCGTGGTTGCCTGAAAATCCGGGCGCGTGTTCTGCGACCGGATGGGTCGGAGATGTGGCAGGTTGAAGGCGCTGGCACCTGGGCTGACGGAGCCAAACTTGGACGTGAACTAGGGGCAAGCTTAAGCCGCCAATGCGATCCCGACGTTCTCAAAGACGCGCCCGGCGCTTCGACTCGGTAAGGCCGCTGCAATCGCAGCGCCCGGTCCGAAACCGCTGCAAGCCCCCTCCACGGCTGATTCTGGTGACCCGCCCGGAAAGCGACGCGGAAACGTTGCGTCGCCTGGGTGCAGTCCGCGGGCGCAAGGTCCTGATGCAACCGCTATTGCAGGTCAGGGCCTTGCCGCACGCGCCGGTCGATTGGGCAGGGGTACAGGCGTTGATTGCCACCAGCCCTCATGCGTTCGATACATCGGAGCCGCCGCCGTCATTCGTCCATGTCATGGTGGTAGGCCAGGCTACGGCCCGAATGGCCAAGCGGACCGGGGCAAAGGCAGTGGCGGTATTTCCGAATGCTCTCGCGCTGGCCGAGGGGGTGAGGGCGACGCTGGTCCCCAATGGCGGATCGTTGGTTTACAGGGCTGGCCGCGACCGGGCCCGCGACCTGGTGCGGATGCTGCCGGAGTTTGATGTCCAAGTTGTGCCTGTCTACGCCGCAGAACCGGTTCGCAGCCTGTCCCGTCCGGTGCAACTTGCCATCAGGCGTGGCCTAATTTCGGATGTCGCACTATATTCCAAGCGAGCCGCCGAAACGTTTGTCGCCGCTTGCCGGGATGCGGGCGTCCTCTCTCGGGCGCGGCGAATCCGGGCCGTCTGTATCAGCCGCCGAATAGCCGCCGCGATGCAGGCACATGGGTACCGGCGGGCATGGGGCGCGCCGTTGCCGCAGGCGGACCGCTTGACAGAACGCCTGATCGGCAGGCGAGTCTCTCCACCAAGGCAAGCTGCAGTGGCTGCCGCTGTTTCGGCTGACGCCGAATTTCTGAATCGAACCCGAGAAGAGGCAATGACCAGTCCCGCACCCGCGTCCACCGAAAGTGCCGCCGATCTGACGCCAACCGCAACGCGGAACGCACCCGGCTGGCCAATTCTGATCGCGGTCGTCGTCGTGTTCGGCGTTGGCCTCTTGTGGCTTTGGCAACAGGTGCGCGACCGCGATCCCGGTGCAGCAGACCGGGCCGGGCAGAGCGAACGACTCAACGCCCTCGCGCAACGGGTGGAGGCATTGGCCAAGATCCCGACATTCGCCGACCCAGCGAAGGTCGATCAATTGGCGACCACAACCGCAGAGCTGGCGAAGCGCGCCTCGGAGAATTCCGCTGGCGTCGCCGCGATAGGCGAGCAGGTGGCGGTGCGGGTAACGACTGGCTGCTTTTTAGCCCGCTTACAAGAGGCTCTGG
>JAYPXD010000343.1:0-3533 GCA_038135395.1 Alphaproteobacteria bacterium | reverse complement strand
GGCCTATCGCCAGCCCATTATTGCCAAGCGGCGAGGTGGTGGCGAGCAGGATGCCGGCATCCAACCCCAGGTCATGTGCAGCGGCGCCGGCATAGGGTATGCCGCTTTCCTTGGCTCCGATGCCAAGACCGAACAACGGATGGTCGGCCCAGACCCGCGCCATGACATCGAATGGCATGACCGCGCGGTAGATGAAACTGGTGTCCTGGCCGGTGAGGATATGCTCCAGCCGGCCGGCGAACAGGGCCTCCGCCGCGGTCAGCCCCAGCGGCGCCAGCGCGACCGCCAACAGCCAGCCCGCGCCGGCCCGGCTGCGGCACAGGTCTGCGGCCCAGATCGCCGGCAGGGCCACCAGCATGGTTGGGCTCTGCACCACGGTCACACCGGCGAGCAGCAGGCTATAGACGGCCGGCGTGCGCCACCATGCCGATGCCGTCACGTACCAGACCAGCAGCATCACCATATAGAATTTGGCGACATGGCTCGGCTCGCTGGTAAACAGCTTTGGCCGCACGCCGCCATACAAGACCTGGTCGCGCAAATTTTCGGCGTAGGTAATGTCTTGGACATAAAGCAGTGTCCTGACCTGGTCGGAAATTGGCGCGAGGCCCAGCCATCGCTCCGCTGCTGCGCCGGCCAGCATCAGCAACAGCGTGGCCAGGGCGAGCCGGGCAATCTCCTCTGCCCGCCAGAGCCGCAGGCCGGTAAATACGCCTATGCCCATGGCCAGAGCGGTCAGAAAGACCACAAAGCTGGTGGCATAGGCATGGTCGTTCCGGCTCCAAAGCTCCGTAGCCTCCCAAAAGGCTGGATTGGCAATGAGCGATGTCAGGGCTAGTCCGATCCAGACTGCGACAAAAACCAGGTCGCCATGGCGCAACCGGCCCAGGTGCAGCGCCAGCAGGCCCAAGCCGCCGAACAATGCGCCCACCGCCGGTATCTTCAACGATGCGGTTAACACTAGGTCGGCCTGCAGATAGAAGCCGGCCAGGAACACAACGATCAAAACCCGGTTCAATGTCCTGGCTGGCGTCGTCACGGTTCCAATCCTGCGGTTTCATAGAGCGTTGCCTCTAGCCGCAGAAACCATGCCTCCCAACTCCAGCCGGCTTCGACGAAACGGCGCGCGGCTAGGCCGAGTCGCTGCCGCACCGCGTGATCGCCCATTAGGCGCAACAGCGCGGCGGCGAATTCCGCCGGCGTTTCTGCGATCAATACCGCGGCATCAGGGGGCAGGCCGATGCCCTCGTTGGCGATTGGCGTCGCCACGATGGCCTTGCCGGCGGCGGCATAGTCCAGCAGCTTGTTCTGCATGCCAGCGCCGGCTTTTACGGGGTTAACGGCGACTGCAGCGCGGGCCAGATAGGGGGCGGGATCATCGACTTCTCCGATAACTTTGATCCCGTCCCGGCCGTGCAGCGCCAGAATTGCAGCGCGTGGCCGGCGGCCCAAAATTTCGAACTGCGCATTTGGTCGGATGTGACGAACCAACGGCCAGACCTCATGGCAGAACCACAAAACTGCCGCGACATTGGTATTGGTAGCCAGAACGCCCAGGAACACGACTGTCTCCGGTTCCACCAGCGCAGCGGATGGCGGAAGCCGTGAGAGATCGACGCCATGCGGGATCAGGACGGCGTTGTCGATGGGTGGCTGGCGCGCAGCCTGGCAGGCTCGTTTCACCGCCGCCAGGTCGGTTGGCCCGATCAAAACGGTCTGTGTGAAGCGGCGCCAGACGCGCGCCTCGTACGCTCGCATCCGTGGCAGTTCCAAACGATAAAGCCAGCGCTCGCAGTGGAAACTGAGGTGGGTCAGGATGCGCTCGATATTCAGAGTCTGGGACAATTGCATCGCCAATATCCGCGGCGGGGTATGGATGCCGCGGGTGATTTCGGCGCTGCGGATATAGTAGACGTAGAGCACGTCGAACCGGGCGGCGGCGGCCTGGACGGCACTGGTCTGCGCGCGGTCGTCGAATAGCCCGACCTGCATCGGCAGCCCTTGTAGCCATCCAACCAATGCTCCTTTCACCCCACGCCAGCGCGGGCGGTGGAACCAATGCACTGCCTGACAATGTTGCTCCAGCCAGTCCTGCGTTGCCGGCTCGATCGGCTTTTGGTGCAGCGCGAACAACTCGACCGTATGTCCACGGGCAGACAGGAATGCCAGCCAATGCGCCACGGTTATCTGGTCAGCGCGGGTCATCGGCAGCGGCGGCCGGCTTGTAACGATGCCAATGCGCAAGGGCCTTGCGGCTTTTGGGACTTGCGGCTGCGCGGGAGTGGTTAAGCTTGCGTCAACGCCGTTGCCCGAAATTTGCTGCGTATTCTGGATAGGCACCTGAAGCATTCCCTAAAAGCAACGCTGTATTGTGGCACCTTAGCGCGAATGCACGCATAAATTTAGTTCAATTCAGGAATTGCTGCATGGTTGCGCGTAGCCTCGCCACCGAATCCGTCGATCCAGGAGGGCCGCAGGGTGATCCTGCCATTCCCCCGGACCAGGCATTTGGAGTCCATTTGCTGCCAGATCAGTTGCTGATTCGCTTGCGCACGGTATTGATGCGGAAGTCCACGCGGCCCGCGGCGGAGGCGGGGTATCTGGACGAACAGGTACAATCCAAAGGTGTGCGTCATACCTGGGCTGCGAGCCTGCGGGGCGAAGAAGACGGCGCTGTGGGCGAGGGCGTTGTCGGCGTGGTAGAGGCCATTGGCAGTGGCCTGACGCCTTGGTATCGGGTCGGCGATAGGATTGCCGGCGTGGGCGCAACCCCGACTGACGATCCGGAGGTTGTCTGCCTGTTGGCATCCAATGTGTGCGCCGTTCCGGCGGCGGTGTCGGACGAGCACGCGTGCTTTGCCGGCCCAATCGCGGCTGCTGTCCAGGCGGCAAGGCTGGTACATCCGCGTCTGGGGGATTGGCTTGCGGTTGTCGGCTTGCAGGGCGACGGCTTGCTGGCAGTCCAATGCGCGGTCCGCACCGGTGCGCGCGTACTGGCGGTTGATCCCGACGAGCGCCTGCTGCAAGAGGCGGAGGCTCTAGGCGCGATTGTCGTTTGGTCAGGTCTGGATGCGGATGCAGGAGGCGATTGTGAGGCCACTGAATCCGAATGTGATGGGCCGCCGATTACCAACTGCCGTGGCGTGATCGTCACGCCGCCGGCTGGAGGATTCGATCCTTTGCAGGCGGCGATTGCCGTAGCGCGGCGGGGGGCGGCTGTTGCCCTGTTGGGGATCGATCCGGATAGCGTGCCGCTACGGGCGTTGACCGACAAGGGATTGAAACTGGTCGTCGCCCATGGACCCTCCGTCCGAACGAGTTACGAGGAGCCAGGCGACGAACAGGGAGGAGGATTGCGGGACGCCGTTACGCTGATGGCATTGGCCCATGTCTGCGTATCGCGTTTGCCAGTCCGGTACGTGCCGATAAGCGCTGTTCGGGATTACTACCAAACTCAGGCCGATACCGAAAATGCTGCTAGAGCAACGCCCGATCAAATGGAGTCATTGGATCAGGGGATGTTGGCCGCCATT
>JAYPXD010000342.1:1297-3608 GCA_038135395.1 Alphaproteobacteria bacterium | reverse complement strand
GCTGCGCCGGACCGAGCGCGAGGAAAATGGGCTCAGCATCGAGTTTCAGGATGAGGAGGTGAGCCAGGCGACCATGGTCACCGTCTGCACGTTGGACCACTCCGGCCTGTTTGCCCGTCAGGCCGGGGCGATGGCGTTGGCAGGCGCCAATATCGTCGGCGCAAGAGCCTTTACGCTGCATGATGGCTTCGTCATCGACACGTTCTGGGTCCAGGCGGGCGAGGGCGGCTTCTATCGCGATACGAAGCGGCTGAGCGACCGGGTGCGCAAAGTGTTGACCGGCGATGTCTCGTTGGCCGAAGCGCTGCAACAACCGCCTGCCTGGTTGAGCCGAACCGCGATCTTTAAAGTCGAACCCCGGGTCATTGTCGACAATGAGGCCAGCCGCTATTTCACTGTGATCGAGGTTAATGGCCGCGACCGACCGGGCTTTCTGAACAAGGTCGCCTGGACCATGACGCAATTGGGGCTGCAAATCGCCTCCAGCCACATCGCAACCTATGGCGAGCGCGCGGTGGACGTGTTCTATGTCAAGGACGTGTTCGGGCTGAAGGTCTCGCACGCAGGAAAGCGGGCGCAGATCGAAAAGGCGTTGACCGAGGCGATCCGCGAAAGCAATGCGCTGGTTACCAACACTGCCGCCTGAGGCCGATAAGCGGTGGAATTCCAGCGCCTGATCATGGCCGACTGGTCCGCCGCCAATGGCCCAGGTCCGACGCGGCCGGCCAAGGACCGCTGTTGGGTCGGGCGCCTTGACCTGACGGCAACAGAACCTGTCCTGGTCTATTGCCGGACCCGGACTGCCGCTCTGGCGCAAATCGCGGCTTGGACCGGCGATGCGCCCGGCCCGGTGTTGATTGGGTTCGATTTTCCATTCGGCTACCCCAGTGGGTGCGGGCTGCCGGGCGGACGGGCGCTCTGCGAATTTCTGGCGGCCCGCATCGTGGATGATGACCGCGGTCGCAATAATCGCTTCGCCGTCGCTGCAGCATTGAACGGTTTGCTGAACCCGAACGGCGAGGGGCCATTCTGGGGCCGTCCGGCATCGCTCTCTGTCGATGGTCTTTCACCGTTCAAGCCAAGGCCATGGCCGGCGCATATTCCGGAATTCCGGACGGTCGAGCGCGGGTTGAGGGGCGATGGCATTCAATCCGTCTGGAAGCTTGCCTATCCTGCCTCCGTCGGCAGCCAGGTGCTGATGGGCATGAGCGCGATCGGGCGGCTGCTTGCGGGCCCGGAAATGGCGGATGCGCGATTGTGGCCGTTTGAAACTGCGTGGGAGGCGGGATTGCCGGCGGTCACGATCGCGGAGATTTGGCCCAACCTGTTCTATCCCGGTTTGCGAGCCGACCCGCGGGTCGCGAAATACAAAATCCGCGATGCAGCCCAGGTTGCCGCAACGCTCGTCGCCCTGCACGACGCCTGCCTGACCGGGCGAATCGCTGGGATGCTAGCGGCGCCGGCCGGCCTCAGCGGCGATCAACGCCTTTGCGTAACCATGCAAGAAGGCTGGATCGTCGGCGCCTGAGGCGTACCGGGTGTGGCGTCGGGCCCGGTCCTGCACTATGCTCCGCCACCTTTCCATAACAGTTCGAGGCAAAGGCAGACAGCATGACCGATGTGGGTGGAATTACCGCTGAGCAGCTCCGCAGCTATGTGGAGCGGATCGAGCGGCTTGAGGAAGAGAAGGCCGAGATCGCAGTGACCATCCGCGAAGTGTTTGCCGAGGCTAAGGCCAATGGATTCGACACGAAGGTGATGCGGCAGGTTCTGAAACTGCGCAAAATGGATGCCCAGGATCGGGCCGAACAAGAAAGTTTGTTGGACCTCTATCTGAGAGCGTTGGGGATGGCGCCAGACTTCACGTCCAACGAACCGGCTGCGTGAACCGCAAACGCCGGCCTTCTCCAACGATTGAAATGCCGGACGGCAGGCCGCCGCCACGGCGCCGCCCAATACTTAGGTTTTTCCGGTGGCTGTTGCGCTGGTGCGTCGTGTCCGGACTTTGGGCCACAGCGCTCGGCTTGTTGGTATTGACGTGGTTTGCCTATGACCTGCCGCCAGTCGAAGAGGCGACTCGTCTGCCGCGGGCGCCCAGCCTGACGATTGAGGCCCGGGACGGCAGTTTCCTCGCCGCGGTTGGTGACCTTTATGGCGAGCCAATCCGCCTGTCAGAGGTGCCGGCCTATTTGCCAAATGCCGTTGTCGCCATTGAAGACCGCCGTTTCTACGATCATTGGGGCGTCGACCTGCTCGGGATCGCGCGCGCCGTGTATGTCAACCTGGCTGCCGGCAAAGTGCGGCAGGGCGG
>JAYPXD010000342.1:0-1152 GCA_038135395.1 Alphaproteobacteria bacterium | reverse complement strand
ACTATAACCCAACAGGTAGCGAAAAACCTGTTTCTGACGCACCAGCGCTCGCTGCGCCGCAAGATTCAGGAGACTTTGCTGGCGCTGTGGCTGGAGTACCGGTTCAGCAAGGTCGAAATTTTGGAGACCTACCTGAATCGCGCCTATTTCGGGGCTGGCGCCTATGGTGTCGATGCAGCGGCGCGGCGGTATTTTGGCAAGGGCGCCCGTGACGTCAGCGTTTGGCAAGCGGCTGTTTTGGCCGGATTGGTCAAGGCGCCGTCGCAACTGTCTCCGCTGACCGACAGCGAAGCTGCAGAGGATCGGGCCATTCTGGTGCTCGATGCGATGGTGCAGTCCGGAGCCCTGACGGAGGCGGAGCATCGGCAGGCGGTTTTGACAGCGGAGCCGATCCGCCCGAAGGCCAGCGGCCATGCGATCGGGGGCCGCTATTTTATCGACTGGGTGCTGGAGCAGGCGCGGGGCTACCTCAACACAATCGATCGCGACCTGCTGATCCGCACCACTCTGGACCGGGGCATGCAGGACAATGCCGACGCCCTGATCAACATCAATCTGACCCTGAGGCCGACGGCGGCCAAGGCCTGGCCGGAGCAGGCTGCGTTGCTGGCCATGAGCCCGGATGGCGCCATCCGGGCGATGGTCGGCGGGCGGGACTATCAGGAAAGCCAGTTCAACCGCGCGACCCAGGCCCGCCGCCAACCTGGTTCGGTATTCAAAATTTTTACGCTGCTGGCCGCCTTGGAGGCCGGGTTCCAAGCCGACACCCATATGACCGACGCGCCGATCCATGCGGGGACGTATCGGCCTAGCAATTACAATGGCCGGTACTATGGCGACGTGACCCTCGAGACGGCGACGGCCAAATCGCTGAATAGCGTTACGGTCCGGTTGGCCGACCAGATCGGCTATGAGCGCGTGCGCGAGATGGCGCGCAGGCTGGGCATCTCCAGTCCGCTGACGGAGCAGCCCAGTCTTGTGTTGGGCACAAGTGGCGTTGAACTCGTCGAATTGACCGCGGCGTATGCTGCGTTGGCGAACGGCGGTGTCTTGGTGCGCCCCTACGGCATCATCGAAATTCGCGACCGGGAAGGGAATGTCCTGTTCCAACCCTCCAGCCTGAGCGCGACACAGCAACCGCGGGTATTGGCG
>JAYPXD010000341.1:0-3622 GCA_038135395.1 Alphaproteobacteria bacterium | reverse complement strand
CTCCGGCACAGAGACGCGGCAACCGGCCTGCTCCAGCAGTTTCAGCGTGGCAAAGCCGATCTCGGGCCGCATGGCATCGACCAGACAGGTGACCAACAGGCCGACATGGGGATGTTCTTTTGTCATGCGCGTGTTGTAGCGGGCCCGGCTAATTCTGGCGAGCGTGGGCCAAACTGCGCCCGCTCAACGCGGCAATCGGCCCGAGCGCCAGCTGGTGCGCCATCATCACGCCGGCGCCACCAGCCGCCCAGCCGAACGGCAGGGCCAGCGCGCAAAACATCCCCAGTAATAGCCAAGCATCGCGCGCCCGGTGCGTCTCCAACCGAAGCGCCGTTAACTCGATCCATTGCGCGGCGACGAAGCATCGTGCCGCCAGGACAAACCCGGCGACGGTCAATGCGCCGGATGCATCGGCATAGGCGGGGCCGTAAAATATGGCCAATACCTGCGGCGCGAACATGGTGAAGGTCATCAGGCCCGCTGTCGCCACGGCTCCCAGGCACAAGCGCAAATGCCGCCGAAGCGCCAGCCATGGCTGAGAGCCGGCTGCGATGCCTGCCAGACGCGGCTGAAACCATTGCGCCAGGCTTTGGGCCGCAAAGCTGGCCAGCATCAACAGACGCAGCGCGGCGTTGTATAGCCCCGCGGCGGCCTCTCCCAATGCCAGCCGCACCAAGATCGTATCGATCTGTCCATAGAGTACGCCCGGCATTTGGCTGGCAATGAAAGGCAATGCCTCGCGAAGGCGGACCTGGCTGGTGGGATCATCGCGCGTTGAAGGCGGCAAGCTGCGCCAAGCAGCGTAGCCGAGCGCCAGCGATTGCCCGAAGCGCACCAATCCCCACAGCATTGCGATGGCGAGAGCGCCCGAGCCGTGCCAGACCAGAATTCCGCCCAGCAGGGTCAGGTTGGCCGGGATGGCTGCCAGGGCGACAGGTTGCTCGAACTTCTGCGCCCGCAGCGCTGCGACGGCAATGTCCCCAGCCCCAGTCAGCGCCGCCGTCAGCGTTAGAGTGAGGGTCAGATCGACCGGGGCAAGATTCAGCATCCTGGCAGCGGCATAGGCGACCGCCAGCATCGGAGCCGTCAACAGCGCCTGCGCCGCCAGCGCGCGCACCAGCATCGGCCGCGCCGCCTCTGGTCTGCGCGCACTGCGGTCCAGCAGCCATGCGCTGAAGCCGGCGGCCGGCAACAGACCTAACAGGCTCGCCAGGGCGAATGCTGCCGCAAACCCGCCGTAGTCGGAGGGAGCCCAGTATCTGGCCAACAACAGCATGGCGAGGCCGGGCCCGACCAGCCGGGCTGACTGGCTGGCCAGCAACAACGATGCTTGCAAGATGGTCTCGCGCACCTGGGTAATCCTCGCTAGTGCCGCTATCCCGATGGCTCATTCGCTCACAGGTTGCAGAGAGCGTAGGCGCTAAGCAACAGACCTTTTCCGCCCGGAACGGAAAACAGGCTTGGAGGCCCGGACACGCTGGCTTAGGTTGCCACGGCAAGCTTGCCAGAAAAGGTCTGCCCAAATGACCGCCATCACCGTTCAACCCGCCAGCGAGACCCGCGTCCTGTCGCTGATCGGCATCGGCCACTTTCTCAGCCATTTCTATATTCTTTGCCTGCCGCCAATGCTGCCGGTGTTCGCGGAGGAATTTGGCGTCGGCTATGCCATGCTGGGCGGCGCTATCGCCGGCTACGCCTGGATTGGCGGGGTGTTGCAGGCGCCCGTCGGCGTGCTGCTCGACCGGATCGGCGCGCGGCAGATGCTGGCTGCAGGCCTTGGCCTGAACGCTCTGGCCATCGCGGCGATCGGTCTTGCGGACAATTTTTGGAGTTTTGCCGTATTCGCCGTTCTGGCCGGGGTCGGCAACGCTGTGTTTCACCCTGTGGACTACGCCATTATCGCGGCAAAGATCGGGGAAAAGCGGCTGGGCCGGGCCTACTCGTTGCACACGTTCTCCGGCTTTTTTGGTGGGGGCGTAGCGCCGGTCGCGATGGTTGGACTGGCAGCGGCTTTCGATTGGCGCATGGCCTTTGTCATTGTCGGACTAGCGGGCATGGCCGCAGCGGTAGTCATCCTGATGCAGGGCGATGCGCTGGCCGGCGAACGGGTCGAGCCCAAAGCCAAAGCGGCAGGCGAAAAGTCGAAGTCTGTGCTGCTGACCGCGCCGGTGCTGCTGTATTTCCTGTTCCTTGCCACCTATGGGCTGGCGACGGGCGGCGTCGGCAGCCAGGGCGTCGTCGCCATGGTGCAAATGGGGCTGACCGATGCGGCCGGCGCAGCACAGGTAGTGAGCGCCTACCAGTTCGCCATAGCCGCCGGCATCCTCGCCGGCGGTGTTCTGGCCGAGCGATTCGGCAAGCATGGCCTGGTGGCCGCCGTTTGCCTGATTGCCGCCGCGGCGCTGCTGATGTTGCCGCCGCTGCTGTCGCCGGTGGGCTTGCTGTTGTTCGCGATTTTCATCGGCTCCGGCTTTGGTTTCGGCGTCGTATTGCCCGCGCGCGACCTGATGGTGCGCGCCATCACGCCGCCGGGCGCCAGTGGCCTGGTGTTCGGATTTGTCTTCGTTGGGCTCTCTATCGGTTCTGGCCTGGCTGGCGTCGTGTTCGGCAGCCTGGTCGATGCCGGTGGCGAGGCGCTGGTCTTCCCGGTGGCGGGGGGATTATTGGTTCTGGCAGTGATCATTACGACACTGGCGCAGATCGCAGCCGCGCCCAAAGACAAAGGCCAAGGGTAATCGGCCGTTTTCATCCACCCGCGACCTTGGTGGGGATTGTTTCGCAGACTGCGTGCCCCTAGTCTTGCTGTTCATGCGAGCTCCTATCCTCATGATTGTGCATCAGCGGCTTTCTTACCCAGGTAGGGTGGGACAGATGTTGATGGCGCGCGGCTATCCGCTGGATATCCGCTGTCCCAATATCGGCCAGTCCCTGCCGGAAAGCCTGGAGCCCTATGCTGCTGTCATGATGTTCGGCGGGCCGATGTGCGCGCTTGATTGCCATATACCGGCGATCCGCCTGGAACTCGATTGGATGCCGCAGGTTCTGGCTGCCGAAAAGCCGTTTCTCGGCATCTGCCTCGGCGCGCAGATGCTGGCGCGGGTTCTGGGCGCGCGGGTTTGGCCGCATCCGGAAGGCCGGGTCGAGATCGGCTATACCCCAATCGTCCCGACGCAGGCCGGGCGGGAGTATTTCGACGGTCCGATGAAAATGTTCCAATGGCACCGCGACGGCTTCGACCTGCCGCATGGCGCTACCCTCCTCGCCACCAATGAGCACTTTCCGCAGCAATGTTTCCGCTATGGGGCGAATGCTTACGGCGTCCAGTTCCATCCTGAAGTCACGCCAGCCATTATGGAACGATGGACCGTCGGCGGCGGTCACATGCTGCACATGCCAGGCGCGCAGCAGCGGGAGGACCAGTTGGCCGACTATCCGACCTGTGACCCGATCATGGAGCGCTGGGCCTGCAGCTTTCTGGACCGGTTGCTGGATAGCAAAACCGCCTTGGCTGCCTGACGTTGGATCGAAACAGAGCCGGCACGTTTTGCGCGACGATACAAACCAGATTGCAATCGTCTTCGAACCCTCCACAATGAATGGCGAAAACAACAGTCCCAAGGAG
>JAYPXD010000340.1:0-3625 GCA_038135395.1 Alphaproteobacteria bacterium | reverse complement strand
TCGTCGCCGAGAACCTCCTCCAACTGCGTATCCCATACCATTTCAACCTTGGGGTTCCGGAACAACCGGTCCTGCATGATTTTTTCAGCGCGTAGGGTGTCCCGCCGGTGCACGAGCGTTACCTTACTGGCATGATTGGTCAGGTAGATGGCCTCCTCAACGGCGGTATTGCCGCCGCCGATGACCAGGACCTCTTTCCCGCGGAAAAAGAAGCCGTCGCATGTTGCGCATGCAGAGACACCAAAGCCCTGGAATTTCTTCTCGCTATCCAGCCCCAGCCATTTGGCTTCCGCTCCGGTAGCGATGATGACGGCGTCGGCGATGTAGCGGTCGCCGCCATCGCCTTGGCACACGAACGGGCGCTTTGAGAAATCTACGGCGGTGATCACGTCAAAGATCATTTCAGTGCCGACATGGGCGGCCTGGGCCTGCATTTGCTCCATCAACCACGGCCCTTGGATCGCTTCTGCGAAACCGGGATAATTCTCAACATCCGTGGTGATCGTCAGCTGTCCGCCTGGGGCCATGCCCTGTACCAGAATCGGGTTCGTGCCGGCGCGCGCGGCATAGATTGCCGCCGTATAGCCGGCAGGGCCTGACCCAATGATTAAAACTCTGGTCCGATGATCCATTTATCGTCTCACAACGCTAGCGCCGCTGCTAATCCCGATCAGTGAACGCGGCATTTTCCCTGTTATCGCTTATTGTGGTGTATAAGTAATCACACCGCCGTGATTCGACAACTGTGTCGAAGCCTTTCGCATCGGTCCTATGCGCGGTGCACCGCTATTCCCATAGCTTTTGTTGTTGGCGCGTAATATAATTTCTCAAAAGCGCTTTGGAAGGAAACGGTATGGCCCGTGTGCGGCTCGATGAGATCGATCGTCAAATATTGAAGGATTTGCAGGCAAACGGCCGCATCACCAATGTGGAGCTTGCAGAACGCGCCGGCATCTCAGCGCCGCCGTGCTTGCGGCGGGTGCGCGGGTTGGAGGCGGAAGGCTATATTCGTGGTTATCATGCGGATCTTGCGCCGGACAGATTGGGGTTCGAGGTTATTTTCTTCGCGCTTGTCGGCTTGGAATCACAGGCTCAAGACCGTTTGAAAGCGTTTGAACGGCTTGTGCAGGATTGGCCGGAGGTCCGCGAGTGCCATATGGTCCGCGGCGGCGGCGACTTCCTGCTGAAATTGTTAGCGCACAACACGGCCCACGAAAACGAGCTAACCCAAAAAATCACGTCTGCGAAGGACGTGATTCGGGTTACGACGTTCCCCGTCATTCGTACCAGCAAGGCCGAACCGGGCATTCCGCTCGACGATGCGCCGGCTGAGGTGGCAGAGGCCTAACCGATTCTACGCAGGCCTTCGTGCGCCGCTACGATGGCCACTCCCGCGTCGCCAGCAGGCCGCCATCGACCGGCAGTTCAATTCCGGTAATCCAGCGCGACTCGTCGCTGGCGAGGAAGGTGGCCGCATAGGCGACGTCCCAGGCGGTTCCTTCGGTCCGCAGCGGTACGGCCAAAGCGCGCCTCTGCCGGGCTTCTTCGCCCTGATGCGCCACCATAGGCGTATAGACCGATCCGACGACCAAGGTGTTGCAGCGGATGCCTTCTTTGGCATAGTCGGCGGCGATCGACATGGTAATGCCGTGCAGACCCGCCTTCGTCGCCGTATACGCCAATGCGCCGCCGCTATCGCGCAGCAGGCCTGCGGCTCCCGCAATGGACGAAATATTGATGATCGAGCCGCCGTTTCCACTGGCCCGCATCGCCCGCACGGCGGCTTTGCAGCACAGCATGACGCCGGTCATATTCAGGCCGATCACCTTCTGCCAACTGGACATGTCCGTTTTTTCCAGCGGCCCGCCGCCGCCGATGCCAGCGTTGTTATGCAGGACATCGAGCCGGCCATAGGTCGCCAGCGTTTCCGCCACCATGGCTTCGACCTGATCTTCCGCTGTAACGTCGCAGGCAATCACATGCGCTTCGCCGCCCGCAGCGCGGATCTTGTCGGCCAGCGCATCGGCCTTCTCGCGCTTGCGGTTGACCAGGACAACCTTTGCGCCTTCCTGTGCGAACATCAGTGCGCACGCCATGCCATTGCCGAGACCGTCGCCGCGCGGCGCTGCCCCTGTCACGATGGCGACTTTGTCTTTTATTCGGTTAAGCGCCATGGACAGATCCTCAAGCGTTCGGACAGGCGCCGCGCATTGCACGGGCATAGGGCGGGTGGCGGAGTGGAGTGGGAGTCGAACCCACCAGGCAGCGTGGGCGCCGCCTCGACTGGTTTTGAAGACCAGGCCGGCCACCGGACCAGATTCCTCTCCACGGATAACCCTGCCTCAGGATCGCCTTGGATGCAATCTCAAGCCGGCGTCAACAGGTGCAGGCTGAACCAGGATTTGGCGTCGCACCACGTCCTGGCCGTCTGCCAGCCCGCCTTTGCGGCCATGGCAGCAAAGCCCGGCAGGGTGTATTTGTGCGAACATTCGGTATGGATGGTCTCGCCGTCCGCGAAGGCGAACGCCTGGCCATCGACATGCACGGTTTGGCGGAGGCTGCTGACAAGGTGCATTTCGATCCGGCCCAGTTGCGCGTTGTAGAATGCGCGGTGTTGAAAGCGGTCCGGATTGAAATCCGCTCGCACCAGTCGGTTCAGGTGGGTCAGCATGTTCAGGTTGAAAGCCGCGGTCACTCCGGCGGCGTCATTGTAGGCGGCGTGTAGGATCCGTTCGTCCTTCACCAGGTCCACGCCGATGAGCAGGTCGCCGCCGCGCAAGACCGCCCGTGCTGTCGCCAGAAAGGCCTCTGCCTCGTCAGGTAGGAAGTTGCCAATGGTGGAGCCGGGGAAAAAGCCTGTCAGGCGCGCGCCCTGCAATGCCGGATGGTCGGGCAAGGCCAGCGGTTTGGTGAAGTCTCCTGTCACCGGCAGCACGGTCAGGCCGGGATAGGCCGCATCCAGCGCCGCAGCGGCTTCGTTCAGGTGATCGCCGCTGATGTCGATGGGGACGAAAGCGCGGGGCTGCTTTAACACGTCCAGCAGCAGGCGGATTTTTTCAACATTGCCGGCCCCGAATTCGACGATGACCGCTTCCGGGCCGATGGCGCGGCCGACCTCCGGCCCATGCTGGCGCAAGATGCCGAGTTCGGTGCGGGTCGGGTAGTATTCCGGCAACCGCGTGATTTCCTCGAACAATGCGGAGCCATGGGCGTCATAGAAATACTTCGGCGACAGGGTCTTTTGCGGCAGGCTTAAGCCTGCCAAGACCTCCGCCAGCGCATCCGGATCGATGTCCCCATCGCTCATACCAGCGGCCCTTCCACATCCTGGGCGAGGCGAACGCCGGAGCAATGCCAGCGGGTGCCGGCGGGAAAGAAGTTGCGGTAGCTGGATCGCATCTGCTCCGTCGGCGTCCAGGCGCAACCGCCGCGCAGGACCATTTGGTTCACCATGAACTTGCCGTTGTATTCGCCGATGGCGCCGGGTGGGGTGCGGAAGCCCGGATAGGCGCTGTAGGGGCTTTGCGTCCATTCCCAGACCGAGCCCCAGGCTTGGCGCAGGCCATGGGAGTTGGGGCCGGACGCGAAGGCGGGCAGGGGCTCCAGCGCGCCGGCCTCCAGAAAC
>JAYPXD010000339.1:2619-3640 GCA_038135395.1 Alphaproteobacteria bacterium | reverse complement strand
GACTAGAGGTTAATACGCAAGAAAGGGTCGTCCGATGCAAGTGCAGCGCTCCCGCCCAATGATACGGCCAACCTTACGCCATGCGCTGGATAGTAACGCCCTTACAATTTGGATGTCGGGCGTAGGTGTGCTGGCGCTCGCGCTCACATTGCCAGCGTTTGTGTAATAGCCAGCGCACCGAAGGGACTTAAACGGAGCGATCAGGCGAGGATAGGCTTCTCGCCTTTGATCAAGGTCCGGTGCATCACCCGCGCCTGGGTCGGATCGACCTCCGTCCGGGCATGCATGGTGCAGCGGTTGTCCCACATCAGCACGTCGCCGGCCTGCCAATCCGAATGGGTCCAGACCAAGTCGGGCTGGCAGGCTGCGTCCCACAACTCATCCAGCAGCGCTTCGCCTTCGTCATTCGGCATTTCCAGGATATGACTGGACGGAGCGGCGTAGCGACGTCCCAAGTATAGGGCTTTGCGGCCGCTGTCCGGGTGCAGGCGCACCAATGGATGCACAGGCCCCTCTACCTCGGCATAGGTCGTCGGCAATGTCTTGGTTGGGCGGGCGCCGCCGGCAGTGTTACGGCTGGCGTCCTGTTTGGTATGGAGCCCGGCAATTTTGGCTTTGGTCGCCTCGGGCAACCGTTCGTACGCCAGGTATTGGTTCGAGAAAGACGTGTGGCCGCCGCCATTCAGCGGCACTTGCAGGGCATGCAGGATGCTGCCCTTCGGCGGGTTATCCACGTAGGAATTATCCGTGTGCCACAGCAATTCCTGGCTGCCGCTGCCGGCGTGCTTCATCGCCGGTTAGCCGTTTTCATCCAGGTTCGAGATGATCGAAATGCCCGGCAGGGCGGAAACCCGCCCTGATTTCTCGGTGTAGCCGGCTTCCAGCCAGTAAGCCCGGCTGCCGGTGGATTGCGAGCCGCCCAATGCCTCCGCCATCGAAAGTAGATGTTCGTCGCCGATCGACTGGTCGCGGAAACAGATCATCTTTTAGCATCGCATCATCAGTATCGGGGTCGATAAAG
>JAYPXD010000339.1:0-2609 GCA_038135395.1 Alphaproteobacteria bacterium | reverse complement strand
CCAAGTTATCGCGCCAAGCCGCTTGGACAAATGCCTTCGTCGCATCGTCCAACGGCTTTGACAGATCGACTCCGCGCACCTCGGCGCCCAATGCCTTGCCGCTTGCGATTACTTCCATGACAATCTTTCCTTTCTCAGCGAGGGACGGGACCCTGTGTGACGGTGCGATGCATCAGCCTGCGATAGCGGTCGCCGTCGAATGCTGCGGCCCGATGGATCAGACAGCTGTTGTCCCACATCAGCAGATCGCCGACCCGCCATTTGTGGGCATAGCGAAAGCGTTGCTGGGTCGACCAGGCTTCCAACTCGTCGATCAGGCCACGGCCTTCCGCCTCCCGGCCTTCGATGTAGGAGGCATGCTGACCGAGGAATAAGCCCTTGCGGCCGCTGCCGATATGCGTGCGGGCGAGCGGCTGCGCAATCGGCGGCCAATTGGCCTTTTCCTCGTCGGTCGCTTCGCGCTTGTTGGTGCGGCGCACCGAGTCCGGCCATGAGTGGACGACCTTCAGCGCAGCCAATTCCTGCTGGCGGGCCGCCGGCAACGCTTCAAAGGCCAGGATCATGTTGGCGAATTCGGTTTCGCCACCTTCTTCCGGAACCTCCAACGCGTAGAGGAAGGTCGCGTGCGACGGCGCATGCCGGTACGACTTGTCCGAATGCCAATGCACGCTGCCTTTGGCGGCAATCGTCTGCCGCGGCTGGTTGTTCTCATCCAGATTGGTGACGATGTGAATCAGTGGAATATCGGACGAGCGGTTCGATTGGACATGCACGTCCAGTGCGCCGAACTGTTTGGTCGCTTCGATTTTCTCCAGCTTACTGAGCGACTGGTTGCGGAAGCACAGCACATGATATTGGCCCAGCGCGGCCTCCAGCCGGGCCATGACGTCGGCCGGAATGGGCTCGCGCAGGTCCAGGCCGACGACCTCAGCCGCCATGACATCGGACAGGGGCCGTATCAGGATATCGTCCAAAACGTCTGGCATGGGCGTTGGTCCCTCGGAAATGAATTATCAGTGATGCTAGTCCCAGTTGCCGCGTTGGCCAAGCGTCAGTTCGCGCTCTGGAGCTATGGCTTTGGTGTTGGGTGCATGGTTTGCTTTGGGCTAGACTGCGCGACCTGTTTCTTTGCCAGCGAAAGCCCCGCTTGAATGACCGATTCCCCAAAGACCCCTGGCATGAAAGATGGCCTGGCCCAATATGGCGACAACGAGTTTTCGCTGTTCATGCGCAAGGCCTTCATCAAGGCCATGGGCTACACCGATGACGCACTGGAACGGCCGATCATCGGCATCACCAACACGTTCAGCGGCTATAACGCCTGCCATCGCAACGTCCCGGACATTGTGGAGGCGATCAAGCGCGGCGTCATGCTGGCGGGCGGCCTGCCGGTCGAGTTCCCGATCATCAGCGTGCATGAGAGCTTCTCGCACCCCACCTCCATGTTCCTGCGCAACCTGATGAGCATGGATACGGAGGAGATGATCCGCGCCCAGCCGATGGATGCGGTGGTCTTGATTGGCGGTTGTGACAAGACCGTGCCAGCCCTGCTGATGGGGGCTGCCAGCGCCGGCAAGCCGGCCATCATGGAAGTCACCGGCCCGATGATGACCGGCCATTTCCGCGGCGAGCGCCTCGGCGCCTGCACCGACTGCCGCCGGCTCTGGGGCATGCACAGGGCAGGGAAGATTTCGGCGGAAGACATCGACGCCGTCGGCAACCGGCTGATGCCGACCGCCGGCACCTGCATGGTGATGGGCACCGCCTCAACTATGGCGCTAATGACGGAGGCGCTGGGCATGATGTTGCCGGGCGGCGCGGCGATCCCGGCCGTCATGGCGGACCGCCTGCGCCATGCCGAGGACACCGGCGCGCGGGCCGTCGGTCTGGCGCTGGAGGGTGTGAAGCCCTCCCAGATCATGACGAAGGAAGCGTTCGAAAACGCCCTCCGCACCCTGCTGGCGGTCGGCGGCTCAACCAACGGCCTGGTGCATATCGCGGCGGTGGCGGGCCGGCTCGGCATTGACATAGACCTGGAGGCGTTCGACGCCATGGGCGCGGATACGCCGGTGCTGGTCGATCTGAAGCCCAGCGGCCAGCATTACATGGAGGACCTCTACCGCGCCGGCGGCCTCGCGCCGATCCTGCGGGAACTTGGCGACTCCTTGAACCTGGATTGCCTCACTGTCTCCGGCCGCACATTGCGCGAGGATATCGACGCGGCCGAACCGGATTGGGGCCAGCAGGTGGTCAAGACCAAGGCGAACCCGATCTGCAAGGAAGGCGGCATTGCCGTGCTGCGCGGCAACCTCGCGCCGGGCGGGGCGATCATCAAGCAGTCCGCCGCCGCCATTCTGCAACACGAGGGCAGGGCGGTGGTGTTCTCCTCACTGGAGGATATGGCCGAGCGTCTCGACTCGCCCAACCTGGACGTAAAGGCCGACGACGTGCTGGTGCTCCAGAACGCTGGCCCGAAGGGCGCTCCGGGCATGCCGGAGTCCGGTTATATCCCGATCCCGAAAAAGCTGGCGCAGGCGGGCGTCAAGGACATGGTCCGCATCTCCGACGCCCGCATGAGCGGCACCGCCTTTGGTTCCATCGTCCTGCAC
>JAYPXD010000338.1:2481-3643 GCA_038135395.1 Alphaproteobacteria bacterium | reverse complement strand
GGCCGCCTGATCGATCCCCAAGTTAGGGGCTACGTTCCGCCATACGCAAAAGCCCGATCCGCAAGGATCGGGCTTTTCGTTTGCGGTCACGCTGAGAGCGCCGAAGCGGGCGCTTCAGCGGCGCGAGGCGGTCAGTACGGCACCGGGTGCACGGCGTGCACTTCCGGGATGTAATGGCGCAGCATGTTTTCAATGCCCATTTTCAGCGTTGCGGTGGAACTGGGGCAGCCGGCGCAGGCGCCCTGCATCGCCAGATAGACGACCCCATCCTCAAAACGGCGGAAGACGATGTCGCCACCGTCCTGTGCAACCGCCGGACGCACGCGGGCATCCAGCAATTCCTTGATCTGGGCCACAACTTCGGGATGGCCGCCATCGTCTTCGGTGTGTTCGGTATCGGCCTCGCCAACCATGACCGGCGCGCCCATGGTGAAATGGTCCATGATAGCGCCCAGCACCTGCGGCTTCAGCGTCTGCCACTCGCGGGCATCGTCCTTGGTGACGCTAATAAAGTCGGCGCCCAAGAACACCTGCGTGACACCGCCGATACCGAACAGCGCTTCAGCCAGAGGGGACTTCCCCCGTGCCTCTTCCAGGCTGGGGAAATTGGCCGTCCCGATGCCCAACACATCTCGGCCTGGCAGGAATTTCAGCGTAGCCGGGTTTGGAGTGGATTCCGTTTGGATGAACATGGTCTTGCGGGACCTCCTATAGTTCGCCGCGTCCGTATTTTGTGCAGATCAGACGTCGTGCAGGTCAATTGTAGTACAGGCCGACGGTATGTTCGGCTTCGGCAAAAAACAGCCAGCGCTCAAACAACACACCGATGCCGGCGAACAGCAGCGCCATAATCGACATCAGCAGGCCAAAGGCACTACCACTGATGACGATCAGCAGCAAGGCAACAAGCGCAGGCATGCCAAAGGTCAATAGCTGAACCAGCATGCGCAGGCGCGCAGCGTGATCGCGGGCAACCCGGAACACCATTTCCTTTTGCAGATAATTGGGGCTGGTATGCGGCGGTTCCAAGGGGCGGACCTGGCCAAAATTGCCGAGGCCCGTGGCGGTCTCGCGCGATGACGCTGGAATTTGGTTGTCGATCGCGCGCCAATACAATCGTTTGGCAGTCCAAGCGCCGATTGCGAGCAGCAGCATCAGCCAG
>JAYPXD010000338.1:0-2471 GCA_038135395.1 Alphaproteobacteria bacterium | reverse complement strand
GCCGTGCTCCGCTTTAAACATAAAGGCGATCACATTCAACGCGATGGTGCCGGTCAACAGGGCCAGCAGCAGGTAGTTCGGCGCGGTCAGCGGCGTATGCCACTGGCGGATCGGCTTGAGCGAGGCATAGATCATCGCTGTGCAATAGACCGTTGCAATCGCGAGCGTGGCCGCGATTAGGCCAGCCAGTCCATATCCAAAGCCTAGACGACCTTTGAATACCCAGCCAATAGCCAAAACCAAGGCAGGCACATAGGTCAGAATCGCCATGACGCCCTCCCGGCTGAGCCAGGACGACTTCCATTGGCTGAGCGCCCGCCAGGCGCGCTCTGGATGACCGAGGTGGAAGGTCGATGACAGCAGGCCGGCCGTAATCAGGGTTAGGGCAAGCCCCAGTCCGACGATGCCGACGCCCTGGTCGGCGGGCAGCAGCCCAAATGCGCCGAACAGGCCCATCAGCGCTAACAGGCCATAACCGGCGCCGGAAGCTGTGGTGAAAAAGATGATAGAGACTGATGGATGCATTGCGCGCGCACCGCCCTGCTTTGCGAACTGGGGAATCGATAGAGTCTAACGTCGAAAACGTCGCCTGTCGCCTTTATGACAGGCTTGGCAAGTCGTTGGCAACGTCGTCGGCGCCTTCCAGGCGATAGATGCGTTTCACGCCAAAGCCCTGGACCTCGTGTTCGCCCAGATCCGCAAAGCGGAAATCGTTCTGGATCAGCTCGAACATGTCCTCGCACAGCAGGATCTGCATCGGTCCGCACAGAGGTTCCATCCGCGCCGCCAGGTTCACGCCGGGCCCGAAGATGTCGTAGACATATTTCTGAACGCCGACGATCGAGCCGATGACTGGTCCGGAATTGATGCCGATGCGGCACTGCCATTGTTCTTCGCTGGTGCGGTTGCGCCGTTTCAGATAACGCACCATGCGGAGCGCGACCTCTGCGATGTTCCGAGCGTGGTCCGGATTGGGCTCTGGCATGCCGGAAACCGCGACATAGGCATCGCCCATGGTTTTGAGCCGTTCGCAACCGTACTGCTCGACGATCCGGTCGAAGCCGGTAAAGATATCGTTCAGTTCCGCAATCAGCTTGGTCGGGTCTCGGCTGATCGCCATGTTGGTGAACCCGATAAAATCCAACATCAGCACAGAAGCGCTGTCAAAGCGTTGCGGGACAGTAACCCCGAATTCCTTCCATTCCTCGTAAACGGATTCCGGCATGATGTTCAGCAGGATGCGTTCGGCGCGTTCCTTTTCTTTTTTTAGATCGCGGTTCTGCCGCTCGATCAGTTTCGAGTACGACTCGATCATGTACTCCAATTCTTTGATCTTCGAGACGTTCTGACACTGCAGCACCAATGCGTCACCGGCGCCGCCCAACGCCGGGGCCAATTGGCAGGCAAGGCTGATGGGCCTCCGCTTGGGCTTGATCTGGTCTTCGAAGATATAGGGCTTGCCCGCGGACAGCGCAGCCCGGGCGCTGTCCGCTTCAAAGCTGGGCAGCAGCGTGTAAATCGGTACGGATTCCCGGTCAGCGACTTCCGGGCACCATTCCTGAAATTGTGTGTTGTAGATCAGCACATGAAATCGCGTGCGATCCAAGACCGCGAGGCCGACCGCGATGGAATCGAACAACTTTGACCGGAATTGGTCCATATCCATGGATATTGGCTGAATGATGCTGGCGGTATTGTTCATCTGATACTTCGCTCAGTCAGACGTGATGATGATGTGGGCCCGTCCGTGAATTTCCTGCATGATTGCGACGATGTCTTCGGGTTCAATGCCATGTTGCCGCAAAGTCCCTTCCAGGAGCCCGGCGACTTCATCGAATGCCGCCCGATCGATATGCAGGCCGGCATGTACTCTTTGCAGCACGTCGTTGGAATAGGAAGCGGGGCCGCCCATGACCTGCGCGATGAATTTCGTCTGGTGGTCGATCTGGCGGCGCATATCGATGTCGTCGAAAAACGGGCCTTCCGTATCCGAGTCCAAGACTTTGTCATAGAAGTCCAATACGACCTTGGAGACAGTGCTGAAGCCACCGTATTTCTGAAACAATGTCGCCATGAATCCCCTTTTGCAAAGCAGAGATAGCCGATCAACCACGTAAGACTAGCATGATGCGGCAACCGCAGGAAAGCTTTGGAGTTGGCGCCTTTAATAGGCCCCTTGGCGTTGCGGGTTTCTGTCCCCTATCCTGCTCATATCCCACTTTACGGAGGACTAGCGCCAGTGGACCCGAGCCTATTGCATCGCAAAGTCGCCATCGTCGGCGTCGCCGAGAGCGACATCGGCCGTGTGCCGCACAAGAGCAAATTCCAACTTTCCGCCGAAGCCAGCAAAAAAGCACTGGATGAGGCCGGTTTGACCAAAGATGACGTCGATGGCGTTTTCACCACCATCATCACCGAGGGCGGCCAGTTCTCGTCGATGATGATGGCGGAGTATATGGGCATTACTCCTC
>JAYPXD010000337.1:0-3686 GCA_038135395.1 Alphaproteobacteria bacterium | reverse complement strand
TGGCCTGGCGGACCTCGATTCGCGACTTCGGGCCTTGCCCTCGGTCGGGCTGCAAGCGCCGGACGACGCGCTATTGAGCGGCTTGGCTGCAAAATTGTTTGCGGACCGGCAAATACCGGTGCCAGACAATGTGATCGCCTTTATGCTGGCCCGGCTGGAGCGTTCGTGTGCGGCGATCGCTGCGGCGGTCGAACAACTGGACCGGGCTTCGCTGGCGCAGCAGCGCAAGGTGACGCGCCATCTGGCGCAGGAAGCATTGAAACTGCCAACCGACGACTGACAGAGGACTTACCGTCAATGGATATGGGAATTCGCGGCCGCAAGGCCATCGTGGAAGCGGCCAGCAAGGGCCTGGGCAAAGGCTGCGCCATGGCGTTGGCAGAGGAAGGCTGCGATCTGGTGATCAATGCCCGTACCGCCTCCGAATTGGAAGCGACGGCTGCGGAGATCCGCAACCGCTACAACGTTCAGGTGACAGCGGTACCTGGCGATATCACCAAGCCGGAAATTCGCGCGGCCGTACTGGCAGCATGCCCCGAGCCCGATATTTTGGTCACCAATGCCGGCGGTCCGGCCCCCGGCAATTTCCGGACCGACACGCGGGAGCGTTGGCTGGCAGCGCTGGAGGCGCAATTGCTGTCCCATGTGGAAATGATCACCGCTGTGATTGATGGCATGGCGGCGCGCAAATTCGGCCGCATCGTCAACATCACCTCGCAAAGCGTGAAGATGCCGGTGCCGAACCTGGGCCTGTCCACCGCTGCGCGCATGGCGTTGACCGGGTTCAGTTCCACCATTTGCCGTGAAGTGGCGCCGCACAACGTGACGATCAACGGCCTGCTGCCCGGTCCGTTCGATACCGACCGCCTGAAGGGTAATTTTTCCCACGCCTCGAAGGTAACCGGCAAGCCGGAAGACGAGTTGCGTCAGGCGCGGATGAACGAGAACCCGTCGAAACGCTTCGGCACAGCCGAAGAGTTCGGCGCGACCTGCGCCTTTCTGTGCAGCGCGCATGCCGGCTTTATCACCGGCCAGAACATCCTGATGGATGGCGGGCACTTCCCGGCGAACATTTAAGGTAATGCCACCGACCCGGCGCGGGGACTACGGTCGCCGCGCCGGTCAGGGCTCAATTGGCCTTACTTGCTTCTTTGCCGGCTTCTTGCAGCATATCGGCGCTGCGTTGCATGACCTTGCCGGATTTGTAGTCGGTCAGGCGATAAGCCCAGCCTCCAACACGTTTGTTAATCGCGTCGACTGCGCCTGAGACGGCGTCCGCTGCGATGAATTGGTCGGCGATGCGGCCTGCCATCGAGTCTTTGCCCTTGTTCTCGGCAACATAGGCATCGATGCCGTCGGTACGCGGGGCAACAGACGCCGCAACCTGCACCCAGGTCTTATTGTCACCCGCCTTCATGGCGGTGATGGTGACCAGGACGCCGTCATAGGTGCGGTACGTGCTGACGACCTGCGGCGCATCCCATTTGATCTGGCTTGCCGGCACGACTTCCTCAAAAATAAGGAAATCCGTAACGCTGGCCATATTGTTCATTTCGTGCACTGGCTTAGGTGATTGGCCATCCGGCACCGGCGAGGCATAGGCCATGTCCTCGGATCCCATTTCCGGCTTTGCGACTTTGTAGGTGTCGCCGTCGGGGTGGGAGACCACGACTTCCGCAATCCGCCGCGAATCCACATTCACCACATTGCGGTCGAGCCACTGCAATGCTTTCGGATTTGGCTGGTAAGAGCCTGTAGCCAGCCAAACCTGATTTTCCCCGGCCTTGCGCACGAACACGCCGGCCCCGACATCCGCCGGCCGGGTCAAGCCGACCAGCATATCCGCCAGGACCGCGTCCCCTGCTTTGGCGGTCACGCGAGTCGATCCCGAAGTCTTGCCGGCTGGAACGTCCACGTCCTCGACCCGAAGAGCGGCATAATTTTCGGGCTTTTGCGTCTTTGGCTCCAGCGTTTCCATGCTGGAGAGCTCAACCAGGGTTTGCCGAATCTTGGCAAAATCGACGGCATAACCATTCGCTTCGGCCAAAGTCCAGGCGTCGCCGGATTTGGTCATGGTGAGCGGCCCATCGGCCTGGGTCGCGATGCGCAGGCTGGTGACGTCGTTTAACCGCTCCAGCAAGCCAGGGTAAAGCGCCTGGCGCTGCCAGGGGTCGGCGATGTGCGCGTCACGCTGCTGCGCAGCCCAATAGGCACCGCCGGCGACAGCAACGGTAACGGCGGCGAGGGCAGCGAAAGTGGTCAGCTTCATTTGGAGGGGCCCCCGGCCTCAAACGTGATGGACAGCGCGACGGCGCATGCTGCGTCGCACGAGCGCCAGCACCAACGCGAATATGGCAACCAGAGCCGGAACGGCGGCGATGTTGACCAGCTTGACCATCTCGGTCACCTGGTCGACATCGCGCCGCAACTGGAATTGGACATCGCGCAAGTCACGCCGCAGATTGACGGCCTTATCGCGGAAACCTCTGATTTCGTCTTTTTGCGCCTGCGACAGCACCAGATTGCCCTTGCCTCGGGCCTGGGTCTGCAGTTTTTTCAGAGTTTCTTCTGCCTGGCCCAGTTCGCGCAGCAACTCCTGTTCTTTCTGGCGGAAGGCTGTTTCCGCCTTGCGCTGGATGTCCTGGATATAGGTGAAGGGCCGTTGGAACACGCCGCGCGAGCGCAGGCTGATCAACTCGTCCGAGCCACTGAGGTTTTCTACAGCGTTGATCAGCAGGTTGCCGTTGTTGGCGTAAGGGGAAGGAATGCGCTTGCCGAAGAAATCCTGGACCCGCACCCACAGGCCATCCGCCAGGAAATCGACATCGGCGATGACGATGGCGTTCATCGGCGTCTTGGATTCTGTCAGGTGCGCCGCTTTGGCGGCCTGCCATTCTTTAACTGCCTTATCGAGCTCTTTCTGCTTGTCGGCAATGTCGTCGCCTGGCTTGGCATCGGCAATCGCTTTTTCCAGTTCATCGATCAACGGCGACTTCGGCGGGCCGTCCGGAAATGCTGTCTTGACCGGGCCGCTGACGCGCGCCGCCAGGACGTGGCGACCGTCCGCCTTAAAGCGGTTTGCCTGTTCGAGGATCTTCGTGGATCCCTGTTGCGCCAGCGCAAGGTCGCCAACGCCGCCCTGGTCCGTGGTCCACAACAGCGGTGTGAACGTGGTGGTCGCGCCTGGCAGCGGCTTCAGCTCGCCTGGAGATGCAATATTCAGCAGCGACAGCTGGCTGGTGACCAAGTCGTCCCGATTCATCTGTTCCGGACCGACCGCCAGCCAAAGTGGATAGTCGATTGCCGCGACGCGGGTGGCGACGGGGCCTTGGGTCGGTACCTGCACGCGGCGCGCAAGCCTGGCGTCGCCGATGACCGCATCCGCCGGCATCTCCAGGCCCCAGGCCTTCAGCAATTCGGGCAGGTTCGAGGCTGCGACGATGGTCGGCGACGGGCCGCGGCGCCTCTGCGGATCCGATGCCTGTACTTCAGAGTGCGGATCCATCAGGACCACGACCTTGCCGCCGCGCAGCACGAATTGGTCGATGGCATACTGGCTACGCGCATCGATTTTTTCTGGGTGGATCAGGACCAAGACATTGGTTTGGTCGGGAATCTTGGCATTGACCATCGCCAATTCTTCGAGGCCGAACATCTCCTTCAGTTGACCCCAGACGACATAGGAA
>JAYPXD010000336.1:0-3712 GCA_038135395.1 Alphaproteobacteria bacterium | reverse complement strand
TCTCCAGGGCGTTCGGATCCCGGCCCGCTTTCGCGGCCTCCTCCCGCGCCAGTTCGACCACAGGCTGAAAGTCGGTCTGCATACCGGTCGCCGGGAAATAGCCGTCACCATAGCGACCGGCGCGGCGTGCGGCGAATTTCGAATGCCCGCCGATCACGAACGGTACAGAGCCGCCGGGAGGCTTCGGGTTGCAGTTGATCCCGCGGAAGTTGATCAGTTCGCCGTCATAGCTCGCGTCATCCTCCGCCCAAAGCACCCGCATCGCCTCCATGGCCTCGTCGGTGTATTTGCCGCGCGTCCGGAAGGGTATGCCCAGCGCCTCGAACTCCTCCTCCAGCCAGCCGACGCCAATACCCAGCATGATACGGCCACCGCCCGACATATGGTCCATGGTTGCCGCCTGCTTGGCCAGGACAACGGCGTTGCGTTGCGGCAGGATCAGGACGCCGGTCATGAACTTGATCTTCTCCGTCACTGCCGCGGCGTAGGTCATCCAGGTGAGCGGGTCTGGCATGGCGATATTGGGCTTGCCCATCATCTTGCCGTCAGCGCTGTAGGGATATTTCGAGTCGTAATGGGTCGGCACGACCACATGCTCGATCGCAACGATGCATTCGAACCCGGCCTTCTCAGCCGCCTGAGCAAAGCGCTTGGCGCCCGGGCCATCGGGGAAGGCGAGATTGGCGAAGTGGAGGGCGAATTTCATGGGGCTGTTCCTCTTTACGCGGCCAGCGGGATGCGGTCCGCCATGCGGTCCTTGAAATAGGGCATTACCTGCTCCGACACGATCCTGGCCATGCGGGCGTGGGTGTAGCCTGAGAGGCAGAAGCTGGAGCAGCCGGCATCCACGAATTCCTGCAGCGTCGCCGCCACCTGCTCCGGATTACCCACCACCGCAATCCCCGCGCCGCTGCGCACGGTGGAGATGCCGGTCCAGAGGTGCGGGTGGATTTTCATGTCGTTGCCGCTTTCCTCCAGCAGTTGCCAGACCTGCCGGTTCGCCTCCGACGTGCGGCGGATGCCCTCCGCCGAGTTGCGGCCCGCCCGCATGTTGGCGAGTTGGAAGCGCGTCGCGCCGTCGATCAGGCGGTAGGCGGCGTTCCAGGCCTCCTCCTCCGTCTCCTCGCAGACGATCTGCAGGCGCATGCCGAACTGGATGTGGTCGGCGCGGCCATACTTCTCGGCACGACCGCGGATATCCTTGATCTTCTCAGCAATGCTGGCCGGGCGGTCGCCCCAGAACAGGTGCACGGTGGAATGCTTGGCCGAAATCTCCAGCGCCTGGTCGGAGCCGCCGCCGAGGAAGAAGGGCGGGTGGGGCCTCTGGAAGGGGTGCGGCTGCATGACCGTATCCACCTGATAATGCTTGCCTTTGTAGCCGATGGGCTCATCCGCTGCCCAGAGGCGTTTCATGATCTCCACCTCTTCGTCCATCTTTTCGTAACGGACTTCTTTGGAGTCGTGCACGCCATCGCCGGCGGTATCGTCGTCGTTGATGCCGGCTATCAGGTTGATGCAGAGACGGCCCCGGCTCATCTGGTCCAGCGTCGCGAACATCTTGGCCGCCAGCGTCGGGTTCATGTAGCCGGAACGGAGCGCGATCAGCGGCGCCAGATTTTTGGTGCGCGCCACATAGTAGGAGGAGACCACCGTCGCCTCCCAGCAGAAGGCGTTTACCGGCAGCAGCATGTAGGTGTAGCCGCCATTGTCGACCGCATCGACGATCTCGTCGAACATTTCCGGGCTTTGCGGAATGCGGGCCTTTGGATCGCCGAGATTGGTGCTGTCGCCGATGGTCGGCAGGAACCAGCCGAAGGAGATGGGGCGGTCGGTCATGGGGGAAGATTTCCTCTGGATGCCTTTAGGGCTTTGGCAAAAGGCTAACGCCGCCTTAGGATTGCGGCAAGGCGAATGCCTCTGCGCCTGCCCCTCCCCGCATTCAAAGTCCGGTTCCATGCGCCCCGACCCTGTTCTTCGCCACTTTGCGGGCTCCGCCGCCACGCTTGCGTATTTTGACTGGCCCGGAGCGGCCGGAGCGCCGACCGCGCTGCTGGTGCATGCCACCGGCTTTCACGGCCGGGTGTGGGACAGGCTGATACAGGAGCTGCCGCAGGACTGGCGCGTCCTGGCGCTCGAGTTGCGCGGGCATGGCCGTTCCTCAAAGGAAGGGCCGTTCGACCGCTGGGAATATTACGGTCAGGACCTGGTGGAGTGGCTGGACCATCTGGGGCTGGAGGACGCGATTGCCGCCGGCCATTCCATGGGCGGCTGGGCCGTGTGCTATGCGGCGCTGGAGCGGCCACAGGCGTTCCGGCATCTGGTGCTGATCGACCCGACCATGAACTCGCCGGAATTTTATGGCCAAAACCGCTTCCCGGACATGAAGACCCCGGCGGATCACCCCTCGTCGCGGCGTCGGAACGAATGGGCGGACTGGCAGGCACTGTACGACCGCCTGAAGGACCGGGAGCCCTACGCGCTCTGGCAGCCGTCAGTGCTGAAGGATTATTGCCGCCACGGGGTGCTGCCGGCAGCAGACGGCGCAGGCACGGTGCTAGCCTGCCCGCCAATCGTAGAGGCCTCGGTCTACATGAACAGTTGGCGCGCCTATCTGCATGAGCAGCTGAAGGACATCGGCGTGCCAGCGACAATCCTCCGCGCCCGCCGCCGGCAATTGCCGAAGCTGGGCCAGACCGACTATTCCGGCTCGCCCACCTGGGAGCAGTTATTCGAGAAGTTTCAGCAGGCAGAAGACGTCTATCTGCCGGAGTACACCCACTTTATGCCGATGCAGAATCCGCGACTGGTGGCGGGCTATATCGAGCGGGCGGCGGCCTAAACCTCCATAATCACCCGCCCCACAACAGTCCGATCCTGGATCGGGCGCATGGCGTCCGCGATGTTCGGCCATTTGATCCGGTGCGAGATGTGGGGGCGGAGGCGGCCTTGCTCGGCCAGCGTGATCAACGTGGCAATAGTTTTCTCGTTCAATCCGGGAATCCGCCGGCCTATTTCCCCAGCGCGGAAGCCAACGGCGGAAGCGCCCTTGATCAACAACAGGTTCGAGCGGATCGACACCGGCGGCCCCCCAGTAAAGCCGATATAGACCACACGGCAACCGTAATTCATGCAGCGCAGGCTTTGTTCCGCAATGTCGCCGCCGACCGGATCGAAGATCACATCCGCGCCGCGTCCGCCGGTCAGGCCCTTCACCACATCGCGCAATTCCGTTGTGGTATAGTTGATCACATGGTCGGCCCCCTGCGCCTTGACGATCGCCAGCTTCTCATCCGTGCCGGCCGTGGCGATCACCTGCGCACCCAGCAGGCGTCCGACATGCACCGCCGCAAGCCCGACGCCGCCAGCCGCGCCATGCACCAGCAGCACCTCGCCAGCTTCCAGGCGTCCGCCATGGGTCAGCGCGTTCCAGGCCGTCATATAGCAGGACCGGAACGCCGCGCCCTCGGCATAGTCGAAGGTGGACGGCAGCCGGTGCACCTGCCCCTCGCTCAGCGAACAGACCTCGGCAAAGACGCCGGGCCGGCCGCTGGTCATCACTTTGTCGCCGACCGAGAATCCCTCCGCCCCCTTACCCAGCGCGATTACATCGCCACAGGCTTCAAGACCCGGCACAAACGGGACCGGCGGCTTCAACTGATACCCACCGGCGCACATCAGCACGTCGACATAACTGATGCCCCATGCCTTGTGC
>JAYPXD010000335.1:869-3766 GCA_038135395.1 Alphaproteobacteria bacterium | reverse complement strand
ACCTGCGCCTGGCTCGTGCCAACGCCGAACCCGTCGATGGCGGTGTTGGACGGCGACTATGGCATGGGCCACACCGTCGCCGAGCAGGCCGTGCAATTCGGCATCAAGCGGGCCAAGCGGAGCGGCTGCTACATCGTCGCCCTGCGCAATGCCGGGCATATCGGCCGGGTTGGCTCCTGGGCGATCATGGCGGCGGAGGCCGGGCTGGTTTCGGTGCATTTCGCCAACGCGCGCGGCTCGATCCTGGTCGCGCCGTATGGCGGCACGGAAAAGCGCTTTTCAACCGCGCCGTTCTGCGTCGGCGTTCCCCGAGCGGGAGAGCCTCCGGTCATTCTGGATTTCGCCACATCCATCGTTGCGGAGGGCAAGGTGATGGTCGCCGCCAAAGGCGGCAAAGGTCTGCCGGACGGCGCGCTCATCGATGAGCACGGGCGGCTATCGACCGACCCCGCCACGCTTTATGGCGCGGCCGGGCCGGATGCGCCGGTGGCGATGCGCGACGGCAGGGGCGCGATCCGGGCTTTCGGCGACCATAAGGGCTCCGGTCTTGCGTTGATGTGCGAGTTGCTGGGCGGCGCGTTGACCGGCAACGGCACGGCGGGGCCGCCGGGGAAACCGTTCGCCAACGGCATGCTCTCTATCTATATCGACGCGGCGACGATGGATGACCAGGGCGGCTTCGCGGCTGAGGTGGCGGACTATGTGGCCTATGTAATGTCCGCCAACCCCGCCGATCCGGCCAAGCCGGTAATGGTTCCGGGCGATCCTGAGCGCGCGACTAAGTCCGCTCGCCTCGCCAATGGCGTGCCGCTGGCCGACGATGCCTGGGCCAGCATCCAGGAAACTGCCCGCAAGGTCGGAATCAACGACACCGATATCGCCCGATTGAGCGGGCTATAGCCGTTCCCCCAATCCCAAACACAAGGACTTTAGAACCATGGACTATGTCGGGCTTGGCCTGCACTGGAATGATCTTTCCGTCGGGCAGAAATTCCGGACCATCAACCGCACCATTACGGAGGCGGACCTGGTGAACTTCATCAACGCCACCGGCATGGTGGAGATGATTTTCACGGACGCTACTTATGCCGGCCAGGGCGCAATCCAGGGCTCCCGTCCGGTGCCGGGCGCGCTCTGCTATTGCTTCAGCGAAGGGCTGCTAGTGCAGTCCACCATGCAGCACACCGGCCTCGCCATGCTGGAGACGACGCTGAAAATCCTGGGACCGACCAACGTCAACGACACGATCCATGTCGAAGTCGAAGTGCTGAGCGTGCGACCGACATCCAAGGGCAACCGGGGCATCGTCAAAACGCTGAACAGCATCGTCAACCAGAAGGGCGAGACCGTGGCGACCTACGAAGCCACCCGCATGATGGCCGGACGCTGACCCGCAAAGGCCGCCGGCGAATGCCCGCCACCGTTGAGATTGCCATCGTCGGCGCAGGCGCCGCGGGCATTGCAGCGGCCCGCTCGCTACAGGCTGCCGGCATCTCCCACATTGTGTTGGAGGCTGCCGGCCGGGTCGGCGGACGGGCGTTGACCGACCACTCGCTGGGCTATCCGGTCGACCTGGGATGCACCTGGCTGCATTCCGCCGACCGCAACCCGCTGGCCGATGGCGACCCGGCGCAGTACGACCGCGACCGGGTGCCGCCCCGCCTGTTCCTTGATGACGAGGCGCGTTGGGCCACCGATGCGGAACAAAGCGAGCATGCGGACTATGTCGCTGCGTGCGAGGCGGCAATCGAAGCCGCCGCCACACAGGGCAAAGACCCGCCGGTTGCGGATATCGTGCCCGCCCATCCGCGATTGCGCCGCTATTTCGATTGGTGGTGCGGCGCCTATACCTCGGTTCCACCCCAAGAGTTGAGCGCGATTGATTGGTGCCGCTATGTGGATACCCGCCAGAATTGGACGGTTCCCGGCGGATTCGGCGCACACATCGTCCAGCGGGCGAGAGGCCTGCCGATCCGCCGCGAAACTCCGGTGCTCGCCATCGACCGCCGCGGCAAGACGGTGCGCCTGGTCACGCCGGCCGGTATTCTGGAAGCCGGGGCCGTGATCCTGACAGCCGGTACGGAAGCCTTGAAGCGCATCCGCTTTCTGCCCGCACTGCCCGCCGCGACCGAGGCGGCGATCGACCGCCTGCCGCTGGGCCGGGCGAACAAGGTGGCGTTGCGCTTTGACCGGGTCGATGCCGACTGGGGCCCAGGCCGCAGCGCTCTGCTGTCCGTCCGCTTCGGGCGTTTTGGACGTCCGCTGGCGGAAAGCTTTGTCGAAGCCAGCGTCGCCCGAGCCCTGGAGCCGGAGGGTGAGCGGGGACAATCCGCCTTTGTCATCGACCAGATTTGCGCCATGTACGGCAACAGCCTGCGCCAGCGTGTTCAGGCCGCTCGGACGTCGAATTGGGGGCAAACGCCGTGGATTTGGGCGCATACTCGGCCATGACGCCTGGCGGCGGCGACGCACGCGCGGACCTGGCGCGGCCGGTAGAAAATCGCCTGTTCTTCGCCGGCGAAGCCACCCACCCGACCTTCTGCACGGCTGCGCATGGCGCATGGCTGAGCGGCGAACGCGCCGCGGCAGAGGCTATGCGCGCTCTGCGCCCAGCGCGATAGGCTGGCCATGCGGCGTAGCCTTGGCCGCCCGGTCCCAGGCGGACTTGCGCTCGGCCAGCTCCGCTGCCGACGAAGCGCCTTTTTCCGCCACCAACCGCTCTAACGCCGCCAGCCAGTGCTGGTAGTAGGTCTCGCCGGTATCCGGATCGCCGGCGGCCTGGGCGCGTTTGATCTGGTCGGCCAGGGCCGACGCCCACTCCGTCCAGGCGAACAGGCCGCGGGCGTGCAGGTGCACCGCCATGGCAAAGGCCTGCGCCTGCCAGGGCTCGGCAAACA
>JAYPXD010000335.1:353-859 GCA_038135395.1 Alphaproteobacteria bacterium | reverse complement strand
AACACGGGCTCGCCGTCATCGCCCAGCGGCTGACCCGGCAAAATCTCAGGCGGGCTCAAGATAGCTGTCCCAAAGGTCGATCATCGTGCAACTGTACGGTTCAGCATCCGGGCCCCACAGCTCGCGCCCCTCAAAGCGCACGGTGTAGAGGTGCTGCGCATTCTCCCCCAGATAGCGGGAATTCGTGTCGGGAAACACATGCGCGCCATGCAACAACGCCACCGTCCCGACCTTGCCCCTGGCATAGCGCGGCAGGCGCGTGTGGGTCGCGGGATTAATGTTCTGCGTGCGCACCCGCGCGCCGACGGCAAACCTCGGCGGCTCGCTCGCAGTTCGTTCACTTGGCCCGCCTTTTTTTAGGACCTTGCCGACATCCGCGGCTTGCAGCACCCGCGCTTCGGGCTTCGACTCCAGCTCGACCTTGCCGGTCGCCATTTCCCGGGGCGTAGCCATTGCCCGGTCGATCAGCAGGTATTCCAACCCCGCCAACCAATGCTCGTAATACC
>JAYPXD010000335.1:0-343 GCA_038135395.1 Alphaproteobacteria bacterium | reverse complement strand
CCATTGGCCGGTAAAGCCGCCGGCAAGGGTCAGCGCAAAGCAGCGTCGTTCCCATTCCGCATGAAAGACTGGCTCGTTCGGGTCGGGAGCGATGGCGCCGAAGCCATGCATGCCGCCCAGGTCGTGCGCGCCGTTCATCGCCTTACCCCTCCATAGCCGGGCGTTGGGGCAGGCCGACGCCGATCATCGAATCCCGCGTCACCCAATCGGCCAGTTCCGCCTCGCCAAGCCCGTTCGCCGCCTCCGGCTGTTGCGGCAGCACCAGGTAGCGGATCTCCGCCGTTGAATCCCAAACCCGGATCTCCTTGCCCGCCGGCAGCGAGACGCCGAACTCAGCCAGCAC
>JAYPXD010000334.1:0-3770 GCA_038135395.1 Alphaproteobacteria bacterium | reverse complement strand
GGCCGAAGCCCAGCACCAGGACCGAGCGGCCGGCCAGGTCATAGGCCGGAACCTCCCGCCTGATGTCCCAATTGCCTTTGCGCGTCTCGCGGTCGAACAGGAACACGCGCTTGGCCAGCGCCAGCATGAAAAACAGCGAGTGCTCGGCCACCGTGATCGAGTTGGCGATGCCGACGACGGCCAGCGGAATCCCGGCCTTGGTCAGCGCTGGCACGTTCACCGCGTCATAGCCGACACCGTGGCGGGCCACGATCTTCATCCGCGTCGCCTTTTCGATAATGGCCGGCGTGAAGGGCGCCACGCCCAGAATGGCGGCGTCGTATTCGCCGACATGCTGGAGAATGTTGGCTTCGGAGGTTTCCGTAAACTGCACCACCTCAATTTCCGGATGGTGGTCGAAGACGGAGGCAATGCCCGGCGTGTAGGGCATTTGCAGCATGACGCGGTATTGGGCCATGGGCGGTTTCCTGAGCTTGTAGTTTGTCGATTGAAGGGCAAAAGAGCACGCCGCGGCTGGAGCGGCAAGTGTGTGATCCCCGGAGGTGGCGAAGCCGCCATCCGGGGCCGGCGTCATCCTTCGAACACCGTCCTCGCCAGTGTACGCGAGATAGACCGGTCCCGGATCGGCGCTCCGCACCATCCGGGAATCGATTCACCCTGCCAGAATGGCTTCCACCAGCGACTGCACCTCAAAGGCCTCACGCAAGGATGCCAGCGAGTGGCCGGTCTCGGCACGGGTCATGGCGGCGACCATGTCCAGCTGGCGCTTTAGGATCAGCGGTCGCATTTCTTCGTTCGGGCGCGCGCCCTCAGCCTCGCGCCATTCGCCATCGGCCCCTAGCTTCTCGGCAATCGCCCAGTCGCGCAAGCGCAGCTTGCCTTTCGAGCCGTGCAGGATCCACAGGTTATGGTCCGGCTTCTCGGTCGTGCCGACGCCGCCGGTCAGCGTCACCGGCACGCCGCCTGCTGTCATCTCGGCAGAACAGGCGGTCTCCGAGCCCTCGCCCGCCGGATAGGTCACCGAATGGCTGTGCATGGTGATTGGCCCGATCTGGCGCAGCGTCGCGAACAGAAAGTGGCTGACCACCTCGCGCGTGTAGCCGCCCTGGGCGCGCCGGTCGAGCCAGGCGACGGCGTCCATCTGCCAGGAGCGGGGCCAGGCCTTGAAGCCGATCTCGATCTCGACCCGTTCCAGATCGCCTAGGTCGCCGGCGGCGCGCCAGGCGTTAATCTGGTCGAGCGCAAAGCTGGCGGTGAAGGGAAAATTGACGGCGGAGCGGGCGCCGGCTTTTTCCATGCGCTCGACCACCGCACGGGCTTTGGCGACGTCGACGCCCAGCGGCTTTTCGCAATGCACAGCAAGGCCGGCGGCGACGGCTTGCTCCAACTGGTCCAGGTGATAGGCGGGCGGCGAGGCCACATGCACGACATCCGAGGCGGCAAGCAGGGCATCCAGGGTGTCGAACGCCGGCGCGCCTGGAAAATCTTTGGCATAGCGCGCCATCGCGCCCGGGGATGGGTCCCAAGCGCCGGACGAAACCAGGACATTGGGGTCATGTGCCCGTGCGACGCGAAGCAGGCGCTCGCCCATAATGCCATAGCCAATGGTGCCGAGGCGGACGGGTTTGGACATCAAAAGAAACCTTTCGTTTGCTACTTCGTTTCGGTGCACGCCAACCGGCGGTCATCTTACACATTCGCCTTTGTCCATGCGACCGCATCTGCCAGGGTTTCAGGAATGTCGCGCATCTTTACGCCCAGGCTATCGCGGCGGGTGAAGTCGAAGCGGGTAGGCTCGGCCGGATCGCCTTCGAAGAATGGCGGGATATGCAGCGACGGCTCGATCCGGCGCAGACAGCGGTAGATATCATTCCAGTGCCAACTTTCGCGCACGGCGTAATAGCGGCCCTCCGCAGTCGGATTCTCATAGGCGGCCAGGAATAGGGCCGCTACATCCTCGATATGCGCCATAGAGGTCGAGTCGTTCGGCGCCCGGTCGTGCCGGCCCTTTTCGCCACGCACCATACGCTTCAACGCGCCCATGAACCCCTCATCTCCATGCTTCCGCAGCACCATGGGGCCGAACATTCCGGTCGGCAGCAGAATGCAAAGCCTGACGCCATGCTTTGCTGCCAGAGCCATGGCAGCGCGCTCCATCACGGCCTTGGTGGCGGAGGTGTATTTTTTCTCTGCACACTGCTGCGCCGGGTCGGACCAGTGATCGACCTCATTTTTGACCGGCACAGGCGGCACCGGATTGGTGCTGGAGGTAGACGAGCAAATAACGATTGTCTTGATGCCTGCCGCTATGGCGGATCGCATGATATTGAGGCATCCATCCACCGTCGGCTGGATGATCTCTGCCCAGCCGCGGGCGTCGTCCAACTGGCGGACGGGCGTGCCATCCGGTGCGGCGTAGACCGGAATTAAGCTGGCGATAAAGGCGCCGTCTGCCTTCTGCATGATCTCATCGAAAGAGCCGGCCACGTCCATATCCGCCGCAGACAGGTGCAACCGCTCGGCTGCCCCCGGCAGGGCCAGCAATTCCGGCGCCGCATAGGCAACCTTGCGCATGCCGCCGCGGACCGTGTAGCCGCGAGCCAGCGCCGCCTTGACGATATTCGCGCCGACCAGGCCGCTGGCGCCGGCGATGGCAATGGTTTTCGGCATGGTGTGGGTCTCCTCAGGCCTGGCCAGACTGGCAAGAACCGACGCCGACATGCAATAGCCGAAGCTCGCCACCGCCACCGCCTCGACGCCGACGCCGGCATCGAAGGCCAGGCCCATCACCATCGGCGCCAGTCCCGACGAGAATACCATTGTGGAGGTAGCAAACGCCCGGATCGCGCCCACGTAGCGCAGCCCATACAATTCCGGCCACAGCGCGCCCGCCACGACGGAACTGACGCCCGTGCCGAACCCCATCAGGCTCAGATAGACCGGCGGCCACCAGGCGGAATCCCCAACCGCCAGCGCGATGCAGCACAGCGACAGGGGTCCCAGATAGAATGGCACCATCCGCCGGGCGCTGAACCGGTCCACCAAAGGCCCGCCGACCAGCAGGCCGGCGACGGAAGCCGCCGCGTAGGCGGAAAACGCCGCCGCCATCAGCTCGATTGACCAGCCTTTCTCAGCCGCGACATGCACCTGGTGAAACACAAAGCCGGTGGAGATGAAAGCCGGGGCCAGCAACACCGGCATCCGCAGCCACAAGCCGGGGTCGCGCAGCATCTGGCCGACGCGATAGCCCACCGCCGGCTGGCCGCCGCGGTTCCGGGCCAAAGCCTCTGTCCGCGCCTCCAGGTCCTCATTCCGCAACAGGCGCAGCGCCAGTGGCAGTAGCAGCAGCACCAGACCGGCCGTGACCCACCATGCCTCTCGCCAGGATACCAGCGTCAGCAGCCCCACCACATAGGGTGGAGACAGCGCCGAGCCCAGCGCCTGCCCCAACTGCGCGATGCCCAGCGCCCGGCCGCGCTCTGCTACGAAATAGCGGGCCATGGCGGTGATGCCGATATGCACGGACATGCCTTGCCCCATCAGCCGCAGGCCATAGATCGCGACGGCGCAGGCAAGCGGCCCCCAGGCCACGCCCATGAACGCCGCCACCGCCGCCAGCGACAGCAGCGTCAGCCAGGCCGTGCGTTGGACGCTCCAATGATCGACGATGCGGCCCAGCCAGATGATTGTTGCCGAACTGGCCAGCGTGCCGGCCATGTAGACCGTGCCGAACTCCCCATGCGACAGGCCGAATTCACCCCGGATCTCGC
>JAYPXD010000333.1:0-3786 GCA_038135395.1 Alphaproteobacteria bacterium | reverse complement strand
GCGCGGGCCAGCGCATGATCGACCAGGCGGTCACCTACGCCAACGAGCGCGAACAATTCGGGCGGAAGATCGGCAGCTTTCAGGCGGTCAAACACATGTGCGCCGAACTGGTGGGCATGCTGGAGCCTTGCCGCTCGATGGTTTGGTATGCCGGCTATGCGCGTGAACACGGGATCGAAGACGCCTCGCTGACGATCCTGCATACGAAATCGCATCTCGGCGAAACCACCCGCGAGGTCTCGCGCATGGCGACGGAGGTGCATGGCGGCATGGGGTTCACTGATTTGCTGGGCCTGCACTATTGGTTCAAACGCATCACCTTCGACCGCCAGGTGCTGGGCGGGCCGGAGCGGTGCCGGAGCGAAGCCGCAATCCTGCAAGGCTGGGCCGCGGCCTGACGCCTGCCCGGGATGTGAGGGGAATTTGCTGCACGTGCTGCGGGCGCGTTCCGCAACCCCACACATTCACCGCAACCACTTTCTGACGAAATGGAGGAAACTTTGCCGAACACCCTATTTGAGAAATGCGCGATCAGCGGCATCGGCGAAACCGCCTATGTCCGCGGCTCGGGCAAGACCGAGACCGCGCTCCAGATGGAAGCGTCGCTGAAGGCAATCGCCGATGCCGGCCTCAGTCCGAAGGACATCGACGGGGTCATCCCTTATGCGACAGGTTCGGCGGTGGCGGAGGAGTTCATCACCAACTCGCGGTCGGCGCCATCGTCGCCGGTATTGCCAATCATGTGCTGATCCCCATCGGCCGTAACGGCTATTCCGGCGCCCGCATCGGCAGCCGCGTTCAGCAGCTGCCGCAATTCCGGACCGTCGGCGAGTACGAGATGCCGCTCGGCCAGATCGCGCCGGCCCAACTCTATGCGCACATGGCCCGGCGCCACATGGAGATGTTCGGCACCAAGAGCGAGCACTTCGGCAAGATCGCGGTTACCTTCCGCGACCATGCGACGAAGAACGGCAACGCGTTGATGACCGAACCGATGACCTTGGAGCAGCACCAGACCGCACGGATGATTTCCGACCCGCTGCGCCTGTTCGACTGCTGCCTGGAAAGCGACGGCGGCGCAGCCGTCATTGTCAGCAGCAGCGAGCGCGCCCGGGACTTGAAATCGCAGCCAGTCTATATCATGGGCGTTGCGGAGGGCCACCCGGACTCGCCCAGCGCCATCACCCAGCGCCCGGACATTACCACGCTCGGCACTGCAAAGGCCGCGCCGCGCGCCTTCGGCATGGCCGGCGTTGACCGCAAGGATATCGACGTCGCGGAAATCTATGACTGCTTTACGTATATCGTGCTCTGCCAGCTGGAAGACCTGGGCTTCTGCAAAAAGGGCGAAGGCGGCGACTTCGTGGCAAGCACCTCCTTCGGTCTCGACGGGCCGATGCCGGTCAATACCCATGGCGGTCTGCTCTCGCAAGCGCACATCATTGGTATGAACCATATCGTCGAACTGGTGAAGCAGCTGCGCGGCCAAGGCGGCAAGATGCAAGTCAAGGACGCGAAGATCGGTCTCGTGACCGGTTATGGCGATATGGGCGATGGCGGCGTCGCCATCATGCGGTCTTAGTCTACGAAGGAATTGAGAAATATGGAAATCGAACGCGTTCGCCCATCGCCCAATGAGGACACAAAGCCTTTTTGGGACGGCCTGAAAGACGGTCGCCTGTTGTTCCAGAAATGCGGCGATTGCGGCGCAATCCGTCATTATCCGCGCCAAGTGTGCGATAAATGCTACTCTATGGACGTGGAATGGATCGAATCCAGCGGCAAGGGCACGGTTCATACCTGGACAGTCTCCCAGCACGCCTTCCACCCGTCTTTCAAGGGTGACCTGCCGATGACGTTCGTCACAGTGGACATGGACGAAGGCGTGCGGGTTGCCGCCCGGCTGCGGGGCAAGGATGTCGAGCCCGCCATCGGCATGCCGGTGCGAGTCGCTTTCGAGCAACTGGATAATGACCTGACCGTGCCGGTGTTCTACCCGCAATAGACGCCGGAGTTGTGTCGGACGCTGCCTGCCGGCCCGCCAACCGGCAGGCCGGCTTGCTCCGTTCGGCACAAATTGCATTTTTACCATCATGTTGCCGTCCGAATACTGACCACTTCCCCGCCCCGCATGTTGCCGGGCGGGTTTTTCGTCAGAACAGGATGGTCTCGAGCTGCTCGCGTTGAATCACCCCTTGCCGTTCTAAGCCTGCCAAGATTGCCTCTGCTACTTCGGCCTAGTCGACTTCCGGTAGACATGGCGCAAACTGCACCGCCATCTCCAATTCTTTGATCATGATCGCATTTCACCGCATCCAGCCACCGCCACCAGATGACTGCGGCTGTTCCCGGCACCCAGCTGGATCAGCCGGCGCGAGGTCTTGTCCCATCGAGTGCTGTAGAAGCGCTTCCGCTATGCATTCCGAGGCGGGCTTGATCGCCGGCTTTCACGCGGCCGCGGACGGCAACGTTAGGGTGGTATCATCGCGCGACGAGGCGAAGGCAGTGTTGTGGAGTTGCTCAGTGTATCACTCTCAGAGTCCGTCTGGAAAGATCATGTTGGATTACATAGCTTTCGTAGCATGAGGCGGATGGAGGATAGTTTGAGGAATGCGAGCGCCTTGCGGTTGAGGCATTCCCAGTCCTTGGCCAACCGTCGGCATCGCCCAAGCCAGGCGACGGTTCGCTCGACCACCCAGCGGCGCGGCAGTACGACGAAGCCCCTGGTCCGGTCCGGGCGTTTGACGATCTCAACGTTGGCCTTTGCGACGACTCGCTTCAGGCCGGCCTGAAACTGCGGACCCTGATAGCCGCCGTCGGCGTAGAGTCTGGCGAGGAAGGGGAACATGCTGAACAGCGTGGCCATCACGAGCACGCCGCCATTGCGATCCTGGATGTCGGCGGCATGTACGATGGCGTGCATCAGCAGGCCCTCCGTGTCGACGAGGATGTGCCGTTTCTTGCCCGTGACCTTCTTGCCCGCGTCGTAGCCGTGCGGATCGTGAGCCCCCCTTTTTCCGCGCTCTTCACACTCTGGCTGTCGATCACGGCGGCGGTGGGAGACGCCTCGCGGCCGGCGCGCTCACGGCATTCGACATAGAGGGCATGATGGATCCGGTCGAGCGTGCCGTCCCAACTCCACAGATCGAAATAGTCGTACAAGGTCGAGCGCGGCGGCAGGTCTTTCGGGATCGCCCGCCATTGGCAGCCCGTGCTCAGGATGTACATCAGCCCGTTGGTGATCTCGCGCAGGTTCACCGTACGCTTTCTGCCGCCGCGTTTGGCCGGCGGTATGTGGGGCAGGATCAGCGCCCATTCCTCGTCGGTCAGGTCGCTCGGATAGCGCAGGCGGCTGCGGTTGTAACGGGCACGATTGTCGGCTCTCCACATCGGGGGCTCTCCATAAAAACAGGCCGCCTCCCTTGAATCACAAACGATTCATCCGTTTCAACATCTTTTCGGACAGACACTCAGAGGCGGCCAAATGCGCTGGAAAAGCGAGCCTAAAGCGAGCCTAAGAGGTCATTAAATTAGTAATAACTCATTGATTTAATTGGTGCCGGCTGAGGGACTCGAACCCCCGACCCTCTGATTACAAAACTGTTGCAACCCAACCTGTGCCAATGCGGATCATTTGCCTTGCTGGATGAGCGACGCTTGGAACTAGACCATCCTTGAGACAAATCCGAGACAAAAGTCAAATCGGGAACGACTTAAGGCTTTGATTTGCTTGGTCGGAGTGAGAGGATTCGAACCTCCGGCCCCTGCCTCCCGAAGACAGTGCTC
>JAYPXD010000332.1:0-3816 GCA_038135395.1 Alphaproteobacteria bacterium | reverse complement strand
TCGCCGCGATCAGGATGACGCCTTCGTTGGTCTCGAAGCCGTCCATCTCGACCAGCAGCTGGTTGAGGGTCTGCTCGCGTTCGTCGTTTCCACCACCCAGGCCCGCGCCGCGGTGCCGGCCGACGGCGTCGAGCTCGTCGATGAAGATGATGCAGGGCGCGTTCTTCTTGCCCTGCTCGAACATGTCGCGCACGCGGCTTGCGCCAACGCCAACGAACATTTCAACGAAGTCAGAGCCGGAAATGGTGAAGAATGGTACGTTGGCTTCGCCGGCGATAGCGCGGGCCAACAAGGTTTTACCGGTACCGGGCGGGCCGACAAGCAACACGCCTTTGGGGATTTTGCCGCCCAAGCGCTGGAATTTTTGTGGGTCGCGCAGGAACTCGACCACTTCCTCCAACTCTGTCTTGGCTTCGTCGATGCCGGCAACGTCCTCAAAGGTGACACGGCCCTGCTTCTCAGTCAGCAGTTTGGCTTTCGATTTGCCGAAGCCCATAGCCCGGCCACCGCCTGACTGCATTTGCCGCATGAAAAAAATCCATACGCCGATCAGCAGCAGCATCGGGAACCAGGAAATCAGGATGCTGACCAGGGTATTGTCTTCGGGCGGCACTGCCACAACCCGGGCGCTGGATTTCTTGGTCTCTTCCAACAAATCAGCCGAATTTGGCACGTAAGTATAGAATTCCTGTCCATCTGTAAGATGCCCTTTGACATCATGGCCAGTTATTTCAATATCGCGAACATGATCGTTGCGGACGTTATTGATTAAGTCCGAATAGGCCATTTGATTTCTGTGGGATGATCCCACAGAGCCTTGGAAAGCGTTAAACAACGCTACAAGAAGTACAAATACGACGAGCCAAACAACGATATTTCGCATCGGTATTCCCAAAGTAACCCGACAAGCGGGAGCATCAGCAAAGGACGATAGGGCACAGTAGCAACAAAACAGATAGGACGCCAACGTTACAGCGCAAGCTCAAATCCGTTAGGCTCTGGCCGGTCTAGCCATCGGCACCTAAGATAACTGGCCCAGAACGGCCCGTCCGGCCCACGCCAGATCCCGATATTGGGTATTGCGACGATCGTGCCGGCCTTCTCGACTGACGGGAGAGAGGATAGAACCGCCCTGGGAGCGATCTTCGACATGCTGCCGATGCGGCGGTCTCCGACAGGTGACACCATCAATCCTGTAGTCGGCAGGGTCGCCGCGATCCGTAAATGCGCTCGCTCGTCCCAAGTCATGTTTGAGGTGAGCGGTACCGGGCCGCCGATACTAGAGGGATTGCGCGATATCCAAATCTGGTCGCCGAATTGCTCGATAAACGCGCCGCCGATGGCTCCGCAGCGGATAGATGCTGCCGCAGCGTCAAAATCAACGTTACGCAGCCTGTCCGGATCGCCAACGACAAAATTGGCCGCGCGACGCAGCAGGGCAGCACGGAGTGACGCCGGCAATTGGCTAAAGCGCTGACGATGGAGCTGGATCGATCCGAGGCCGGAGTCCCTAGCGACCAGGTTCCAGGCCTTTTGTTCCACACGCTCGGACGCAACCCGCCAACTTGCAGCGTCTCTTACCATTTCCCTAATAACAAGGCGCGAATGCTCCGGTTTCGGCATAACCCGCCGCACAGTCGACCTCTTGTAGGCGAGGTTGCGATTGGATGGGTCTTCGATCCAACCAAAGCCGGCCTGCATATTCAGGCGTCTGATGTCGCGGGCGGACAGGCGCAGCAACGGCCGTTCGATGCGAATGCCTTGGGATGTCGCCGTGCCCGAAATGCCGGCTAGGCTGCTCAAGGGGCCGCCGGCCAGCAACCGTATTGCGGCGGTCTCGACCGCATCGTCGGCGTGATGACCCAGCCAAAGTGTATCGATGCCGGCGCAATGGCAATAGGCAGTCAGGGCTTCATACCGCGCCTGCCTCCAATAAGCATGGCCATAGCCTTGGATCGTCGGCGTCAATGTGTGGAACCGGACACCGAGCCGTTCGGCGCTGGCTTTTGCAAAATCGCGTTCCGCGGTTGCAGCGCGACGCGTGCCGTGATCCACCGATAGCGCCGTTACGAATGCTGGCGTCGCCTGCTTGGCGGCCAGAAGCATCAAAGCAACGCTGTCGGCGCCGCCCGATACTGCAACAGCCAGTTGCATTATTATTCGCAGGCGCTGGTGCGGCGCGCCTCCTCAACCCATGCGCGCCAAATCGGACTAAGCGAAGGTGTCAGGGGCATCACGACCCCGGCATACTGACAGGCGTTCTTATGATCGCCTTGTCGCGACAGCGCCAGTGTGGCGACGACTGCGGCTTTCAGCGCAACCGGCTTGTCGCCATGCTTTTCCGTTACGCCGACCATGGCCGTTACAGCTTTGGCGTAATCACGCTGCGCAAAGGCAGCGAGTCCTTGATAATATGCGGTAAAAGCCGCTGTATCACCGTCTTCCTTGGCGTTGCCGGAAGACGGTGACGCTGCCTGAACGGCCTGGTCAAATTGGCCGTTCAGAAGCGGCAGGCGCAATTGGTCGACCGTGTTTGCCCATGTTGGCGTTACTGTGAGTATCGCCAACATGCTAAGCCACAAGGTCGACCGGCATCCCATTTCTTACGGTTAGCCCGCTACAACCATGACAGCACGGCGGTTCTTCGCCCATGCGGCCGGGGTCGATCCCAGCACGGCAGGCCGCTCTTTGCCGAAAGTGGTGGTCTCGATGCGGTTGCCGGCGATGCCGAGATTCTGCAGCGCTTCTTTCACAGCATGCGAGCGACGGGCGCCAAGAGCAAAGTTGTAATCGCGGGTGCCACGTTCGTCGGCATGGCCTTCGATCATCACCTTGACGTTCGGATTGCGGGCCAGCCATTTCGCCCACGCTTGAACCGTTGCATTAGCAGCTGCATCGATATTGTAGCGGTCGGTATCGAAGAAGACGCGGTCACCAATCGTCTGGTTCAGTTCCGCCTGGCTGCCCGGCGCGGGAGCGGCGGGGCCGGTCGAAGCTGCCGGAGTATTCGCGGTCGAACCGGTACCGGTTTTCGACGAGCCGCCCTGGTCGCTTGTGCTACAGGCCGCTAGAAACAAACTTAGAACAATCGCTGAAGTAAACCGCATGTTGGGATCTCCTACGCCGTGGCGGCAGGGTTGTGAATGGCGAACCATCTGGGAAGGCCATTTTGCGCAAACAATAGGTCCATACCAGCCGCAGCGCAATTGTCGCAGCGCGCCGACCATATCATGCGGTTGATATCAGGAGCTTTTGTACGGATCGGCCGCATCGCGCAATCCATCCCCTAAAAAGTTAAAGGCAAGGATCGATAGAATCACCGGCAAAACAGGCAGCATTAACCATGGGTACAAAGCTACCACATTGATATTCTGAGCTTCTACCAGCAAAACGCCCCAACTGGTGATCGGCGGCCGCAGGCCAAGCCCCAAAAAGCTGAGCGCGGTCTCGCCCAGTATCATACTGGGGATCGACAGCGTCGCCGACGCAATCAAGTGGCTCATGAAATTCGGCACCAGATGGCGTCCGATCACCCGGGCCGGCTTTGCGCCCATCAAGACCGCAGCAGTCGTAAAGTCTTCCTCACGCAAGGCCAGCAATTTAGATCGAACGGCGCGCGCCAGTCCGGTCCAATCCAGCAGGCCTAAGATGATCGTAATCCCGAAATACACCAAGATCGGGCTCCAGGTGACAGGCAATGCCGCAGACAGCGCCAGCCAAAGCGGCAATTCCGGAAAAGAGCGCACGACCTCGATGACCCGTTGGGTGATGCTGTCCACCCAGAACTTGCCCAGATAGTGGTCGGGCGGCGTGGGG
>JAYPXD010000331.1:3479-3847 GCA_038135395.1 Alphaproteobacteria bacterium | reverse complement strand
CTTTTTCTGCTCCGGTGTGCCGAACATATGGAAGACTTCCATATTGCCCGTATCCGGCGCGTTGCAGTTGAACATCTCTGGCGACCAGTAGATCCGGCCCATGATTTCGGCCAGTGGCGCGTATTCCAGATTGGAGCAGCGCGTGCCGGGGGCATCGTCCGGCAGGCCCGGCATGAACATATTCCAAAGGCCCTCTTCGCGCGCTTTGGCCTTGATGTCCTTGCAGAACGGCGGCGGAAAGGTTCCGGCCTCGGTCAGTTCGTGCCATTCGCGGTCGCGGGGCACAATTTCACGCTCCATGAACTGGGTGAGTTGTTCCTGCAGGGCTTTGACTTTATCCGAATAGCCGAAATCCATTTTGGCCGGTC
>JAYPXD010000331.1:0-3464 GCA_038135395.1 Alphaproteobacteria bacterium | reverse complement strand
ACGCCGGCCATGGCGCCGGCGATGCTGTTCGGACGCATCAGCCCGGTTCCCATCATGATGACCGCCATGGGGATCACCAACGCCAAAGCATGCTCGATCCCGGAGAGGCCCGAAGCAAACATGACCACGCCGCCGAGTGCCATAACCGCGGTGCCCAATCGCACCATCTGGGCCGGAGTGCGGGTTTGGGAAATCCGCGCCGACAGGCTTGCGCCGGTGATAAAGCCAAGCATGACCATGGCGAAAAATACGCCGAACATTACTGGCGCATGCCCCATCTGGCCGATGAGCACGAACGGGGCCGCAGATATAAACGAAAAGAGAGCGCCGCCTGACAACAGCGACGGTAGGGCGAAACTCATAAACGGCCGGCTGCACAACATCGTGAAATAATTGACCAGGATGCGGCTGAACCGCAGCGCTTTCGGGTCTGGCGTCGGCAATGTCTCGCCCAGCAAAACCAGGACCAGCGACAACAACAGGACGCCGGTCAGCGACAGGGTGATGAATACTGCCGGCCAGTTGAAGAAATTCATCAATACGCCGCCGATCATCGGCGCAACGATGGGCGCAAGGCCCATGCCGGCGGTAACGATAGACATCGCGCGCTGTGCGGCTTTTCCGGCATAGACGTCCGCTACAATAGCGCGGGCAATCACTGGGCCCGCGCAGGCGGAGATGCCTTGGACGAACCGCAAAGGCAGCAAAACTCTGAGGCTTTCCGCTTGGGTGCAGGCCAAGCCGGCGAGCGCATAAACGGCTAGCCCCGCCAGCAGGACGGGGCGCCTGCCAAACCGATCGGAGACTGGTCCCAAGACCAATTGCGCCATTGCGAAGCCGGCAAGGAAAACGCCTACGACCAACTGCACTTTGGCTTCTGGCTCGGCAAATGCCGCCGCGATGGCCGGAAGGCCGGCAAGCGGCATGTCGATCGACAGAGGCGTGATTCCGGTAAGGCCAGTCAGCAGGATAATGACGGCGAGGCTATCTTTTCGAAGCACGAGAAATGTTCGTCCTTGCAGGTCGCCCGCTGAAGGACCTTTCCAGGACCAGCGGATCAAGCTAGCTTATCGCAATGTTGAGGAAAGCGGGCCGTCCATACTGTCTCTGCGCTGCTTTGGCAGCCATGGTTTCCCTCGTCGTGGCTGCGGTATTGCCCGCTCAAGCGGACCAGACCGACCCGCGTTTGGATCACCTGTTTGAGGTTTTGGCGGCGACAGAGAGTGAGGCAGAGGCCCAGGCTGTCGACCGGGAAATTTGGAACCGATGGCTGGCCTCCAATAACCAGGAAACCGACCTCACTATGGTCCGTGGCATACTGGCGATGCAACTCGGGCACCTTGCAAAAGCAAAAGCTCTGTTTTCGGAGATCATTGCGCGTCATCCGAACTTTGCTGAGGCATGGAACAAGCGCGCCACCGTGCGTTATCTCGAAGGTGATCTGGTGGGCTCAATTTCGGATTGCGAGAGCACGTTAGCGCTTGAGGCCAGACATTATGGCGCCTTATCCGGCTTGGGATTGATCCATTTGGCTTTGGGAGATAAGAAAACGGCGCTCATGTGGTTTGAGCAGGCCGTGGCTCTAAATCCGCACATGGAAGGACTGTCCGAGCACATCGAATCGTTGCGGAAAGAGCTTAAGGGCCAACCGACCCGAAGGATAAGCGCAGTTAAACTATGAAATATTTTGACCGCATTAGAATGATTTTGGAGATCTGGAAGTGATAATTCCGGAAGCATACGGCTTCCAATCTGGGTATGTGCATTCAAACTCATTAAGGCTGCATTACGCTAGAGTAGGACATGGATTTCCACTGATTTTGTTGCATGGTTGGCCTGAGTTTTGGCTGACCTGGCGCAAAATGATGCCGCTGCTATCCGATCGGTACGATCTGATCGCCCCGGATTTGAGAGGCTTTGGCGCTAGCGACAAGCCGTCATTTGGCCCATCACGCAAGCAAACCGCAGACGTGATGGCGGACGATATTCTAAATTTGATGGATCAATTGGGCCTGAAGCAGGTTGGGCTTGTCGGCCATGATGTCGGCGCAATGGTCATGCAATCTATAGCCAGGAAAGCGCCCAAGCGGATCGCGGGATTGTTTTTTTTCAATTGCCCTTATCCGGGGATCGGGCAGCGTTGGTATGCCGCCGACCATGTGAAAGAAGTTTGGTATCAAAACTTCCAACAACAACCATGGGCTGCTCGTTTGATTGGCCAATCGAGAGAAAGTTGCGCTCTCTATTTCCGCCACTTTCTGGCCCATTGGCCGGCTGACTCCACCGCATTCGACGAAGATTTTGACGCATTCGTCGATAATTTCATGAAGCCGGGCAATATCCAGGGCGGGTTCAATTGGTATCTCTCAGTAGCAGAGACCCGCCTCGCGATTGCCAGAGGTGAGTTGCCTGCGCAGGCGCCGATTGATTTGCCAACTGGCGTGCTTTGGGGGCGGCATGACCCGGTGCTGAAAGTCGAGTGGGCGGACCGCATCGGTGAATATTTTCCGCAAGTCTATGTGGAAGTCTGCGAGACGGCAGGACATTTCGTTCATTACGAGGCGCCTGGCGAGGCCGCGAAGGCGGTTCACCGTCTGTTTTCATCTGGCGGGCCGGAACGGGCGCAGCGCCCAACCCGTGCGGCGGGCGTTGCCTGAGCCGTCCGGATAGGGCTGGTGCAGACCGGCTGCCGTCCCTAGAATCTCAGCATTGACAGGTCCTACCCTGGAGGCGGCTGCCATGCATGCGCCATGGAATTCCTACAAAGCGATTGCCTTCGATGTCGGCGGCACCGTGTTCGACTGGCACGGTACAGTCGCGCCCCAGGTCGCAGATGCGCTGCCGGGAATCGACGCAAGGGCGTTCACCAACGATTGGCGGCGGGAGATGTTCAGGTTGCTCGCCAAAGTTCGTGCAGGGCACTTGCCGCGGTACAACTCCGACACCTTGCACCGCCTTGCGCTTGATCACCTGATGCCCCGATATGCCGGCGCATTTTTGAACGAGCGCCAAAAGGACGAACTGGCCGCCGCCTGGCATGTTCTGCGGGCATGGCCGGATGCGGCGGATGCCATCGATGCCTTGCGCAGCCGCTATACCGTCTGTGTCCTGACGGTGCTCTCCTGGCGTTCGGTGGTTGCATCTTCGAAGGCGGCGCGGATCGATTGGGACGGTATTCTGTCCTGCGAATTCCTGCCGGCCTATAAGCCAGAGCCCCACGCCTATCGCGCCGCCTCCCGCCTGGTCGGATGCGCACCGCACGAAACCATCATGGCAGCGTGTCATGCGGACCAGGATTTGGAGCCGGCGATGCGCGCCGGTCTTGCCGCCGCCTATGTCGACAGACCGGACGAATACGGGGCGACCCGCAGTCCGGCCTTGCCTGGCCGGAGGCAATATGTTGCGGAGGCACTGAATTATGCTGAGTTTGCAGTACAGTTAACCAATCCCGACTACACGAAGAG
>JAYPXD010000330.1:0-3857 GCA_038135395.1 Alphaproteobacteria bacterium | reverse complement strand
CGGCACGCACATTCACATCACGTGCTGTATTCGGAATATAATCCAGATCACATCCATCACCGGCTTCGGTAAATGTAATCGTCGGCGGCACGACTCCGCCCTCCAGTGCCCCCAACGTTGCAATCAGTTCCAGAGCACCTGCAGCCCCCAGTGCGTGTCCGTGCATTGATTTGGTTGATGAAATTCCAATCTGATAAGCCCTATCGCCCAGCGCAATTTTCAGGGCCTCCGTCTCGGTGGGGTCATTGGCCGGTGTCCCGGTGCCGTGCGCGTTAACATAGTCAATATCGTCTGGATTAAGTCCGGCGTCGCGGAGCGCTCCTTTAATTGCGCGGGCAGCCCCGTCCGCCGAGGGCTGAACCAAATCGCCAGCGTCGGATGACATGCCAAATCCTGCCAGTTCGCCATATATCTTAGCGCCGCGGGCTACAGCGTCCTCCAAACGCTCAAGCACAACAATTCCAGCGCCTTCCCCCAGGATCATGCCTTTACGATCTTTACTAAACGGTCGGCAAGCATCCGGTGCGACGACGCGCAATGCCTCCCACCCTTTCATGGTGCCGTATGTGATGCAACTTTCGCACCCTCCGGTAACCGCGGCACGCATCTGGCCAGACCGAACCTTCGTAAATGCATCGCCGATAGCATGATTGGCGGAGGAACAGGCCGAAGCAATGCTGTAAGCTGGTCCCTTAATGCCGTGCGCCATAGTTAACTGACTGGCTGCTGCATTAGCCATAAGCTTAGGTATGACGAACGGGTGCAGCCGGTTTGCGCCCTCGGCATATAACCGGTGGAAATTATCGTCGACCGTTCCCATCCCGCCGACGCCGGTCCCGAGAATTACGGCCGTCTGTTCCGACAATTCACCGTCGAAATGCAGGCCTGAATCGGAAATCGCCTCCGCTCCGGCGACCAGCGCCAGAACCGCTACACGATCCACCATATTCAATGTTTTGCGGTCTAAATACTTTTCGGGATCGAAATTTTTCAGTTCACCCGCCAGCTTGGAAATCAGCCTGCTAGGATCGACGGACGTAACAGTCGCCAAGCCGCTGACCCCCTCTCGGGTCGCCTTAATATGAGCTGAAGCCGTTAAGCCAATCGACGAGACACAGCCGACCCCCGTGATTACAACACGATGCATGAAATTCTATGAACCCGACTTCGATTGGATCAATTTTTCGACAGCGTCTAGTAGTTGTCCGACACTTTCCGTATCTGCGCCGATTTCCTCGTCGGCTAGAAATACATCGAACTCTTCCTCAATTTGGAACATGACCTGCACCAAATCTACCGACGATATGCCAAGGTCATCCAACGATGCCTCCGGCACAATCTGAGCCGGATCGATCTCGCATTCGGTAGCGATGATCTGGATGATCTTGTTGCGTGCGTCCGCCATTCTGTTGCCTCATGTCGTTGCCCGCGCCTAGTGCCCGGACCGAATTGGATTGCCTATAGCAAGATTTTCAACGTGTCGCGATAGTCTATTCGCTGCGGCCTTGTAGCAATTCTGCAACTTGCCGCTTCAATGCAGCCATGTCGCGCAAAAGTCGGGGCAAACGCGCAAAATCGACCTGTTGCCGCAAGGCCTCGGTTTTTGGCAATGCCGGAAATCCCGCAAGGACCTTTCCAGCTTTAACGCTGCGCCAAATTCCACTGCCCGCACCAGCCACAACGACGTCTTCAACGGTCAGATGATCGGCGACAGCAGCCTTGCCCGCCAATACAACCCGATTACCGATGCGGGCACTGCCCGCGATCGCAACCTGCCCTGAGAAAAGACAGTCTTCACCCACACGTACGTTGTGGCCAATCTGCACATGGTTATCCAGCTTGGTCCCTCTACCAATGACAGTCGAACCTATATTTGCGCGGTCAACGGCCGCGCAAGCGCCAATTTCCACATCGTCGCCTACCTTCACGATCCCAATAGAGGCAATCCGACGGAGTCCTTTGATTTTTGCCGCAACCTGATCGCCTCCGGTTTTCGCGGCCTCAAAGCTGGCTTGTTCCGGCGTAACATACGAAAATCCATCAGCCCCTATGCTGGCATTGTTGTGTATGATTACGCGATTGCCAATTTCTACTCTCTCCCCTATACGAACGCCTGGATAAATAAGGCAATTTTCACCTAACACAGCCTCGCCCCCCACAGTCGCCTGCGAGAGAATAACGCTGCCAGCGCCAATTTTTGCTTTAGGTCCTATATAGGCCAGCGCGCCGACACACACCCCCTCGCCCAACTCGGCTCCAGGTTCCACCACGGCAGACGGGTGCACTCCCAATGCGCAGTGAGGCCGGCGCTCGAACAAATCCAATAGAAGGCCAAGGGCATAGCGCGCTCGAGGCACGGTTATGCAGGCGTCGAGCGAGCCAGCCGGAGCCTTAAGGCCTTCAGCCAAGATCGCAGCCCGAACGGGGCTCTCTCCAAGTCGGGCCGCCAACTCCGGCGCCATTACAAAGATCAGATCATCGGCTCTGCTAGCTTCTAATGGGTGCATCAGCCGCTTGACGACCAGATCCGCATTACCCTCCAACGTTCCATTGAGGGCGGCAGCAATCGCGCCAAGTGTATAGGATACGGGCATAGCGCTCTTTCACTAGGTAAGACAGTTCACTCTGCGAGTGACTTGCTTACCATCTCAACCAGGTCACGGGCGAGGTTCGGCGTTGCCGCAATGTCTTCCAGTGCCTGCCGCATCAACACCCGACGTACCGAATCGTACCGCCTCCACCGTCCAAGTGGCCCAATCAGTCGGGAAGCAATCTGCGGATTTAGGGCGTTCAGCGCTATAATCTGCTCGGCTAGAAATGCGTACCCACTCCCATCCACAGCGTGGAACCCTGTTGGGTTCGAGGACGCAAAAGCGCCGATCAAAGCTCGAACCTTATTCGGGTTAGACAAACTGAACCGCGGGTGCAACATAACCCTTCGCAGATGATCAACAGTCCCTGGGATTGGCGCCGTTGCCTGTAGCGAGAACCATTTGTCCATGACCAAAGCATCATTGTCGAAACGGTCAGCAAACGAGGCTAACGCAGTATCCCGAGCAATACCCGGCGTCTGATTCAGCAAACTGAGCGCAGCCAGCCGGTCCGTCATATTATCGGCGGCATTGAACTGCACGACCGCTGGCTCGATCCCATCCGGACCACAGGTTCGATAGGCCAGCGCAATATTCTGCAAAGCTCGCCTGCCCGCACTCTCCGCGTCAGGGCTATACGGTGCATTGAATCGATAGCTTTCATAGACCTCGCGAAACGCGGCTGCATGTCTGGTGGCAAGGTCAGCCCGTAACAATTCGCGGGAAGCGCGAATAGCATCAGGGTCTATAATGGCCATCTGCTCAGCTAGATAATCCTCGCTAGGCAGGGTCAACAGCGCCGCTCGGAACGCTGGAGATAAATTTTGAGCTGACAGGTTGCGCGAAAACGCGACAATTAAGGCCTGCGGCCACTTCGATTTGCCGTCGAGAATGCATGCAAGCAACGCGTCAGTCGCTAATTGCTGCATTGCCTCCCAACGGTTGAACGCGTCCGGGTCACCAGCAGCCAGAAAGCCTCTTTCTTCTGCTGTCATTTCTGACTTGAGGATGATTGGCGCAGAAAACCCTCGATTAAGAGATAGAACCGGAGCGACCGATACCTGCTCGAACACGAAAGACTGCGTCGCCTCTGTCAGTGTAATTACCGGTCGCTGCAAGGCTGCCCCTGAAGCGTCGATTAACGGTAGATCTTTCCCATCCGGTCCCACCAGGCCGATTGCTAGCGGAATAGGCAAAGATTTCTTGTGCTGCTGACCCGGTGTCAGTTTCGTTTTCTGATTAAGTGTTAGCGTATAAGTATCTGAC
>JAYPXD010000329.1:343-3873 GCA_038135395.1 Alphaproteobacteria bacterium | reverse complement strand
GCCAACACCCCACGACGGATCCAGCGGACTACACGCACACCTCAGCCTCTCGTCGTTTCAAGATTCGGCTCGAGAGAAGGCGGTAGGGTCCGGCAGGAGTCAACGCGACACGCCAGCCGGCCCCATAAAAAGAACATTACAGAAACATATTGTTTATTATTTGTTCTTAATGTCGCACTATCAGTCGCGCAGAAGGCAGCCGCAGCGCACCGAACCGGACCTTGCAGCGCTGCCGTCACTTTGCAAGGGAAGGAGTTGGACATGGCCATAGATCAGCGCCAGCAAGTCAGAGAGCAAACACAGCATCTCATTGCCAAGTTCGCGGCCGGCGATGCCCAACACCTGCCAAGTTTGTTCCGGTCCATTTATGGAGACCATTATCTTTCGGCGGAGGTCTATCGGCCGGAGGCATTCATCAGCGCCAATGCCAATGGCGCTTGCAATTCTTTGGTCGCACTGGACCGCTGCGGTTTGCCGATCGGCGATCTCGGCATCCTCCGGTCGGCCCCGCATGCCGGCGTGCGGGAATTGGGGCAGGGCGTCGTCGATCCGGGCCATCGCACCCAGGGGCTTTTAGGACAATTGATCGACGCCTGCATCAGCGAGGCCGACAGAGACCCCGGCTGCCACGGCCTGTTCGGCGCAGCGCTGACCAACCATGTGTTCTCTCAGCGGGCGCTTTGGAAGGCAGACTTCGTCGATGTCGGCTTCGAGATCGGCTTCGTCCCGGCCCGCATGATGCAGATAGAGACCCCTGGCGCCGGCCCGACGGCGACCGTGCTGCAATACCGGGCAATGGACGATGCGCCGTCCAAGGTTTGCTACCTCCCATCCGCCTACAGCGATCTGGTGCTAACGCTTTACGAGCAGATGCGCCTGACCCGCGCATATGCGACCTCGGACCAGCCGCTGGATCTTGCCGGTCCGGGACAGGTGGAGGTCATCGACCTGCCGCGCTTCGATCTGGTGCGGATTAACGTTTGGCGTATCGGGCATGACCTGACGGCCTATGTAGGTCGGGCCGTCGCAGAGGCCCACCGGAAAGGCCGAACTATGGTGCAACTGGCGCTGTCCTTGAATTCTCCCTGTACCGATGCCGCCGTTGAGGCCCTGCGCGCCGCGGGCTTCTAGTTCGGAGCCCTGCTGCCACGGTGGATGGACGACGACGCCCTGCTCCTGCAACGCGCCATCGGCCGGCCATGGTTCGGCGGCATCGAGCTCTATACCAACGACGCCAAAGCCCTGCTGCGGTTCGTTCAGGAAGATGCGGCGCGCCAGCAGGTTCTGCTGTAAGGTTGCCGGATGCCGCGCCGGCGCAACGCCGAGCCGGCCCGTGAGCGCCTGTAGAAAGACCTGCCAATGCCGGTGACCCTGACCGATATCCGTTCCGCTGCACATGAGATTGCCGGCCATGTGGTGCGCACGCCGATGCGTCCGTCGCCGTCCATCTCGGCGCTGACCGGCGCGGAGGTCTGGCTCAAGCTGGAAAATCTGCAATTTACCGCCTCGTTCAAGGATCGCGGCGCGCTCTATCGCCTGCAGGCGCTCAGCGAACTGGAGCGCGGTTTGGGCGTCATCGCGATTTCGGCCGGCAACCATGCCCAGGGCGTTGCCTATCATGCTGGCCGACTGGGCATTCCCGCGACCATCGCCATGCCCCGCGGCACCCCATTCGCCAAGGTGGCGCGCACCGAAAGCTTTGGCGCACGGGTTTTGCAGGACGGCAACGAATTGGCCGACCTCGAAGCCCTGGCGGCTGAACTGGTCGCCAAGGAAGGCCTGACGCTGATCCACCCTTACGATGACGACCGCATCATCGCTGGCCAGGGTACAGTCGGCCTGGAAATCCTGGACGCCGCGCCGGAGATCGACACGATTGTCGCCCCGATCGGCGGCGGCGGCCTGATGGCCGGCATCGCGGTGGCCGCCAAGGCGCTGAAGCCGTCGATCCGGCTGGTCGGGGTGGAAGCCGCCGCGTATCCCAGCATGTCCTGCGCCATCGCCGGCAGTAAAGCGCCGCCCAGCAAGCCGACCATCGCCGAAGGCATCGCCGTCAAGCTGCCCGGCAAACGCACCCTGCCGATCATCCGCGAGCATGTGGAGGAGATCCTGGTACTGGACGAGGCCGAGTTGGAATATGGCGTGCAGGAACTGGCGACCGTCGGCAAGGTCGTGGCCGAGGGCGCCGGTGCTGCGCCGTTGGCCGCCCTGTTGGCCTATCCGGAAAAATTCGCTGGCCGCAAGGTCGCGCTGGTGATCTCCGGCGGCAATATCGATGCGACCCTGCTGGCATCGACCTTGATGCGCAGTCTCGTCCGGCACAAACGCCTGGTGCGGTTGCGGGTCGAGGTGTCGGATGCCCCCGGCGGCCTCGCCTCCGCCACGCGGGTAATCGCCGACGCCGGCGCGAATGTGCTGGAGGTCCAGCACAACCGGCTGTTCTTCGACGTCCCCATCAAACTGACCGAGATCGAATTCGTCCTGGAAGTGCGCGACGCCGCCCATTGCGACCGCCTGTTGGCGGCGTTGGCGGGCGAAGGCATCCATGCGCAACTGCTGGCCGCGCATGCCCATAGCATTCCGCGACTGTGACGCGCTAGACTGGCCGGGATCAACACTAAGACTGGGAGGAGTCTTGCTATGAAGCTGGGCGTAATCGGCGCCGGCGGCCGCATGGGCCGCATGCTGGTGCAAACCATCACCGAGACCGAAGGCGCAACACTGGCGGCGGCCTGCGAACAGGCCGGCAGCCCGTTTGTCGGCCAGGATGCCGGCGAGTTGGCGAATGTCGGTGCGCTGGGCGTCCGCATCGGCGCCGACCCGGTCGCCGTCTTTCAGGCCTGTGAAGCCGTGATGGAGTTTTCCATCCCGACTGCGACGGTCGCCCACGCCCGCATCGCCGCCCAACACGGATGCGCGCATGTGATCGGGACGACAGGCCTGTCGGCCGCCGACGAGGCGGTGCTGCGCGATGTCGCGACCAAGACCGCCGTTGTCTATGCCCCAAACATGAGCGTCGTCGTGAACCTGATGTTCGCGCTGGTCGAGAAGGTCTCCAGCCTGCTGGGCCCCGACTACGATATTGAAATCATGGAGATGCACCACAAACACAAGATCGACGCCCCGTCGGGAACAGCCGTTGGCCTGGGGCAGGCGGCTGCGCGCGGCCGCGCCGTCGATCTGAACGAGGTAGCGCAGTGGAGCCGCGAGGGCCAGACCGGCGCCAGGCGCAAGGGCGACATCGGCTTTGCGGCGCTACGCGGCGGCGACGTCGTCGGCGAGCATGTCGTCATGTTCGCCGCCCCCGGCGAGCGGCTGGAGATCACGCACCGCTGCACCGACCGGCAATTGTTCGCCCGCGGCGGCGTCCGCGCCGCGCTCTGGGCCGGCGACAAGCCGCCAGGCCTTTACACCATGAAGGATATTCTGGGGCTGAACGTTTAGAGCAGAACCCGGTCCATTACAGCGCGCTGCGCCGCACGCGCGCGTCCTTGCGCAGGGGCACGAGTTCGCGATAGCCGAAGGGGGCG
>JAYPXD010000329.1:0-333 GCA_038135395.1 Alphaproteobacteria bacterium | reverse complement strand
ACGCGCGCGTCCTTGCGCTTCGGCACATCCGGCAACAGCCGGGTGCCGAGGCCCGGTCCTTCGGGAGCCCGGATCATTCCGTTCTTCACCAGCGGCAGCTCGGTCACCAGTTCTTGATACCAGCCATAGTAAAACGCCCGCACCATCTCCTGGATCAGGGCGTTTGGCGCGTTCAGGGATTGGTGCACGCTGGCGGTCAGCAGCACCGGACCGGTGCAATCGTGCGGCGCGACCGGAAGCTGGAACGCCTCGGCCATGCTGCAGATCTTGCGCGCTTCGGAGAAACCGCCGACCCAGGAGAGGTCGAACATCACCACGCCAGCCGCCTGCATT
>JAYPXD010000328.1:784-3961 GCA_038135395.1 Alphaproteobacteria bacterium | reverse complement strand
GGGCTTTTGCGTATGGCGGAACGTAGCCCCTAACTTGGGGATCGATCAGGCGGCCGGCTTGATCGCCGCCGCCATGACATTGGCGTCGACGTGCGCCTCGTACTGTTTGAAGTTAGCCGCAAACCGCTTGGCCAACTCCTGTGCCGTAGAATCATAGGCTGCCTTGTCCGACCAGGTGTTGCGCGGGTTCAACACCTCTGCTGGCACGTTCGGACAGGATTCCGGAATGTGCAATCCGAACACCGGATCGGCTTTGGTCCCGACTTCGGCCAGGCTGCCGTCCAGAGCCGCCCGCACCATGGCTCGGGTGTGCGCGATCTTCATCCGCTGGCCGACGCCGTAGGGTCCACCGCTCCAGCCGGTGTTGACCAGCCAGCAATTGACCTTGGTGCCAGCGATCTTTTCGCCCAGCAGCTTAGCATAGACCGACGGATGCCGCGTCATGAACGGCGCGCCAAAGCAGGTGGAGAAGGTCGCCTGCGGCTCGTTCACGCCTTTTTCGGTGCCGGCGACGCGCGCAGTATAGCCCGAGAGGAAATGGTACATCGCCTGCTCGACCGTCATCTTCGAAATCGGCGGCAGCACGCCGAACGCATCGGCCGTCAGCATGACAATGTTGGTCGGTTGCGGGCCCAATCCATCGTCGCTGGCGTTTGGAATAAAATCCAGCGGATAGGATGAGCGGGTGTTTTCGGTCAGCGCGGTGCTGGTCAGATCCAGTTTGCGGGTGTCCGCATCCATCACCACGTTCTCAAGCACCGTGCCGTAACGGTGCGAGGCGGCGTAAATCTCTGGCTCGGCCTCGCGCGACAGGTTGATCACCTTCGCATAGCAACCGCCCTCGAAGTTGAACAGGCCATTGCCCGACCAGCCGTGCTCATCGTCACCGATCAGCGTACGGGAAGAATCAGCCGACAGCGTCGTTTTCCCGGTGCCAGACAGGCCAAAAAATACGGCCGCGTTGCCATCCTCGCCGATATTCGCCGAACAGTGCATCGGCATGACGCTCTGCCCAGGCAACACGTGGTTCAGATAGCTGAACACGGACTTCTTGGCCTCGCCGGCATAAGACGTGCCCGCGATCAACACCATGCGATGGCTGAAGCTCATCGCGATCACGGTGGGGGAGCGGCAACCGTCAATCTCAGGATCGGCCATGAAGCCCGGCGCCTGGATCACGGTGAAATCCGGATCGAACCCGGGAAGGTCTTCCTCCGGCGGCCGGATGAACATGTTGCGGCAAAACAGATTGTGCCAGGCGAACTCGTTTACGATGCGAACGCGCAAGCGAAAGTCCGGATCGGCGCCGGCATAGGCGTCGCGTACGAACAGTTCGCGGCCTTGCAGATACGCCATGATGCGGCGATGCAGGCGCTCAAACGCTGCTGGCGACATCTCCTGGTTGACAGCGCCCCACTGAACCGTCGAATCGGTCAGTTCGTCCCGGACAATGAACTTGTCCTTCGGCGATCGTCCAGTGTGCTCACCCGTGGTCGCGAGCAATGCGCCACCAGTAGCGAGTTCGGCTTCGCCACGACGGATCGCGGCTTCGTAGAGGGCTTCAACCGGCAGGTTCCAGTGAACACGACCGGTATTGGTTATGCCTCGGGCGCTCAGGGCGGCGTTGCGTTCCACCGATTTTCCCTTTGTTATGCAGTATTTATCCATTTGACGAGAGCGTTTACACGTCTGGAAACAGTTGCAAACGTTGCATAAGCATATCGCAGATTTGCGTCCTTGTAACATTCGGACGGAACAGCTTATTGTCGCGGACGAAAGTCGTAATTTGTGGCGGCAATCGGGCCTTATATAGGACAGTGGCAATGTACGCCGTACTACTGCCACAATTTCGGGGCGAAAAGTGACAAGCGCACTCTGTCGCGATGGAAAGGGACTTTCGTGAGCAACGACAACGGCTCGGATACCGCTGGTCGCACAATCGTTTTGGTAGATGACGATCGGAATATTTTGACATCTGTTTCGATTGCCCTCGAAGCGGAAGGATTCAATGTTATCTGCTATTCCGACGGTGAGACTGCGTGGCTCTCGCTGCAAACCCACCCCGTGGATCTGGTTGTGCTGGACATCAAAATGCCCAGGATGAACGGGTTGGATCTATTGCAACGCCTGCGGGAAAAATCCCGTATGCCAGTAATCTTTTTGACGTCCAAAGCCGATGAAGTCGATGAACTGACGGGCCTGCGCCTGGGTGCGGACGACTACATCACAAAGCCATTTTCACAGCGGCTGCTGATCGAGCGCGTGCGCACGCTGCTGCGCCGTACCGAGACAATTGACCAAGAACCCGGTTCCCGTGACGACATGATCGTGCGCGACCGGCTGATTTTGGATCGCAAGCGCCATTTGTGCACCTGGCACGGCGATCCCGTGCCGTTGACGGTCACCGAATTTCTGATCCTAGAAGCTCTAGCCATTAGGCCAGGGTATGTAAAAAGCCGGGACCAGCTGATTGACGCCGCCTACGGACAGAACGTCTATGTCGATGACCGCACCATCGATAGCCATATCAAGCGATTGCGCCGCAAATTCCGCCGGTCGGATGATGAGTTTTCCGAGATCGAAACCCTTTATGGCGTCGGATATCGCTATCGAGCCTCGTGATGATTTGGCGTCGCCTGGGACTGTTTCCACGATTGGTGATTGCGGTCGCTCTCGGGTTCGCCATCAGTATCATTGCTACTATCGTTCTCAACTGCCCGCGTGAGCAAGCGATCGAGACGCATCGCGAAACATTGCGGAGAACCGCCGCCGGGACAGCGCAATTGTTCGGCGCGGCCTTCGCGCAGGCGGCTGGACGGTCCGGGCAACCGTTGGCGCTCGATTCTCCGGACGGCGCCAACCTCGCGCTTAGGCTCCTGGAAAGAGCTATTCCGGAAAACGGGCGGATTCAATTGTTCGCCCCTGAAGGCAAATTGATCTTCGATTCGGGCAATCCAAGTCAGCCGATCGTCATTCAGCAACGATGGTATGTCCCAGGGCAATACTTCACCAGCCTGATGAACTGGTGGCTGGACCCGATGCCAACGGCCCGCTCCACAAAGACAACCATTTCACTTGCCGACGTACCGGAAGCGAAGGCAGCGATGGAGGGCAGGATAACGGACAGGCTGACGACCGGCCCGACCAGGACTCCTCGCCTGTCGGTCGGATTGCCAG
>JAYPXD010000328.1:0-774 GCA_038135395.1 Alphaproteobacteria bacterium | reverse complement strand
CTCTTGCCTTGCCTGAAGTGATGACGATCAGCCGCCTGAGCGTTGCGGCCACCGCTTGCGCCGCCCTGCTTGGGCTGGGGTCAGCCTGCCTTCTGTTGTGGCTAGTGGCGCGGCAGGTGGTCCGCAGCACCGAACGAGTGCGCCGCGCAGTCGACAGCGCCATAAGACGCTCGCCCACGATGGGACAGGTACAGGTTTGGGACGACCCATTGCTGCCGTCTATGAGCGAAACGATCGCCAACCTCGAAGCGTACCTCAAAGCAAGGGCCGAAGAGGCGGACCTGTTTGCCAAAGAGATGGCGCATGAGCTCAAGAATCCACTGACGTCGCTGCGCAGCGCGGTTGAAACCGCCGAACGGATTACCAATCCGGAGCAACACCGCCGGTTGATGTCTGTAATCGTTCAGGATGTTGTACGACTTGACCGGTTGATTTCCGCAATCGCCGAAGTTAGCCGTGTCGAAGCCGAGATGGCAGCAGCATCCGGAGAAAGCGTCGATTTGGCATCAATGCTGACGGCAATTATCGAAATTGAGAACGCCGCCAGCAGCAACGATCTGGACCCGACGTTTGCTATCATTCAGGGCGGCGGCCCTTTCATTGTTCGCGGTCTGGAAGGCCGACTGGCGCAGGTATTCCGCAATGTGCTTCTCAACGCCCGGTCGTTCAGCCCACCCGGCGCCAGAATACGTATCGCTATCACCCGCCAGCATAACTCTATCTGGAGACCTCCGGAAACCTATCGCGGGGGCGAATTTTGTGACTCGATAGAGC
>JAYPXD010000327.1:637-3987 GCA_038135395.1 Alphaproteobacteria bacterium | reverse complement strand
CGACGCCATGACCGGCACATTGTTCAACGTCGATATCCGCGGCCGCGGCGGCAGGGCGTTGAAGGACAAATGGTATGCCGGCCCCCGCACCTACCTGGGCCTCATGAGCGAAGGCTTCCCCAACATGTTCATGATCACCGGCCCGGGCAGCCCTTCGGTGAAGAGCAACATGATCACCTCGATCGAGCAGCACGTGGAGATGGTCACCGATACCATCCAGCACATGCGCGACGCCCGCCTCGACCTGATCGAGCCGGACAAGGCAGCGGAGGACGAATGGGTCGACCATGTGCAGGTTGTAGCGCATAAGACTTTGTTCCCGCAGGCGAATTCTTGGTACATGGGCGCCAATATCCCTGGAAAGCCGCGCCTGTTCATGCCCTATATCGCCGGTGTCGGCTCCTACCGCCGGACATGTGAAGAGATCATGGCAAACGGCTTCAAAGGGTTCCGCTTCGAATCCACGACAGCAATGGCGGCGGAGTAGGGTTTGATGGCGACAATCAACGGACGCTGCCATTGCGGCAACCTTCAGGCAAAGCTGACCACCGAGAAAGCGCCAGAGGACATGTGGTTGCGGGCCTGCCAGTGCGACTTCTGCCGCTCGCACAACATGCGCTCGCTCAGCGATTGCGACGGTCGGATGGAAATGCGGGTGAAAGATGGCAGCCAGGTGAACCGCTACCATTTTGGGCTTGGGATGGTCGATTTCCTGATCTGCAAGAGCTGCGGCAACTACATCGGCGCGGTGCAGCAGGTGGATGGCCAACTCTACGGCATCATGAACGCGAACCTGACCGAGAACCGCGGCGTCCGGTTCGGCGAGGCCGAGAAGAAATTCTATGAGGAAGAAACCGGCGACGAACGGTCTGCCCGGCGCAAGGCGTTCTGGACGCCGGCGACGCTGATCATCGAAGGGTAGTTCCGCCGCGCATGGCAGGATTGCCGGATTGGCTCTTGTGAATGGGTGGCGGAGCCGCCATTTGCTGTGGGCGCCCCGATCAGCTTTTCTGGATGACCTATGGCAAAAGCGCCCGCACGTATTACCCCGCCCGCCATCCGCGCCCGGAAGGGTGGGGAGCCGGTGGTCTGCCTCACCGCCTACACCACCCCGGTAGCCAAGTTGGTTGACCAGTACTGCGACTTGCTGCTGGTCGGCGACTCGCTCGGCATGGTGGTCTATGGCCTGCCGTCCACCATCGGCGTGACCATAGAGATGATGATTGCCCATGGCCAGGCAGCGATGCGCGGGGCTTCCCGAGCTTGCGTGGTGGTGGATATGCCGTTTGGCTCCTACGAAGAAGGCCACGAGCAGGCGATGCGCAACGCTGCCCGTATTATGGTGGAGACCGGCTGTCAGGCGTTGAAGCTGGAGGGCGGCGAGACCATGGCGTCGACCATCCGCTTCCTGACCGAGCGCGGCGTACCGGTCATGGCCCATATTGGCTTGCGCCCGCAGGCGGTTAATACGTTCGGCGGCTATAAGGTGCAGGGCCGCGACGATGCCAGCCGCGCCCAGGTGCTGGCGGATGCCAAGGCGGTGTCGGAGGCGGGAGCCTTTAGCGTTGTGATTGAGAAGACAGCGGAAGACATCTCGCGCGAGATCACTGCTGCTATCCCGATCCCCACAGTCGGCATAGGCGCATCGATGGCATGTGACGGCCAAATTCTAGTGGTGGACGATATCCTTGGCATGTTCACCGACTTCCGCCCGAAATTCGCCAAGCCCTATGCTGAACTGGGCCAAGCCGCCGGCGAGGCGATCAGGTCCTATGCGAATGACGTACGCGAAAGGCGGTTCCCCGGGCCGGAACATGTTTTTCTGGCGAAAAAAGACTAAGGCAGAGTCTCAGGCGTTCCAGCCGCCGCTGCCATAGGGCCGGGTTAGGATTTCCAGGATGTGCCCGTCCGGGTCGTCGAAATAAACGCCGCGGCCGTTGTCGCGCCGGTTGATCTCGCTTGGCTGTTCGTGGTGCGGATCGGCCCAGTAGGGCAGTTTTTGCGCCTCGATCCGGCCAAAAATTTGGTCGAACTCTGCCTCGCTTACCAAGAAAGCGTAGTGCTGCGGCCGGATCTCATCGCTATCGGCGCTACGGAAATCCAAAGACGTTTCGCCGGTCTGCACCACCGAGAACGGGCCAAAGCGAGTCGGCGCTGGCAGCCCCAGGATCTGGGACAGAAAGGCCGCCGAAGCTTGCTGGTCACGGACATAGACGATGGTGTGGTTCAGTTGAATGGGCATCGGTTCGATCCTTCCGTAGTCCGGTTGCAGTGACTTCGCCGCGCGGATGACATCGGCCAAGCCGTCGCTCATTGCAGGCATTCTGTTCACTGCCACAGCAGATCTGGGAAGCGGCAGGCGACGCTGCAATAGGCCCGTCAGTTCGGTGCTTTAATAAAGCGTACCACGGCGTCGATGACCTCCTGCTCCATGCCAGGGTAGCTGTGTTGGGAGGTGACGGCGCACGAATGGCCTTTCGCCTGCTCATTATGGCCGGAAACCACCAGCACCCGCACCGGCGAGGCGCGCTTCAACTCATCGGCAAGCCGCTGAGCACCCGATGGTGGTGACCTTTTGCAGGAATCGCGGTCATGCGCGACGATCAGGACCGGGCCGGTGACCGCATCCAACTTAGCATCCATCAGGGTCAGCTTGAATTCCCGCAGAGGCGGCGTCAACGGTGACGATAAGATCAGACCATCCGGGCGCAGGCGCTGATCCTGGATCGATGAAACCGGAAATACGACGCTAAGCGTGCCCTGGCTGGTGCCGTGCGCCCAGACGGGAACCTGGAACCGCTTGCGCAGATACGCCATCACATTACCGAAATCGGTCGCATAGTCGTCGGAGTCGCGCAGGTCCATCAGCTTTTTGCCCATGTCATTGGGCGCCGCAACCACGGCGGTCGCCATACCGGCGGAATTTAGGAGCCCGCGGGTCCGTACAGCAAAATCGGTGTCGCGCATCCCGATTGATCCATCGTCCTTGACGGCGACATCGCCGCGTCCCCCGGCCAACAGCGCGACCACATGGGTCGGCTGGGCAGGGCCCTCGATCAACAGCCGGATCGTTGTGCCGCGGGTTTTAAGGTCCACCACCTCCGCCCGCGCAGCCGCGGATAACAGGAGCGCGGCCATCATCGCTATTGCCGCAGTAAGCGGGCGGGCTACCTGCAAGTGCCGGAGGGCTCGTCGTATAGAGACGGACTGTTTCATGGCGTTGGCACATTCGCAAAGGAAGGGATACGCAGTCGGGGGGGGGCGCCCGGCCCCGCCACGATGCGGGGAACAAGCGTGGGCAGTTGTGCCAGAGCGCGGCAGTTGGCATATTTTGCGCACCGGTCGCGTGG
>JAYPXD010000327.1:0-627 GCA_038135395.1 Alphaproteobacteria bacterium | reverse complement strand
AGCGGGACTGTTTCCGGGGGTTGGCACATTCTCATCGGCTGGGATCCGCTGTCGGCCGGGCGCCCCCGGCACCGCTATGAGGCTAGCAAAATGCGTGGGAAGTAGGCAATCTGAGCGCGTTTTTCCATTGTGACCGCACGGGAGGCTTCGGCCCATGACTGCCAAAAATAAGTACGCTTTGATCACCGGCGCTGGCTCCGGCATTGGCCGCTATAGCGCGCTGGCGCTGTTGAAAGATGGTTGGCATGTGGCGCTGTCGGGGCGGCGCGTCGATGCCTTGGACGAGACGGTCAGCATGGCCGGCTCGGACGGCGCGCGCGCTCTGCCGATCGCCAGCGATGTCTCGACGCCGGAGGGGGTCGATAAGTTGTTTGCTGCCTACCGCGCGCAATGGTCCCGGCTCGACATGCTGTTCAACAATGCCGGCTCCGGCGCGCCGCCGGTGCCGATGGAGGACCTGACGGTCGAGCAATGGCAGAACGTGGTGAACCTGAACCTTTCGGGTGCATTCTACTGCACCCAACACGCCATCCGGATCATGAAGGCGCAGGACCCGAAGGGCGGGCGGATCATCAACAACGGCTCCATTTCCGCCCATGCGCCGAGACCGTTTTCGGTGGCCTACAC
>JAYPXD010000326.1:3784-4011 GCA_038135395.1 Alphaproteobacteria bacterium | reverse complement strand
GGCCATGACCATGGTCGAGCCCTGGGAGTGCTCAGTCACGCCCAGGCCGTAATAGATCGCGGCGTTGCCACCGGTGGCGTAGAGGCGGGCGGCCTCGCGCAGGGTTTCGGCGTCGGTGCCGATGATGGCGGCCAGTGCCTCCGGGCTGTTCTGCGGCTCGGCAATAAAGGCGCGCCAGCGGGCGAAAGACGTGGGGTCGCAGCGCTCGGCGACAAAGGCTTCGTCCA
>JAYPXD010000326.1:3454-3774 GCA_038135395.1 Alphaproteobacteria bacterium | reverse complement strand
GGGTGGTAGGGTCGGACTGCGCCACGTCCTCGCACTGGATGAACAGTCCGCGGAACGAGCCGTCGAGGGCGGCGGCGAACATGTTCGGGATGCGGAGGCCGGGCTCCGAGAGGATCGGCACGCCCCAGACGGCCTCGAACTCGGCGCGGGTCGCGGCGTCGCTCACATGGCGGTAGCCGGGCAGTTCATGCGGGAAGCTGCCCATGTCGCACGAACCCTGCACGTTGTTCTGGCCGCGCAGTGGGTTCACGCCGACGCCCTCGCGCCCGATATTGCCGGTCGCCATGGCAAGGTTGGCCATGGCCATGACCATGGTCGAG
>JAYPXD010000326.1:2066-3444 GCA_038135395.1 Alphaproteobacteria bacterium | reverse complement strand
TGCCTCCGGGCTGTTCTGCGGCTCGGCAATAAAGGCGCGCCAGCGGGCGAAAGAATTGGGGTCGCAGCGCTCGGCAACGAAAGCTTCGTCCACCAGGCCTTCGGTGACGATCACGTGCGCGAGTGCGTTTATAACGGCGACGTTGGTGCCGGGGCGAAGTTGGATGTGGTGCGCGGCCTCAATGTGCGGCGTTCGCACCAGGTCGATGCGGCGCGGATCGACGACGATGATTTGGGCGCCGGCGCGCAGGCGCTTTTTCATGCGGCTCGCGAACACCGGATGTGCGTCGGTCGGGTTCGCGCCGATCAGCAGCACGACGTCGGCCTTCTCGACCGACTTGAAATCCTGGGTGCCGGCGGACGTGCCGAAAGTCTGCTTCAGGCCATAGCCGGTGGGGGAGTGGCAGACGCGGGCGCAGGTATCGACGTTGTTGTTGCCGAAGGCCGCGCGGATCATCTTCTGGACAACATAGACCTCCTCATTCGTGCAGCGCGAGGATGTGATGCCGCCGATAGCGCCCTGGCCGTGACGGGCCTGAATGTCCTTGAAGCGGTCGGCAGCAAAGGCGATGGCTTCCTCCCAGGAGACCTTGCGCCAGGGATCGGTTGTCGTCTCGCGCACCATCGGCGTGGTGACGCGGTCCTTGTGGGTGGCATAGCCCCAGGCGAACCGGCCCTTGACGCAGGAATGGCCCTCGTTCGCGCCGCCGTCCTTGTGCGGCACCATGCGCACGACCTTCTCGCCCTGCAACTCCGCCTTGAACGAACAGCCGACGCCGCAATAGGCGCAGGTCGTTAGCACCGTGCGGCTGGGCGTGCCGTGCTCGACCACGGACTTCTCGACCAGGGTCGCGGTCGGGCAGGCCTGGACGCATGCGCCGCAGGAAACGCAGTCGGAGCCGAAGAAATCGTCCGAGGCGATGCCGGCGGAGACCCGGCTTTCGAAGCCGCGGCCCTGGATGGTGAGTGCGAACGTGCCCTGGGTTTCCTCGCAGGCGCGGACGCAGCGCGAGCAGACAATGCACTTGGCCGGGTCGTACTGGAAATACGGGTTGGAGGTGTCGGGCTCGACCTTGCTGGCAGCGTCGAAATGGTTGGCGCCGTCCATGCCGTAGCGGACTTCGCGCAAGCCGACCTCGCCCGCCATATCCTGCAACTCGCAGTCGCCGTTGGCGGCGCAGGTCAGGCAGTCGAGCGGGTGGTCGGAGATGTAAAGCTCCATCACGCCCTTGCAGAGTTTGGCGAGGCGGTCGGATTGCGTCGTGACGCGCATGCCGGGGGCGACGGGCGTGGTGCAGGAGGCGGTCGGGCCCGTCATGCCCTCCAACTCCACCCGCCAGCGGCGGCCGGAGCCCCAGGCCTCCAGGCTCTCGGGGCAG
>JAYPXD010000326.1:0-2056 GCA_038135395.1 Alphaproteobacteria bacterium | reverse complement strand
GTGCCGTGGTGGGGTTCGCGGAGCAGGGTCTTGGCGTTACTCCTTGGTGCGGGCGATGTTCGCAGGCCGCCTCACCGAATTTCCGTCATTGCGAGGAGTGGAACGACGACGCAACCCAGGGGTCTGGGCTCTATAACAACTGGGTTGCTTCGTCGGCTTTGCCTCCTCGCAATGACGAAAGCAGGAAGGGCTATGCCGGAGGGATGGGAAATGCCGGTTGTCAGGAACCATAGTTGCCGCCTCCACCCTTGAAATCCTCCGGAAACTTGGTGATGGCCGAGAGGACCGGCATTGGCGTCAGGCCGCCCATGGCGCAGAGCGAGCCGACGCGCATCAGCTCCGCCAGGTCATCAATCAGCGCAAGGTTGGCAGCGACATCCTCGCCGCGCATGATCTTATCCACTGTCTCGCGTCCGCGCACGGCGCCGACGCGGCAGGGGGTGCATTTCCCGCAGCTTTCGATGGCGCAGAAGTCGAAGGCAAACCGGGCCATTGCCGCCATATTGGTATTGTCGTCGAACGCGACAATACCGCCATGGCCCAGCATCAAGCCGGCCTCGGCCAGCGCCTCGTAGGTCATCGGCAGGTCGAGTTGGTCAGCGCTGGCGTAGGCGCCCAGCGGGCCGCCGATTTGCACGGCCTTGAGCGGCCGGCCGGAGGCGGTGCCGCCGCCGTACTCCTCCACCAGTTCGCGCAGCGTTATGCCGAAAGGCACCTCGACCAGCCCACCGCGTTTGATGTTGCCGGCAAGCTGGAAAGGCTGGGTGCCGGAAGAGCGGTCTTCGCCGAAGCCTTTGTACCAGTCGGCACCGTTCGCCAGGATCGCCGGCACGGTTGCCATCGTCAGCACGTTGTTGACGACGGTCGGGCGGCCGAAGAGACCGGCAATGGCGGGAATGGGCGGCTTGGCGCGGGCGGTGCCGCGCTTGCCTTCCAGCGAGTTCAGCATGGCGCTTTCCTCGCCGCAGATATAGGCGCCGGCGCCGCGGCGGACCTCCACCCGGAACGCCTTGCCGGAGCCGCCGACATCAGCGCCGAGCCAGCGGGCGGTCTCTAAAACGCACACGGCCTCGCCCATGACGCGGATGGCGTCCGGATATTCGGAGCGAATGTAGATGAAGCCGTGCTCCGCGCCGGTGGCGAGGCCGGCAATGGCCATGCCCTCCAGCAGGGCGAAAGGGTCGCCCTCCATCAGCAGCCGGTCGGCGAAGGTGCCGCTGTCGCCCTCATCGGCGTTGCAGGCGATGTATTTGGGGCCATCTGCCGGCTGGTCGAGCACGGTCTGCCACTTGATACCGGCAGGAAAGCCCGCCCCGCCACGGCCACGCAGGCCGGACTCGCGGACGGCCGCGCAGATGGCGGCCGGCTGCATCGTCAACGCCGCGCGCAGCCCGGCGAGGCCGCTGTTGGCCTCATAGGCTGCCAAGTCGAGCGGATCGGCGAGGCCGAGGCGGGCGAAGGTGAGGCGTTGCTGGCGGGCCAGATAGGGGATGGCCTCGGTCGGGCCATGGCAGAGCGGATGCGCACCCCCGGTCAAAAAACCCGCGTCGAACAGGCCCGGCACATCCTCCGGTGCGACGGGGCCGTAGGCGATGCGGCCTGCGTCCGTTTCCACCTCCACCAGCGGCTCTAGCCAGAGCAGGCCCCGAGAGCCGTTGCGGGTTACGATAACCGGCAATCCCCGCGCGGATGCTTCACCGACAACTGCGGCCGCAACCGCGTCCGCGCCAACGGAACGGGCAGCAGCATCGGCCGGCACAAACACTTGTACGCTCATTTGCCGGCGTCCTGCACAGCATCCAGCAGGCGCTTGACCGTAAGGCGTCCGAGCAACCGGTCATTGACCAAAGCCGCCGGCGCTAACGCGCAATTTCCCAGGCAATACACCGGCAGGACCAATGTTTGGTTGTCGTCAGCAAGCTTCGCCGCAGCCTCAGCAGCTAACCCATCGCCGCCCATCGCCTGACAGGCTTCCGCCCGGCATAGCTTTACCACGACCGATGGCCGTGGTTTGTCGCTAAAGTCATGGTAGAAACTGACGACACCAAGCACCTCG
>JAYPXD010000325.1:2833-4079 GCA_038135395.1 Alphaproteobacteria bacterium | reverse complement strand
TCCTGCATGTGATAGCCGCTGATCGAGATCGAGTTGAAGCGCGGCATCTTCTGGCTGGTGTACTCGAAAATGTCGGAGATGATCCGCATGCTCGGCTGCGGCGGGTAAATGTAGGTGTTACGCACCATGAACTCTTTCAGAATATCGTTCTGGATGGTCCCGGTCAGTTGCTCCGGCTTGACGCCCTGTTCCTCCGCCGCGGCGATGTAGAGCGCGAGCACCGGCAAAACCGCGCCGTTCATGGTCATCGACACGCTCATTTCGTCCAGTGGAATGCCGTCGAACAGTGTGCGCATGTCGTAGATCGAGTCGATGGCCACGCCCGCCATGCCCACGTCCGCCGCAACCCGCGGATCGTCCGAGTCATAGCCCCGGTGCGTCGCCAGGTCGAAGGCGATGGAGAGGCCCTTCTGCCCCGCCGCCAGATTGCGGCGGTAGAAGGCGTTCGAATCCTCCGCCGTCGAGAAACCGGCGTACTGGCGTAGCGTCCAGGGCTTATTCACATACATGGTCGGGTAGGGGCCGCGCAGATAGGGCGCGACGCCCGGCATGGCGTTGAGAAAGTCCAGGCCTTCCAGGTCCTTGGCCGAATACATCGGCTTGACGGCAATCCCCTCCGGCGTCTCCCACGCCTCCGGCTTGTGGCCGAGTTCCGCGGTGGCGGCCTCCTCCCAGGCGGCCAGGTCGGCGGCAGGTGGCGGTGCGTTGGCGGGCTCAAGGTGGACGTCGGCAAAGCTGGGAATGGCGGACATGGGGCTGGGTCTCGCGGGTTCTAGAGGCGCGGAGGGCGCACGATTCGGCCGGAAAATAGGGGAAAACAGCGGGTTCGTCGAGTCGCTTGGGGCCTTGCGCCGGAGGGCGGCCCCGCTGCAAATGCCGTTGCTGCAGGTGCTTCGCCGATACGGAGGGGCGGATATTGACGTATGGGTCCTCGTACGCGCATAAGTTACGCGGTTGTTTTGACCGGATTTCCTCCCGACAGGATTCTCTTTCATGCGTGCTTTTTTGAGCTTGCTTGCCCTCGCCGCCCTGGCGCCGTCCCTGGCGTGGGGTCTGGTGTTCACTCCGTTCAACAATCAGGCTGCGTTCGAAGCTGCTTTGGATGTCTCGTTCACCCGCATCGACTTTGACGATCCCGGTTTCTCGAAAGCCGGCGCGGTGGTCGTCAACAATTCCCGTTTTGCCGCCTTTGGCCTGGGCGTGATCAACGGGACGCCCGGTTTTACGAGTGGTCTCGTCAATGCAG
>JAYPXD010000325.1:2489-2823 GCA_038135395.1 Alphaproteobacteria bacterium | reverse complement strand
ACATCGAACACCGCAGACGATTTCGCGGTGAACTTTGTCGGCGGCGTCAACGGGTTCGGCTTCGCACCGAACCGGATCGATGGCGGCGTCATCCGCTTTTATTCGGGCGAGGACCTGACCGGCACATTGCTTGGCACGGCCATCAACAACGGCTCTGGCGCCTTTGTCGGCGCAACCAGCGACGTGTTGATCCGCTCCGCCCAGATTACCTGTGAAATCGATGGCGATTTTGTCTGCGGCGTGACCGACCCGCAGTTCGGGACCGGCAGTTTCGGTGTGCCCGCGCCGGCGGCCCTGCCCCTGCTTGGCGCCGCCGCCCTCGGCCTGGCGTTGG
>JAYPXD010000325.1:0-2479 GCA_038135395.1 Alphaproteobacteria bacterium | reverse complement strand
CCTGACCCGTTATCGCCGCTGCAACGTGGCTGGACAAACTCGCCTGCCCGGCTAGCTTGTGCGTTCAAGCACAGGCACGCATCCAGGGAGCGGCGCTCCACGCCACAGCGCCGAAGGCCAAGCCATGGCAGACACATTCGACTATGTCATCGTCGGCGCGGGTTCCGCCGGCTGCATCCTCGCCAACCGGCTTTCCGCGGACGGCAAGCATTCGGTCTGTATTCTGGAGGCAGGGCCGCCGGACCGGAATATGTACATCCATATTCCGGCCGGCTTCATCAAGAACCTGTCCAACCCGAACATCAACTGGATGTACCAGGCCGAAAGCGGCCCGCACATCAACGGGCGCAAGATGCCGGTGCCGCGCGGCAAGACGCTGGGCGGGTCCAGCTCGATCAACGGCATGATCTACAACCGCGGCCAGCGCATGGACTATGACCACTGGGCGCAGATGGGCAATCGCGGCTGGGGCTATGCCGACGTGCTGCCCTATTTCAAGCGATGCGAGAGCCGGGTCGGCGAGGGCGAGGATACCTACCGTGGCCGCGACGGCGGCATGTCGGTGGAGACCATGCCCTTCAAGCATCCGCTCTGTGACGCCTTTATCAAGGGCGCGGCGGAGATCGGCATTCCGCACAATCCGGACTACAACGGCGCGAAGCAGGAAGGCATCAGCTACGTCCAGCGCCATGTGAAAGGCCGCCGCCGGGTCAGCACGGCGCGCGCCTATCTGCACCCGGCGAAGTCCCGCTCGAACCTGACAGTGATCACCAACGCGTTTGCCACGAAAATCCTGCTGGAGGGCAAGAAGGCCGTCGGCATAGCCTATTCCAAGGGCGGCAAGGGCGGCGCGCCGGAGGAGGTGCGGGCGAACAAGGAGGTCATCCTTTCCGGTGGCGTCATCAACTCGCCGCAGCTGCTGCAGCTTTCGGGTATCGGGCCGGCGGGGCTGCTGAAGGACTTAGGCATTGAGGTTCGCCACGAACTCGCCGGCGTCGGCGAGAACCTGCGCGACCACTACGCGCCGCGTTTCGTCGTGCGCGTGCACAATGTCGAGACGCTGAACGAGAAGGCCCAGGGTCTGCGCCGTGTCTGGGAGATCGCGAAATACCTGGCGGGCGACCGGCACAGCATCGTCAACCTGAACCCTTCGCTGGTCTATGGCTTCTGGCACTCCGACCCGGTGGCGAAGAGCAATGACCTGCAATTCATCTTCACGCCGGCCAGCTATGACGAAGGCAAGCATGGCGTGCTGGCGCCCTGGCCCGGCTTTACGGTGGCCGCCTGGCAGCACCGGCCGGAGAGCAGCGGCTATGTGCGGGCGAAATCCACCGACCCGTTCCAGAAGCCGGCGATCCAGCCGAACTACCTGGCGCACGAACTGGACCAGCGCACCACCGTCGCCGCCATGCGCCTCGCCCGCAGCCTGATTGGCACGCAGGCCATGGCGCCCTATGTGGTGAGCGAGGAAATGCCCGGCGCCTCGGTGCAGAGCGACGACGAACTGCTGGACGCCGCGCGCCGCATCGGCGCCACCACCTATCACCCGATGGGGACCTGCCGCATGTCGCCGACCACGGACCGGACCGCGGTTGTCGATGACCAGTTGCGGGTGCATGGCATGCAGAACCTGCGCGTCGTCGATGCGAGCGTCATGCCGCGCATGATGTCGGCCAATCTGGCGGCAGGCACGATGATGATCGCCGAGAAAGCCTCCGACATGATCCTCGGCAAGCCGGCGCTGGAGGCGATCATCACGCCGGATTGACCGAGGCGGCGGCTGCCGGATCAGGCCGCCAGGCGCACGTATTCGAAATCGCCGCCCTTGTTGTCGATGCCGACGCGGGGCGGGGCGATCCAGCCGGCGTATTGGCCTGGCTCGGTCTGCGGCGTCATCAGTGAGTTGATGAAGGCTGCATCGTCCGCTGTCGGCAGAAAGCCGCTTTCGGCCTTGGCCCATGCGCCTTCGTTCAACACCTCACCGCTCGGCGAGACCAGCAGGCCGGCGAAGGTGCCGATCTGGCGGTGAAACGCCTGGTGCGGCAGCGTGATCTGGAACTGGATGCCCCGGTCCGACAGGATCTTGTTCCAACGGGCGATGCCTTGGGCCGTGTCGGCGACATAGTCGTCGCGCAGGCGCATATTCAGCGCCTGAAGCGCTGGCTCCTGCACCTCGCGGAAGCCGCCGTCCTGGAAGCGCAGCACCGGATAGGTGTCGCTCAGCAACTGGTGGTCGTCGTCAATATAGGTCTCGCGGAAGCGGCCCTTGATGCCTGCCGTAAAAGCGTTGGCGGCATTGGTGGACAACTCGTTGCCGAACAGGTCCAGCGTCAGGGCATAGTGCAGGTTGGCCTTGCGTTGAATCGTCGGCAGATCGATTACGCCCAGCGCACGAACAGCTTCAATGTCGTTAGGATCAGTGATTCCGGCCTCTTTCATCGCCTGACAGGTGCGCTCAAGTACACGCATGACGCCTGAC
>JAYPXD010000324.1:0-4089 GCA_038135395.1 Alphaproteobacteria bacterium | reverse complement strand
AACCGATATAGCGCGTTCTGCTACCAACGCTCTCGTATCCGGGTCGTTGAACGCCCCGCCACCGGCCGCCAGTACATGCGCCGGCTGATCCTTCAGCAATCGCGCGATGACACGCCGCTCTCCGTCGCGGAATTGCGACTCGCCGAATTTTTCAAAGATTTCAGGAATGGTATAGCCAGCGGCCTTCTCTATCTCGGCGTCGGCGTCGATAAAATCCATGCCGAGGCGATGCGCAAGCCGCTTGCCAATAGTGGTTTTGCCAACGCCCATCATTCCGACAAGCACGATCGTGCGGTCAGGTCGGGCGACGATGTCGGGATTAGCGGCCTCTGCCGCAACGGTTGCTCTGTTCATGGCGCGATTCCATGGCGCAGGAAGGGGTTGATCGTCAAGCTATGCTGTGAAGGAGAATCCGCTAAACTTCTGCTAATCTCTTTTGCGCACGCCCGGAACCATCCTCAAAGGAACGCACACGGATGGGACAGATTGTAGTCGGCATCGTTGGATTGGCACTGCTCGCGGCGCTGGGCGGCGCCCTTTATATTGCGGTCGCCGATATCGCCCCACCGACGGAGACGATTGAAAAGATCTTGCCGAATGCCCGTTTTGAAAAATAGTTTCAATTACTTAAAAGGACTGCTAGTCGCCTGCTTGGTCGCATTTGGCACTCCGGCATCGGCCCAATCGGTCCGTTTCATCGACGCGAGCCCGGAGGCCGTCGGCTTAGTGCAGCCTGCTGCGGTCGGACTGCCAAATTCCCTTTGGCAGGGCACGACGCCGCAGCGATTGGCCGCCACGCTGGCTGCTCTACCGGACCGGGTTTCCAGCCCCGCTCAATATAGAGCCCTGACAACGCTGTTGCGCGTAGCAGTATCGCCGCCGCCGGGCGAACCTGCAAAGCCTTCGCTCGCCAGTTTGCGGGTTTCTGCACTGGCGCGTTTGGGCAATGAACAGGACGCTTTGGAGCTGGCCGACAAAGTATCGCCCGCCATCCAAAATGCCCCGCTGTGGTTGGCCCGGTTAACTATCGGTCTGGCGCGATACGATGTCGCCGGCGCCTGTCAATTGGCGCTCAATCCGTCCGAGGCAGCGGTGGTAGCGGAATGGCAACGGTCCCGCGCATTTTGTCTGCTGCTGCACGGACAGGAAGAACCAGCAATGGTCGCGGCCATGTTGGCCGACGAATTGACCGACAAATCCGCCGCCCCGGCTCTGGTTTTCGAGAGTCTGTTCCTGGCCAAACAATATGTTTCACGCGCGGCAAAGACTGCGGTCAGTCCGAAAGATATTCTGGATCTGACGATGCTGCGTGCGTTGAACATCAAAATGGCCCCGCCCGAGATGGCCGGCATCTCGCCGCCACTAGCGGCGGCTATCGCCCGCTTCCCAGCACCCGGACTGGAGATCCGGACCGCCGCTGCGGAGCGCGCCGTCGCCGCGAACGCCTTGCCCGCCGACTTGCTGGTCCAGCTTTACCTTGCGACGGAACTGACGACGTCGCTTGGCACGATTTACAAGCAAATGGCCTATTCGCCCGACCTGCAGCAACGGCTGAAAGCCATCACCGCGTTTTGGGATGCCGCCGAAAATGCGGGGCTCTATGTACAACTGGCGCGACCTTCGCTGAGCTATCTGGCCGGAATCGATCAGGCCGGCGCACCAGATGAGTTTGTTGCGCGCGCAATGCGGACGGCCATGGTGAGCGGCGACAAGGCCGGGGTTGGAGCTTGGCGTGACGCCCTGTTGGCCCGCTCGCTGCTTCCCAAGGGCGCAGAAGCCCGGGACCACGCCTATGCAATCCTGGCGCTGGCGGGAGAGCCGGTTCCGCCCGCAGATACCTGGTGGCCGGCATGGTTTAAGGCTGCAAAGCCCACCAAAGCCCAGGCAGCGTTGGTGGCCGGACTTTTGGAAGCGATGGGGATTCCGGTCCCAAAGGTCAAAGGTCCCGCTGCAGACAAGTCCCCCGCCGCTACGGCTATAGCAGAAGCGCCGTTCGGCGAAGCGGCGTTGCTGGCCATTGCAGCGCTGAACCAACCAGCGGCGCCCAGCGACGGTTTACGGGTAAAGGCGGTCGAGACGATTGCCCGCCTCAACCGCGATCTGGCGCGGGCGATTTCGGTGGAAATAGCCATTGCTGCCGGCATCTGACCCTACCGTCGAAGCATTTTTGGAATCCCTGGTTGCGGAACGCGGCGCCGCCGCGAATACCGTCGATGCGTATCGGCGCGATCTGGCGGCGATTAAGACTGCGGCAGCATTAGGGGATAGAGGGCTGGAATCCGCGACGACCGATAGCCTTCAGTCCGCTTTGCGATCAATGTCTGCCTGCGGATTGGCCCGCTCGACCCAGGCCCGCAGGCTGTCCGCGCTCCGACAATTCTTCCGGTTCCTGGTCAGCGACGGCCGCCGCGCGGACGATCCTTCCAGCGCCCTAGACGCTCCTCGGCCGGAAAAGCCGCTCCCCAAGGTCCTGACCGTTGCGGAGGTCGATGCCCTGATGTCCGCCGTCCATGCGATGCAGGGACCAGAGGGCTTGCGCCTGTCCGCCATCATCGAACTGCTCTACGCGACTGGGTTGCGGGTGTCGGAATTGGCCAGCCTACCGGCGACCGCGGCGCGCCAGGGGGCAAGCGCGGGCGCCATCTGGCTGCGCGGTAAGGGCGGGCGCGAACGTATGGTGCCGGTCGGCCAGGGCGCCGTTGAGGCGCTTGACCGCTATCTTGCGGTTCGGGGGGTATTCGTTACGACGCCAGCCCACAACAAGTGGTTGTTTCCATCGCGCAGCCACGAGGGCTACCTCACCCGCCGCCGCATCGGTCAACTGCTGAAACAACTGGCGCTGGAAGCCGGCCTGGACCCGGCCAAGGTGTCCCCGCACGTGCTGCGCCATGCCTTTGCAACGCATCTGCTTTCGAACGGGGCGGACCTTCGGGCGCTCCAAACGCTTCTGGGCCATGCCGATATCGGCACGACCCAGATTTACACGCATGTGCTGGAAGAACGCCGGCGGGCACTGGTGTTCGACCATCACCCGCTGGCGCAATAGCCCTCAGGCCTCCCCAAGCAGCGCCTTGCGGAACTCGGTCTTGGTGTAGTTTGCGTCCAGTGAACGTTTGATCCGCGGCGGCGGATTATCGTTCACCTTCAGGTGCACAAAGAAAGTAGCGTTGCCGCCCCTCACCACCGCGGCAGCGTCGGCAATATCGCCTTCCTGCGCCACGGTGCGAACCTGCTTGATGCCCGCTCCCGAAGCCATCACCGCCAAATCGGTCGAGTGGCCGGTGTGGGAGACCTGGTTGCCGGTCTCGCCGTAGTGGCCGTTGTCGACGCAGATGATGCCGAAGTTGGAAGGGTTCATCACCGCCACCGTCGCCAGCGAGCCGATATTCATCAGCAGTTCGCCGTCGCCGGTGACGCAAAGCACCTTCTTATCCGGCTGCGCCAGCGCCAGGCCCAAAGCCATGGCGACCGCGCCGCCCATGGCGCCGGCCATGCCGTAGTAATTGGTGCCGTCAGCGCCACAGATGCCTGCGACGTCGCGGCTGGCGCCGGCAAGGCCGGTGACGATCAGATAGTCCTGCGGATTCTCGATCAGTTGCGGAAAGACGACGCTGCGGTCGAGTACAAAATCGGACATTGTGTTATCAGCCTCCCGTTCAGGCGAATTTCTTGGCGCCGATGAGCTTTTGGCTCAACAGTACGGCCACCGACTCTTGGCTCTGGAACGCCATGGTCAGCGCGGCATCGACAGTCGGAATCACCTCTTCCGGACGTTCCACCCTCAGGCACATGACATCACAGGCCTCCAGCACCGGCTGGACCCATTTGCCCATTGGCATCTGCCATGGGTTACCCTCGCCGAAGTCGCCGCGCATGGACAGCAGCGTCAGGAACGGGAACTTGCCGAGGCGCGGCAGGCTCAGCATATTGATACAGTTGCCCGCGCCGGACGATTGCATCAGCAACACGTGCTTCTGACCGCCCAAATGCGCGCCGGCAGCCATGGCGACCCCTTCTTCCTCGCTGGTCAGCGGGATGGAATGCACATCCGGATCGGCGAGCGACAGGTCGATTAGCACCCGGTGGCCC
>JAYPXD010000323.1:1781-4090 GCA_038135395.1 Alphaproteobacteria bacterium | reverse complement strand
CCTGGATCACCTGACCGGTGATGTAGTCTGCATCCGGCAGGCACAGGTGGCGCACCATGCCTGCAATCTCTTCCGGACGGCCTTTGCGCCCCAATGGGATGTTTTCCGTGCCCAGCGTCCCCGGCAATGCGCCGGCCGCCGCGCCCCGCACCGTGTCGATTGCGCCCGGCGACACGCTATTTACGGTGATATTGTGCTCGGCCAGATCCATCGCCAGACCGTGTGTAAACCCCTCTAGTCCACCTTTCGCGGCACAGACGTGCGCGCGATTCTTGGTGCCGAGACGGGTCGAGACGCCGGACATCGTTACGATTCGCCCGCCGCGGCCGCCGGCGATCATATGCGGCACCGCATTGCTGATGCAATGGAATGCGCCATTCAGCGCCACGTTGAGCACCTGGGTCCATTCCTCGAACGTCATCTGCGGAAACGGCGTCTGCCGCCGCATCGCTGGATTGCTGACAAGGATATCCAAACGGCCGAAGTCGCGCACGACGCAATCCATCATGCCCTTTACAGCAGCACCCTCGGTCACGTCAGCCATATAGCCACGGGCAGTTCCCTGACCATGGGCGCTGTTGATTTCATCGACCACGCTGTCGACGGCGCCTTTGTCGGACAGGCCATTGACGGCGATTTGCGCGCCGACTTCGGCTAGATACAGGGCGATCTGCCTGCCGATATTCTTGCCCGCGCCGGTGACAACAGCCACCTGTCCAGCCAATACATCCCCGTAGATGCCGGATTGACTGCTCATTTGGCCCTCGCCTTTTGGCTATATCGGTTTGAAGGCGCGGCAAATCGCTGACAGCGTTTTTGATCAAGCGCCATACGAAGGAAATGATGGTGGGCGGTGACAGGCTCGAACTGCCGACCTACTGGGTGTAAACCAGCCGCTCTACCAACTGAGCTAACCGCCCGAACCGACGGGTGCATTTGATCGACTGCAAAACACCCGTAGTCGAAAACACAAAGACTTATCCGTTCAATGCGTCTTTAAGCCCTTTGCCCGCACGAAACTTCGGCTGCACGGAGGCTGCAATTTCAATCGGCTCACCAGTCCGTGGATTCCGGCCAGTGCTAGCAGCCCTTTTCGTCGCAGCAAAAGTGCCAAAACCGACCAAACGAACTTCATCGCCGGATTTGAGCGCGTTGGTGATTGAGTCAAAAACAGCGTCAACCGCTTTGGCGGCATCGGCACGGGTGATATCAGATGCGTCTGCAACCGCTGCTACCAGATCGTTTTTATTCAAGGATAGTCTCCCAGTTATTGCTTTAGCCAGATCCCTCATGACCTGTAACCGCTGACCGACAGCCTGCGGCTTCGACGGATGAAGATACGCCCGATACCGGTGCGGTCAATCAAAGATCACACCTAAACGCAGCCTTTTTCACAAAAAACCACCGCATGATCCACAGAAAATCCAGAACTCATGCGGCGGGATTAAGCGCGTAGAACCAGCTTAGTGCGTAATTACCTCAGTAGCACCAAGGCTAGCTTGTTCTTTCGGAGCGGTATCTGGCGTCCATTCGACAGCAACGGGAAGTTCTGTCAAAGCCATGGCCAGAACTTGGTCTACTGTGCTTACCGGGATGATTTCCAATCCCTGCTTAACATTGTCAGGAACGTCTGCGAGGTCTTTCTCGTTATCTTGAGGAATTAAGACCTTGGTTATACCGCCACGCAATGCTGCCAGAAGTTTCTCTTTGAGACCGCCAATCGGCAACACTCTACCGCGCAGTGTAATCTCACCCGTCATCGCGACGTTGCGGCGCACGGGAATGCCAGACAACGCAGAGATGATCGCCGTACACATCGCAACGCCAGCCGATGGCCCGTCCTTTGGCGTCGCGCCTTCCGGAACGTGCACATGGATATCATTCTTCTCAAAAACCGGAGGCGTGATGCCGTAAGACAGCAGCCGCGACCGCACAAAACTACGCGCCGCCTGCACGGATTCCTGCATCACGTCACCAAGTTTGCCGGTGTGGGAGACATTGCCCTTACCCGGCATGGTAACCGCTTCCACCTGCAGCAACTCGCCGCCAACCTCGGTCCAAGCGAGGCCGGTAACCACGCCCACGAGATCGGTTTCTTCGATTTCGCCAAAGCGGAACTTGCGGACACCAGCAAATTCGCCGAGATTCGCCGAATCAACGGTAATCGACTTCTTGTCGGTTGTTGCGATCTCTTTGAGGCTCTTGCGCGCCAGATTGGCGATCTCACGCTCCAGGTTGCGGACGCCGGCCTCTCGGCTGTAATAGCGGATCAGGTCGCGGACAGCGTCGTCCGTCACTGTCCACTCGCC
>JAYPXD010000323.1:0-1771 GCA_038135395.1 Alphaproteobacteria bacterium | reverse complement strand
CCACTCGCCCTTGCGCAGCCCGTTGTCCTTTTGAACTTTCGGAATCAGGTGACGCTTGGCGATTTCGACTTTTTCGTCCTCCGTATAGCCCGGAATGCGAATTATCTCCATGCGGTCCAGCAATGGCTGCGGCATGCGCAATGTGTTCGCAGTCGTAATGAACATCACGTCCGAAAGGTCGTACTCGACTTCGAGGTAGTGATCGACAAACGTGCCGTTCTGCGCCGGGTCTAGCACTTCGAGCAACGCAGACGACGGGTCGCCACGCCAATCCGCGCCGAGCTTGTCAATCTCGTCCAAAAGGAAAAGCGGGTTCGATTTCTTCGCCTTCTTCATGCCCTGAACGACTTTACCGGGCATGGACCCGATATAAGTGCGGCGGTGGCCACGCACCTCCGCCTCGTCCCGGACCCCGCCCAACGACATGCGGACGAACTCGCGACCGGTTGCACGGGCGATGGATTGGCCGAGGGAGGTCTTGCCGACGCCCGGCGGCCCTACGAGGCAGAGAATTGGCCCCTTCACCACGCGGGTGCGTTGCTGCACGGCCAGATATTCGACAATGCGTTCCTTGACCTTCTCCAGGCCATAATGATCCGCATCGAGAATCTCTTCGGCTTTCTTGAGATCTTTGCTGACGCGGCTGCGCTGTTTCCACGGAATGGACAAAAGCCAGTCCAGGTAATTGCGCACGACGGTCGCTTCCGCCGACATCGGCGACATATTGCGGAGCTTCTTCATCTCCGCCTGCGCCTTGTCCCGGGCTTCCTTGGAGAGCTTGGTGTTTTCGATCCGCTCCTCCAGCTCGGCCAATTCGTCTTTGCCGTCCTCGCTGTCGCCGAGCTCCTTCTGAATAGCCTTCATCTGCTCGTTCAGGTAATACTCGCGCTGCGTCTTCTCCATCTGGCGCTTGACGCGGCCGCGGATCCGCTTCTCCACTTCAAGGACATCGATTTCACCCTCCATATGGGCGAAAACCCGCTCCAACCGGTCCCGGACCGAGACGATTTCCAGCAATTCCTGTTTCTGCGGGATCTTAAGGGACAGATGCGCGGCGACCGTATCGGCTAGCTTCGCCGGGTCTTCCACCTGGTTGATCGAGACGAGAACTTCCGGTGGTATCTTTTTGTTCAGCTTCACATAGGATTCGAACTGACTGACCACCGTGCGCGCCAACGCCGATTCTTCGGCTCCGACTGACTCCGTGCTTTGCAACACCTCGGCTTCGGCTTCGAAATAATCGTCGGTCGCCACGTAACGGGTAATCTTTGCCCGGCGGCTGCCTTCAACCAAAACCTTTACGGTGCCATCGGGCAGTTTCAATAATTGAAGTACGGTGCCAATGGTGCCGATTGCATAAATTTCGTCGGGGTTGGGATCGTCATCAGAGGCGTCTTTTTGCGCAACAAGCAGAATTTGCTTGTCGTCTTTCATTACCTCTTCCAACGCCCGAACCGATTTATCGCGACCGACGAACAACGGTACGATCATATGGGGAAACACGACGATGTCGCGCAAGGGTAGGACTGGAAACGAGTCGCCCATTTTACACCTCTCAAAACGGGCCGCTTCGCCAACGGGAGGCGGCCAATAGCACTGTCACATATGTACGGAACGCCGGCCAGACAACCATCGGACCGGCAGAAATCCAGATTGGGCTATGCAGCACGCACCTGGCCATCGCCAGGCGGTGGTCATGATGCCAGATCTGGGCCGGCGCCGGCTTTTTTCTCAGCGTATATGGAGAGCGGCTTGGCTCGCCCTTCGACAA
>JAYPXD010000322.1:3458-4108 GCA_038135395.1 Alphaproteobacteria bacterium | reverse complement strand
TGGTTGGGCGCCCGGCCAACAATGTGCTGATGACCGGTGCGCGCGGTTGTGGCAAATCGTCTCTGGTGCGTGCTTTGCTTACCGCCTATCGTCACTATGGTGACGGGGGCTTACGCATCATCGAAATCGACAAACATGATCTGCGTGATATTCCGGACATTGTGTCCCTGATTAGCGGCCGCTCCGAGCGCTTCATTCTATTCTGTGATGATCTATCCTTCGAAGCCGGTGAGGCCGGGTATACGGCGCTGAAGTCGGTGCTGGATGGTTCGGTGGCTGCCGTGCCGGACAATGTGCTGATTTATGCCACGTCCAACCGGCGACATCTGATGCCGGAGTACTTTTCGGAGAATGCCGCGACGCGGCATGTCGATGAGGAAGTGCATCCGGCCGAAGCGGTTGAAGAAAAGATTTCGTTGTCCGAGCGCTTTGGTCTGTGGTTGTCCTTTTATCCATTCAGCCAGGACGCCTATCTGAATATTGTGAACGGCTGGCTGAAACATTATGGTGAAAGCGACGCGGCGATTGCCGATGCGCGGCAACATGCGCTTAACTGGGCGGTGGGGCGTGGTTCGCGTAGTGGGCGTGTGTCCGAGCAGTTTGCCCGCGATTGGGTGGGGCAGCATCAGTCATGAGCGGACAGCATCTAG
>JAYPXD010000322.1:0-3448 GCA_038135395.1 Alphaproteobacteria bacterium | reverse complement strand
GGTTGTCTCCGGTGCCCAGATCGAGGCCCGGCTGACGCGTGTGGCGGCGGCCGTGATCTTGCGACATGACGGGGCGGAATATCTGCTGGCGCAGCGCCCACCGGGTAAAGCCTATGCCGGTTACTGGGAGTTCCCCGGCGGTAAGGTGGAAGCCGGTGAAAGTTTTGATCAGGCGTTGGTCCGTGAACTACAGGAAGAACTGGGGATCACGGTCACGGCGATGACACCCTGGGTGACCCGCCATTTTGTGTATCCACATGCCCGGGTGGAAATCCGCTTCTTTCGTGTGAGCGATTGGGAAGGCCGGTTGCAGCCTCTGGAGCATACCGATACCGCCTGGATTGAAGCAGACCGCATGCGCGGTGTGCTTGAACTGGAGGGCATGCAGCCGCCATTCCCCGTGCAGCCGGTCTTGCCCGCCAATACCCCCATTCTGCGGGCGCTGGCTTTGCCGACGACGTATGCCATTACGAACGCCAGCGAGCATGGTGAGGATGGCGAGCTGCTTCGCCTCAAAGCGCAGCAGCCGTCGTTGGTGCAGGTACGCGAACATGCGTTGCCTGAAGCGATGCGTGGCGCTTTTTGTCGTGCGGCGGTGTCCGTGGTGCATGGTTACGGGGGGCGGGTACTCGTCAATGGCACCGTGGCCGAGGCGCAGGCCTGCGGTGCCGATGGCGTACATCTGACGGCGGCACGGCTGATGGCTTGTGATGCCCGGCCGGAGGGCTTGATCGTGATGGCTTCGTGTCAGAACGCCGCCGAATTGCAGAAAGCCTCAGCGCTGGGACTGGATGCCGTGGTGCTGGGGCCGGTTGCCGCGACGGCGTCTCATCCAGGCCAAATACCGATGGGATGGGCATCGTTTACCACGCTGATCGAGGGGGCTCCGATGCCGGTCTATGCTCTGGGCGGGATGGCGCTTTCTGATCTGGCAAAGGCGCAGTCGGCCGGTGCGCAGGGTGTAGCCATGATGCGGGGCTGGTGAGCCCGCTTTTTATTGCTCGGTGGGCGGCTCGTCGGAGAGCCCCTGGTCGTTTTCCTGAACCGGAATACGGTAAGACTCCGACGCCCAGGCACCGAGATCAATCATCTTGCAGCGCTCCGAGCAGAAGGGGCGCCACTTATTTTCCGGCGCAAATACGGCCGGTTCACCGCAATGCGGGCAAGGGACTTTCGTGCTCACGGATTTAGATGGCGCAGAAGGTGAGGTCGAAGCGCACATCGCGTTCCACCTGGCGCGGACGCTGGTGAAAATCGGTTTCCATGAACCGCAGGTTCAGGGCATATTTGTTGGCGCTGGTTTCCGGTGTGATCATGGCATCGTGAATGCGGATGCGCAGCATCTGGGCGTTAACGCCGGCCAGGGTGCGCGGGTAGCTGCCGCGCGATGCCGTATAGGCTTCCGGTGTGCCGCTGTCTCGCAGGAGGTGCAGCACAATGGCCAGGCCGTCACGCAACGGCAGGAAGGGCTCCAGCCAGGTTTGCAGGTCACGCTGACGTTGTGCTGTCGGCTGGTTGAGCCACAGATGGTAGGACGGAATGTCGAATTCGCTCAGGCCGCCCGGAATCAGCGAACGGTTCTTGACCGAGATCAGCCACTCGTTGTCGCGCAGATGCTGACCCAGTTTGCCGCTAAGGGCATGCAGCAGATTGAGTGCTTCGCTGATTTCATCGAGTGCGGTATCCAGCGCCTCGGACGAAATGTTCGGGTTGTCACGGAATGCCGTGAGTACCTGACGCTGACGTTCCAGTTCCTGCAGCAACTCGGACTTGAGATCCGGCCGGGCCACTTCGAGGATTTCGAAAAGGACGGTCAGCGCGGCGTGATGATCATGAATATCGGGCGCACCAAGGTAGTGCGCCATACGTGCGAACAGGTCTTCAAGGCGCAATAGGGCCCGGATGCGTTCGGTCAGAGGATATTCGTAGATCAACACGATAGGTTTGGTTTCGACCTTGGTTGGCGCCAAATCGACGGATTCTTCAAATAATAGCCCTATTTGCTGCATTTGTTACATGCAACCCGGGTTTTTATCGTGTTTTTCGTGCTGTGCTGTGAGTCTCAGATACTGCGCATGGATGACATCCAGCTGCGCATCGCGGTCAGCAGGTGTGCCGCTGTTGTCGATAGTCTCGGTAGCCAGCGCTAGGCGCTGGTCACGCGGCGCCTGCGCCTGCAGCATCAGATCGGCCATATCTTCGGTGAGACCCATGGCGCTGGCGCGCGTCAGTAGACGGGCTTTCTGGATGTCCGGGGGGCAATCGACCACCAGGACACGGTCAGCCTGTTCTCGCAGAAAGCCTGTTTCAGCAAATAACGGAATGTCGGCGACCACATAGGGCGAGGTCGCTGCGGCGATGGCGCGCAGGGCTTCTCGCCGGATCATCGGGTGCAGAATCTGTTCGAGGCGTGTTTTGCGTTCAATCTGGTGAAAGACGATGTCGCGCAACGCAGCGCGGTTGAGTGTGCCGTCGGTGTTGAAGATGCTGTCGCCAAATTCGGTGCGTAATGCCGCCAGGGCAGTGCCATCGGGGGCGGTGAGTTGGTGGGCAATACGATCCGTGTCGATGACCTCGATGCCTAGTTGGCGCAGCCGCTCAGCGACCGACGATTTTCCCGTGGCGATGCCGCCGGTCAGTACAACCAGCGGGCGGTCAATCTGCAGGTCGCTGCTTGTTACTCCCCCGGTTGTGACATTGCTCATACGAGAACGAGATTGTCTCGGTGGATCAACTCGGCGGCGTCAAGATAGCCCAGGCGGGCTTCGATATCACCGCTCGGGCAGCCGGCGATACGGCGGGCTTCGCTGCTGGCGTAGTTAATCAGGCCGCGGGCGATTTCCTGGCCGGTTTCGTTCAGGCAGGCGACCACGGCGCCGCGCTCGAATTCGCCATCGACCTGGGTGACGCCGACCGGCAACAGGCTGCTGCCAGCCAGGAGTGCTTTGCTGGCACCGGCATCTAGCTGGATACGTCCGGCCAGTTGCAGGTGATCGGCCAGCCATTGCTTGCGGGCGGCTAAGGGTTGCTGGCTGGCCACGAGCAGCGTGCCGAGAGGTTCGCCTTTGAGTAAACGGGGGAGGGCTTCGGGCGTTCGTCCGCTGGCAATGACCGTATGCGCACCACTGCGCGCCGCACGTTTGGCAGCCCAGATCTTGGTGATCATGCCACCGGTGCCGACATGGCTGCCGCTACCGCCGGCCATTCGTTCGTATTGCTCGTCGCCGGCAACGCCTTCGCTGACCAGGGTCGCTGTCGTATCTTTGCGCGGGTCCGCGGTGTAGAGGCCTTCCTGGTCCGTTAGGATGATGAGCGCATCCGCTTCGATCAGGTTGGCAACCAGCGCGCCCAGCGTGTCGTTGTCGCCAAAGCGGATTTCATCCGTGGCAACCGTGTCATTTTCATTGATGATGGGTAGGACGCCCAGATCCAGCAGGGTGCTGATCGT
>JAYPXD010000321.1:3424-4208 GCA_038135395.1 Alphaproteobacteria bacterium | reverse complement strand
ATTCGGCGTCAGGGGAACCCCTGAGGCGACTCTGTCAGATACGAAAACGCTCTAGTTCGAAACCAGGTCGTGCGCAAACAAAAAGGGGCAGCCATCGCTACCCCTTCCTATCAAGCTATGTGATGAGGCGGCGCTACCGCGGCGCCATCACCATAACCATTTGCCGGCCTTCCATGCGCGGTGATTGTTCGATCTTCACCTCTTCGCCCAGCTCTTCCCGGACCCGATCCAGCACTTTTGCTCCCAGGTCCTGGTGCGCCATCTCGCGGCCGCGAAAGCGCAAAGTGACCTTAACTTTATCGCCTTCTTCCAAGAATTTCCGAACGGCGCGCATTTTGACTTCATAGTCATGTTGCTCAATCGCCGGGCGCAACTTGATCTCTTTGACCTCGATGACCTTCTGCTTCTTCCGGGCCTCGTTCTTTTTCTTTTGAGCTTCGTATTTGAAGCGGCCGTAGTCCAGAATTTTGCAAACCGGCGGCTCTGCATTCGGCGAGACTTCGACCAAATCGAGGCCCACGCGGCTAGCTTCGCGTAATGCATCGTCCAGCTTAAATACGCCGGACATATTGCCCTCTGCATCCACCAGGCGGACCAAGCGCGCCGTGATGTCGGTATTCACTCGAGGCCCGTCTTTGACTGGCGGTGCCATATTAGATCCACGCGCTATGAGGTATCTCCATCTTACTCGCCTGCGCGCCGCAGCGATCGGACGCTACACAGGCATTGGTGACAATCGGTATCCAGGACACTTGCCCGGCTAATTCAGTTAATCAACTGGACT
>JAYPXD010000321.1:0-3414 GCA_038135395.1 Alphaproteobacteria bacterium | reverse complement strand
CCCTTACACTCCATCGAAAATCAACGACGCCTATCGGGCCTTTGAGGCTGCCTCGATCTTGGCCAAGGTCGTCGTCGTCGAGATAACATCCGGATCCTGACGGATCTCAATCAATGCCGCTTTGCCGCTGGCAAGTGCACGGTCAAGCGCCGGTCCGAAATCTTCAGTCTTTTCTACCAGTTCTGCGTGGCCGCCGTAAGATGCCATCAGCGCGACGAAATCTGGGTTGTGCAGGTCTGTCGCGACATAGCGGCCGGGATGATGGCGCGCCTGGTGCATGCGAATGGTGCCATACATACCATTGTTGAAAACCAACACGATCGGTTTGGCGCCATAATGCATGGCTGTCGCCAGTTCCTGTCCGGTCATCATGAAGCCGCCATCCCCGACGAAACAAAACACGCGTCGGTCGCGATGCGCCAATGCAGCTCCGACGGCGGCCGGTACAGAATATCCCATAGCGCCGGACGTCGGCGCGGCGAAGGTAAAGCGTTGCTTGAACCGCAGGAAGCGCATGGGCCAGCCTGAGAAGTTGCCGGCGTCCACCGTTACGATGCTGTTTGGCTCCATCCGGTCCTGAACCATGCGCATGCACGCGCCTAGGTCTAATTTAGTGCCGTAGTCACGTGGCGATGCCCATTCCAGGAAATCCGCCCGGCGTTGCGCCGTCCAGGTGTCCCAAGCGCCATGATCGACCGGCTCCAGCGCTGCCGCAGCTTCGGCAAAGCCCTCCGGGCCCGCAGTTATTCCCAGGGCCGGCTGATAGACGCTGCCGAGTTCCTCGGCGCTGCCGTGGACATGCACCAGTTTCATCGGCGGATTCGGCGGCTTGATCAGCGAATAGCCTTGCGTCGTGATCTCGCCAAGCCGCGCGCCGGCGCAGATCAGCAGGTCGCACTCGCGGACAGCCTGCGCCAGTTTCGGGTTGGTGCTGGTCGACAGGTCTCCGGCATAGTGCGCGTTGCCGTGGTCTACCAGGTCGAGGCAGCGGAACGATGCGACGACCGGCAGATTATTCGCCGTCGCAAACGCCTGGATGTTGTCGACCGCCTCCTGGCCCCAGCCGCCGCCGCCGACCAGCAGCAGGGGCTTCTTTGCCTCTGCCAGCATGCCCCGCAGTTTCTGCATCGATTGCGGGCTCGGATAGCCACGATGGACGGCATAGGGCGCCGTATCCGGGGTTGCCACCCTATCCCGCAGCATGTCCTCCGGCAGCGCGAGCGCCACGGGACCGGGGCGGCCGCTCATGGCGACGTGAAAGGCGCGTGCAATGTATTCCGGGATACGCTCGGCATCTTCGATCTGCGCCACCCATTTGGTGACCTGGCCGAACATGTCGCGGTAGTCGATCTCCTGGAACGCCTCCCGGTCCCACTGGTCCCGCGCGACCTGCCCGATCAGCATGATCATTGGCGTCGAATCCTGATAGGCCGTGTGCAACCCGATGGCGCCATGGCAGGCCCCCGGACCGCGCGTGACCATCACCAACCCAGGCTTGCCCGTAACCTTGGCATAGGATTCGGCCATGTTGGCGGCGCCGCCTTCGTGCCGGCAGGTATAGAGGTTGAAGTCCTTATGGTCATGCAGCGCATCGAGCAGCGCCAGATAGCTCTCGCCAGCCACGCAGAACGCGGTATCGCAGCCGTGGACGCGCAATGCATCGGCCAGAACCTGGCCGCCGGTGCGGGTATTGGTGGGGGTGGTCATGGGCGCTTTATCCTGTTCAGAGGGCGAGGCAAAATCGAAGACCTCGTTGTCCGACGTCGGCGCTGCACCGTCAAGTCCAACGCCAATCTTGTTTGGCATTGGATGTGACTCGGCCACGGTCGCAGAATTCGCGGTAGCGAGCTAGGATACGAGCCGAATGCTGTTCAGAGGTTACCATGACAACCGCCATCGCCTTCGACTTTTCCCAACGCACGATTGAGACCCTTCCGTTAACTGACGTCTCGGCGCAAGTTGCAGCCGGCGCCTATTGCTGGATCGATATCGATGCGCTGGACGACGCCGAACCTGCCCTGGGTGCATTGGGGATCGACCCGGCTACGATTGAGCGGGTTGTTGAAAACCAGGCTGAGGGCCAATTCCAGCACGGCCGTAATTGCATCCATTGCACGGTCGTGGAGACCAAGGTCGAGGGAGAGGAGCTTTGTCTGTTCGCTCTGCATTTGATCCTGGCGCAAGGAGTCTTGATCACCATCCATGCGCACTCATCCAAAGTTATCGAGAGGGTGCAGCGGACCTATCGGGACGATTTTCTCGAAATGGCCGCATCGGGTGGTTTTCTACTATTCGAAATTGCCGACCATTTGATTGCGGGTTACCGGGAAGAACTGGTGCGTTTGTCCCACTCGGTTTATTATATACAAACGCGACTGCTGGGCGATGTTGGGGACGAGATCCTGATTGATGTGGCGGAACTAACCCGGTCTTTGCTGGACTACCGCAACGCGGCAGTGACTGCGCGCGAGACCATACACGAGTTGGCGACCCGCCGGTCCGGCTATGTCAGTCCTACCACCCAACCGTTTCTGGACCGCCAGACTGTGTCACTGGAGCGACTGGCTAGCGATGCCGCAACCGAACGGACTGTTCTGTCGGAGACGTTAGCCCTGTATATGGGCATCGTCAGCCACCGCACAAACAAAGTTGTGAACCGTTTGACTGTGGTGAGTATGGTGTTCTTGCCATTGAATTTCCTGGCTGCCATCTATGGAATGAATTTCAAATACATGCCGGAGCTAGATTGGCAGTACGGCTATCTGGGCTTTTGGGCAGTCATATCTGTGGTGGTTGGGTTGTTGCTGTGGACGCTGCGCCGACGCCGATGGCTGTAACCCCGGCCGGGCGCCAAGTTACAGTGGCCTGATAAAATGGAATTCGCTCGTATTTGAAAGGTCGTTTAGGCTTCGAAGTCGGTCGGTTTTGGTGTAGCCGATCGAGGCATAAAAGGCATGAGCCTCCGCAAATCGCGTGTCGGTCCAAAGATCCAGCGTTTTGGCGCCCCACGCCTTGGCTGTAACAGCGGCTTGCTGCTCCAGCATGCGCGCCACACCGCGGCGTCTTTGGCGCGGGTGCACGTACATCTTGAACAATTCTGCGTCGGCCTGCCCTATCGGTGTCAGTGCGACGCCAACACAGCCGATCACCCAGTCGCCGCGACAACAAACCCAAAATTGCCCGCCTTTCTTGCGAAAGCCGCTGGCAATCGCCCGCAGAATGGGTTCTTCCCCCTGAATATCAAGGATACATCCGTCGTAGGCGACCCAACAGGTCGCAATCAGGGTGGCGACTTGACCGGAGTCCGAGTCCTCCGCCTGTCGCATAGTCAGCCGGTCTTGCATTCCAGACCCGACACCTTTCCAATTCCAGTCGCAGCATTGCCTTTGTACCGCTGAAGCAGAATATCTAGGA
>JAYPXD010000320.1:1397-4218 GCA_038135395.1 Alphaproteobacteria bacterium | reverse complement strand
ATAGCGGCCGGCGAACAGGATCAGCACCAGGGCCCACAGGCCCATGATCGCCAAAGGTACGATCAGAGGCAAAAGCGATGCGCGCTCATGGCCGGCTTTGGCGATCATCTGGCTGCAAATGAACGCGACTCCGGCAATAATCGGGTAGAGTACGGTGATTTGCAGCACCAGCACGACGATTGCCGGCTTGTCCGTTCCTTCCTGTGGGGCGGCGTACATTATCGCCGCCAGCGCCGCGGCTGGCCATAGCACGAACGACTGACCGACCGCCCTGACCGGCTCGCGCAGGGGATGGGCGAGCGAAAACTTGCCCTCGGGTTTGGGGCGGCGGAACAGCTTGAAAAGGCTAGGCTTCTTGCGGTCCATAGTTGTCCATTGCTTGCGCCGCGGGCGCAGGTCCAGTTTTAATACTCGCCTAAGGCTTGAGGCGATCTGTCAGCAGAGAATCTCGGACAGGCCAGAGGCGCGCGTCGGGGTTAAGGCAACACGCGCCGCATCGAAGCTATTTGTGCCGGAATGTAATCCGGCCTTTGGTCAGGTCGTACGGGGTCATCTCCACAGCGACTTTGTCGCCGGGCATAACGCGGATGCGGAACTTGCGCATCTTGCCCGCCAATCGAGCGATGATCTCATGCTCGTTTTCGAGCTTTACCCGGAACATAGCATTGGGCAGCTTTTCTACAACTTCACCCTGAAACTCCAGCAGGTCTTCTTTAGACATCCAGCCTCACTAGTGTAATGGTCCATCGTGCGGTTGCAGTCGCAACCAGCTTCGCGTTTAGGGTGGTTCTACCCCCATCCTGTTCCGCAAGCCAGAAATTCCTTTACGCAATGGGCAATACGACCTCCGTCGGATGCGACCACGCGCAACATTGTCCGAGCGTGGTAAGCCTGCGAATACCCTGAAGATCATAGTGAAATACACTAGCGGCTCTGCCCTGATCGCCAGATCACATTGTTCTGCCAGCTTAAACCCGTCTCTATTATGTTAGGGCATTGACGAAGACGGAGTTCCCTTTTTGCACCCGCTGCATGTGCAGCTACGACGTCGAGCGGCTCAATCCTAGGAAACCAACGCAATGAATGACCTGGATCATCTTGAGGCGGAAGGCATCTATATCTTCCGTGAAGCCTTCAACAGGCTGGATAACATCGCCATGCTTTGGTCGTTGGGTAAAGACTCCAACGTGATGCTTTGGCTGGCGCGAAAGGCCTTTTTCGGCCATGTGCCGTTTCCGGTGGTGCACGTCGATACCGAACGCAAATTCCCTGAAATGATCGAATTCCGCGACCGCAAGGCCAAGGAATGGGGGCTGAACCTGATTACAGGCCTTTGCCCACCGGTTGAGGAAATGGACCCGACCCTGCCGCCGGCCGCTCGTTCCGCCGCGCGCAAGACCGTCGGGCTGAAGTGGTTGAACGACAAATACAAATGGACCGGAATTTTCGCCGGCATCCGTCGGGATGAGCAGGCGGTGCGCGCCAAGGAGCGTTTTTTCTCGCCCCGTGGCGAAACCAGCGAGTGGGATTTCCGCGATCAGCCGCCGGAGTTCTGGGGCCAGTTCAATACCGATTTCCCGCCCGGCACCCACCTGCGGATTCACCCGCTGCTTTCGTGGACCGAAATCGATATCTGGCGCTATACCCAGCGCGAGAAAATTCCGACGATTTCGCTGTATTTCTCCAAGAACGGCAAGCGGTACCGCTCGCTGGGCGACCAGGACATTACGTTCCCGGTGGATAGCGAAGCGTCGACCATTGACGAGATTATTCAGGAACTGACGACGACTACGGTTTCGGAACGTGCCGGACGCGCAATGGACCACGAGCAGGAAGACGCTTTCGAGCGCCTGCGCCGCGCTGGCTACATGTAAGCAGCGCCGATCGAACCCATTCTTGCCGCTTCCTCGAGAACGAGACCCAAAGATGTCAGCTGCCTCCAAGCCACATGTGACCCTGTCCGGCCAGAACCCGTTCCAATTGGTGATCGTCGGTCACGTCGATCATGGCAAATCCACTTTTGTCGGCCGTCTGTTGTACGAAACCGGTGCCTTGCCGGAAAGCAAAGTCCAACAAATCCGCGCGGTCTCGGAACGCCGCGGCCAGCGGATGGAATGGGCCTTCCTGCTGGACGCCTTCCAGGCCGAACGCGATCAGGGCATTACGATTGACGTCAGCCGCATTCCCTTCAAAACAGACCGGCGGCAGTACGTGATCATCGACGCGCCGGGCCACAAAGAATTCCTGAAGAACATGGTGACGGGCGCTGCCGATGCTGAGGGCGCGTTCCTGATGATCGATGCGAAGGAAGGCCTGCAGGAGCAATCGCGCCGCCATGCCTACCTGCTGTCGCTGATGGGTACGCATCAGGTCTCCGTGCTGGTGACCAAGATGGATCTGATCAACTACGATCATGCCAAGTTCCAGAAGATCGAGACCGATATCCGCGCCTATCTGCGCGAGCTGGGCTTCTCGCCGCGGGCCGTCGTGCCGATTGCCGCGCAGGGCGATGAGGCGGACAACATCGTTCACCGGTCCACCAACATGCTGTGGTACACGGGGCCGACCGTGGTCGAGCTGCTCGATATTCTCGAGCCGCGCCCGCAAAATGAGCAGTTGCCGCTGCGCATGCCGGTGCAGGACGTCTATCGTCTGGACGAGCGCCGCATTATCGCGGGTCAGATCGAGGCCGGACGCCTTTCCGTCGGCGATACGTTAATTTTCTCTCCGTCCGGCAAGACTGCCAAGGTCAACTCGATTGAAGGCTGGAATATCAGCCACAAGCCGAATGAGGCGACCGCCGGCCAACCGGTTGGGTTTA
>JAYPXD010000320.1:0-1387 GCA_038135395.1 Alphaproteobacteria bacterium | reverse complement strand
GCTTCGTCGAACGCGGCGAGATCGCAAGCCACGCCATTGACCCGCCGATCCTGACCAACGTGTTCCGTGGCAGCATCTTCTGGTTCAACGACAAGCCGTTGCGCGCCGGCGATGTCCTGAAGATGAAGCTGACGACGGCCGAGCATATGGTGACCGTGCAGTCGGTCGACGAGGTCATCGACACCGAGAATTTGGGCGGCACCGGCCGCAATGAAGTGCAGCGCAGTGAGGTCGCCAAGGTAACGTTGCGCGCCCGTGGCCTGATGGCTTTGGACGAGGCGTCCCGTGCGCCGCTGACTGGGCGGTTCGTGCTGGTCGACAATTTCCGCATTGTCGGTGGCGGCACGATCTCGATGGACGGCTATCCCGATCAGCGAGATCTCGTCACCAAGCGCGGCACCAACCTGACGGCCAGCGTCACCCAGGTCGACCGCGATGCGCGCTGGAAGCGCAATGGCCACAAAGGCGCTGTGCTGTGGATGACGGGTCTGTCTGGAGCCGGCAAGTCCACCATTGCACGCGAAGCCGAGAAGGTTCTGTTCCTGAAGGGCTTCAACGTATACGTGCTGGACGGTGACAACGTGCGCGGCGGGCTGAACGCCAATCTTGGCTTCTCGCCGGAGGATCGGGCAGAGAATATCCGCCGCGTTGGCGAGGTGGCGGCATTGTTCGCCGATGCAGGCATTATCTGCCTGGCCTCGTTCATTTCGCCGTATGCTTCCGATCGTGAGCGGGCGAGGATTGCCGCTGGCGACGCCTTCCATGAAGTCTACGTGCGGGCTGATCTGGAAGTTTGCGAGGAACGTGACCCGAAGGGCCTCTACAAAAAGGCGCGGACGGGCGAAATTCCGGACTTCACAGGCATTTCGGCGCCGTATGAAGCGCCGGACGCGCCCCAGTTGGAAATCAACACGGCCGCACTTTCCATTGATGAGGGGGTTGCAGCGCTTGTTGCCTACGTTGAGCAGCAAATCCGGCTGACGTAACCACGTAGCCGCATCTTTAGCCGTCGATTTTGGTATGTGTTCCGATGCCGGCCCGAAAGGGTCGGCATTTTTTTTGGTTGTGTTCTGCGTCGAGGATGCAGAATGTTTTGACAATAACAATAGATGTATTTTACTGTAGATTAATCGCAATGGTTGTGTTAAAGCTATGCCTTGCCAAGCTGCGCACTGAAGAACCGGTGGTTTTCCTTCTGGTTGGCCCTGTTCATGCTCGTCGGCGCTATGCCTCCGGCCTGGGCTGCAGGCCCTTGGCCAGCCTCGATTGTGACGGTGCCGGGTGGAGATCGGGTACAGATCGGCGAACAAGGCGCAGAATTGCTGGACGCCGCGGATTCCGGTCGCCTTGAAGACGTGCTGCATGTTCTGGCACAGGCCGGGCGGGT
>JAYPXD010000319.1:0-4230 GCA_038135395.1 Alphaproteobacteria bacterium | reverse complement strand
GTTCTATGCTATCCGATTGCCGGCGGAATCGCTGCGGCTGCAACAGGTGATCGCTGCCGGCATGCCCGGCTACATTCGCCTGCCAACCGAAGTAGAATGGGAGTATGCGGCCCGCGGTGGCGCCAAGGTCGAAGACGCTGATTTCCGCGCGGCTCTGCCACCCGGAATGGCAGACCAAATCGAGGACTACGCATGGTTCTTCGGTCAGCGCTCCGCCCGCGGCCAGTACAAGTGGATTGGCCGGAAAAAGCCAAATCCCCTGGGCCTTTACGACACCATCGGCAATGTCGAAGAACTGGTGCTTGACCCGTTCCATCTCAACAATCTGGGCCGCCTGCATGGCCAGGTCGGTGGATTCGTCAGTCGCGGCGGCTCCATCCAAAACCCCGTCGAATCGCTGCGATCGTCCATGCGCAATGAGTGGGCGTATTTTACGTTCGAGGATGGAAAACCGACGGCGTTCGAATTCCTAGGCAAGATCCAAATATGTAGATTAAACAATAGTTTGATGTGCTGTTGCATATGTATTTTCAATACGTTATGATTGTTTTAGTAACTTTTCGTCCGCATCAGATTGCACCATTAACCGGATATTAGGTACCAATATGAGTACCAAGCCCTCGTCCCAGCTCACCTCCGAACTCGCCATCCGCAAATGGAAGCCGGTCGATAATAACACCCGCCGGAACTGCGGAACCAATCTTTATGTCCGCGGCTTTCTCTCCGGACGCAAACTCTTCCAGTTGCGATACCAAAAAAGCTGGATCGACCTCGGCAATTACCCTGACGACCTGTCACTTGCCGATGCCCGTGAAGCGGCGCTGAAGGCCAAGCGGTTGCTGAAGCTTGGTCAGGCGACGCGGCAGAGCGTTGCAGCAGCAGTGCTGCGGTCAGCTTCCCTCGATGATATCGAGCGAGAGGTAGCGCGTGGCAGCACCGATGACCGGCTTGGCATTCCGACGTTCGATACTGCTTACCGCCAATGGTATGCCCTAGGCCTCAAAGCGCGCCGCTGGACCCATAAGGCCTCTATCCGTCGCATGATCCGTTCATACGAGATGCATGCCATGCCGCATATCGGCGATCTTCGCCTGGATTTGATACGTCGACCGGATATCCGATGGTTTATGGAACCTCTGTTCTCATCGCATACAGAGCTTGCCGGCAATCTTCTCGGTGGTATCCATGAAGTGCTGGAGCGGGCTTATGACGATGAGTTGATCGACCATAACCCCTGTCCGCAGCGGCGCAGCTTCATCATACCTAGGAAGGCGATCAAATCAGCGCCTTCGCTGCCGTTCGCGGATTTGCCTGCCCTTTGGCAATGGCTGGAGCAACAGCCTTATAACCCCGCCGTCACCGCCGCTATGAAGTTGGCTATTGTCACTGTGCAGAGAGCTGCCGCCGTCGCTTACATGCGTTGGGAGCATTATGAGCCGGACACAGGCATATGGACGATACCAGCAAAAGGTCCGCAGGAATTAACCGAGGGCCTGATGAAGTCGGGACGGGCGTTTGCCGTGAGGGTGCCGGTACATCTCCGGCAGACGATCAATGATCTGCCACGGCGCTGTCCGCATATTTTTAGTATCGACGGGCATCGGCCGATCCATCCTGAGACATTGAGGCGGAACTTCATGAAGTTCGGCGACATCACCACCCACGGCTTCCGCAATACATTCAAGACGTGGGCACTGCATCAGCAGCCGCCAATCGATATGTTTCTGGTTGATCGCTACACAGACCATTCCCTGAAAGGCCTCGATCGCCATTACCGTCGTGATGACATGTTCGAAGAACGCGCAGCATTGGCCGAACGCTACATGGCGTTTGTGCAGCAGGAGGCTTGGAGTGCCGAATGATATCGATCAAAGCAACCCCGCCCTGCAACGAGCGCTTGCCCGGCGGGATGCAAAATACGCACATATGCGATCATTATCTCATGATCAATTGATTGCGTTTGTCGCTGATAAGATGCGTACAGCTCAAGAATTTTCGGAATTCGAAGATCGGGTTGTGCGGGCGTGCAACTGTATCAAACACGACGTCGTAGACCGTAATGGGCAGTATCTGCTGTCTCATGTCGAAGGTAGCGATGCCGAGGACTACGATGCGGTCATAGTGGCGTATGGCCGTCTTCTCGAAGCTGGGATGATCCTGGGGCCGAACGCTCGACGCGACCTGGGCAAGCGTCTTACCGGGCAGATTCAACGCCCTAGACGCGCCAAAGGCCCAAAGGTCATGTCCGTACGGGATAGGATTGCATACCAGTGGGTGTTCCTGGTTGCACGTTATTCCAATATGCGCCCGACCAAGAACGCATTATCGGATCACAAGACCTGTGCCGTCGATATTGTTGAAGCTGCGGCCCGGAAGGCGGGCATGCCCAATATGTCGTATGAGGCGATCATGAAGGCTTGGCGGCGGCGGCGTAAAGATTTCCAGAAAACGTAGGCCAAATAGAAAATCTATTCGGCCAACGTTTTCCGACGCAGCCGACATTATCAATCAAGAACCGTAACTTTAAAGGGCGGTTCTGATGAATAAGTTTATCTCCGACAAGCAGTTTGCCGAGCGCTATGGCCTGACCCGGCAATGGGTATGGAAACAGGTCAAACGCGACGCCTCTTTTCCCCGGCCGATCAAATTCACCGATGGCTGCACTCGCTTCGATCTCGACGACGTTATCGCCTATGAATTCATGAAGAAGGGGGTGTAATTATGGGCAGCCGATTGGCCATCGCCGCTCTTGAATATGCCAGACGCGGTTGGTTTGTATTCCCCTGCCAGGGCAAGCGGCCATTGACCCGATTGGTAAGGCGTGGATATTTGGATGCTTCTGACGATCCCGCGCAAATCAGATCATGGTGGTCGCAGGAGCCGGAAGCCAACATTGGCCTTGCCCTGGACCGATCAGGGCTCGTCTGCATTGATGTTGATCGCTACAAACCTGATTGCGGGTTTGAGGGGTTCATGGCTACCCATGACTTGCCAGAAACTCTTGAACAGCGCTCATGTCGTAGTGGCTCCCATTTCTTGTTCCGTTCACCGGAGCATGCAAAATTTAACGGCAAGCTGTGCGTCGGCGTCGATATTAAACATAAAGGCTATATTCTGCTTGAGCCGTCTGTCGCTGAGGGCGGCCAGTATCTCTGGCAAAACGACAATGATATTGCCATTGCACCTGCCTGGCTCTTGTCGAGCAAAAGCGGCGTACAGTCGACCGAAGCGGTTACCCAGCCAGAGGCTAGTAGCACAACCGAGCGTTTCTAGTTTGACACAGGAGACGTGGCAGAGCTTCGTAGACTGCTGGAGACTGCTGTAAACGACCTGGATCGCAATGATTGGGTTAAGCTTGCAGCAAGCATTCGTTGTGCCTATGGCGATACCTTGCGCGAACCATTCCTCGCATACAGTCAACGCTACGAAAAAGGCGACTGTACGAGGGTAGAAGCAGAGCGTGTCTGGAACAGCGTTGCTTCACCAAAGGAGGTCAGCAGCGCGGCGCCGGCATTTGCCCTGCTGCGCGGGCGCAGTCGTTCGCAATTATCCCTTGATGACAGCGTCCAGTTCTCCGACGACCTGCTGATAAAGTCGCCAAAAGGCATCCTGGAAAAGACGAATGCCAATTTGCTTGCGATCCTGAGAGGCCATCCAGAATGGCGTGGCGTACTTGGTTTAAACGAGATGACCGGCCGGATTGTTGTCGTAATGGCCCCTCCATATGAGCCGTCGGCAAAGATGCCGTGGGTTGTCTGCGACCTCGACGATACCGATTACACACGCACGACCGAGTGGATGGAGCGGAACTATACCGGGTTCGCCAAACAGTTTGTGGTCGATTGCATCAATGTGGTTGGGCATGAGTCCCCATTCAATCCAGCGTATGATTATCTGGAACAGTGCAAAAAAACCTTGGAAGCCGGGTCGTTGTTAAACTGCTGGATGCAGAAATTCCTGGGAGTGCATTGCGAGAGTGAACAGGATTTGCAGTATGTCCAAGCCGTGAGCAGGCTGGCGCTGATCCAGGCAGTTGCACGAATTTATCAGCCCGGTTGTAAGGCCGATGCCGTTGTCATTCTCGAAGGCGCGCAGGGAACCGGCAAGTCGACAGCAATCCGTACGCTGTTCGGCCCCGACTATTTCGGCGACAATATTCCGCCGATGGGGCAGAAGGATGCGTCGGATTATGTCAGAGGGAAGTGGTGCATTGAACTGGCCGAGCTAGAC
>JAYPXD010000318.1:468-4266 GCA_038135395.1 Alphaproteobacteria bacterium | reverse complement strand
GCATTCGCCAGTCGATCAACCAATTTCCGCCGCCATCGCCTGGACCGTTTTTCCCGGCCAATGCTCCGGCAAGGCTTTCTAAGTCCGTGCCGCTCCGGCTGCGGCTGTGCCGACGAACGACTCCGTCGGAATCCGTGACCAGATTTGCATAGCCGAAGGTCACGCCGGTTGCCTGTCGAAATTCGCTTAGCCAAGCGCTCTGCTTTTCGGTAAGGCCGGCGCGTTGGTCTGCCCAGGCGATGACAGCCTTCCCCGGAAATGCTTTGAGGGCCGCCAGCAGGTTTGTATCTTTTGAGGTCTCCGTATGCTGGTCGAACAGGATATCGAGGCCGATAGCCTTGGCGCCAGCTTCGGTCAGGCTACGGACCACGATGGACAGCAGGTCACGGTCAATTGGCGAGCGATAGGGCAATTGCGCCATGGTCGCTTCGTCGATCGTTATAACCGATATGCTATCATCTTAAGCCGGAGAGGGCGCCGCCATCGCAATCTGGACCCGCGACATCAGGGTGGTTTCCACCGCCCGAATTGGTTCCACCAGATGTGTGGCTAGCATCGCCAATGCGCAGGCCACGACTACAACGGCATCCATTGAGGAAACCAGCCTATTGGCGATGCGCACGACGCTCACTGAACCATTAGCCTCGTCCTGTTTGCTCCCTTGTTCTTGGCCTAAAAGACCAAGGCCCGTGGCACCCAGGCCAAACGCAGCACGTTGGTTGCGCCTGGCGTGCCAAACGGTACGCCAGCGGTGATGACCAAAGCATCGCCTTCTTTGGCCAATCCCTCAGCCCGCGCTATTCCCGCAGCTTTTTCAACCATCTGCTGGAAGCTGTCGATGTCTGCTGTGTGCACCGTGTGCACGCCCCAGGCCAAGACCAGTCGACGAGCGGTGCGTATGTTCGATGTTAGTCCCAATACAGGAGCTATCGGGCGCTCTCTGCTGGCCCGGTAAGTTGTAGAGCCACTGGTCGTATAGGTGACGATTGCCGCAGCTTTGATCGTTTCCGCTACCGTGCGGGCTGCCGCTGTAATGGCGTCTGCGGCTGTCGGTTCCGGTCGCTCATGCTGGGCTTCCAGGACCTGGCGGAAAACCGGATCCGCCTCGACCCGCTTGATGATGCGATCCATGATCGCGACGGCTTCCAGAGGATATTCGCCGGCCGCCGTTTCGGCCGACAGCATGACGGCGTCGGCACCGTCATAGACGGCCGAGGCCACGTCCTGAGCTTCGGCCCTGGTGGGGGCAGGGGAGTGGATCATGCTTTCCAGCATCTGGGTCGCGACGATCACCGGTTTGCCCAACTCGCGGCAGGTCCTTACCAGGCGCTTTTGTTGGACTGGGACTTCCTCCGGAGGCATTTCGACACCCAGGTCACCGCGGGCGACCATGCAGGCATCCGACAGTTCAACCAAGTCGCGCAAACGACTGATCGCTGCCGGCTTTTCGAACTTGGTGAGGACGGCCGCCCGACCGCCTATCAGACGCCGTGCTTCCGCCAGGTCCTCCGGCCGTTGCACAAAGCTCAACGCAATCCAGTCGACGCCCTGGTCGAGTGCGAATTGCATGTCGCGGCGGTCTTTTTCCGTAAGCGGAGACAGCGGCAGCACAACGCCGGGCACGTTTACGCCCTTGCGGTTCGATATCCGCCCGCCGGCAATCACTTCGCAATCGGCGTATTCCGCGCCGTGAGCCGTCACGCGCAGGCGGATTTTGCCGTCGTCCACCAGCAGATCGGTGCCGACTTCCAATGCCGCGAAGATTTCTTTGTGTGGCAGCTGCGCCCGACTGGAGTCGCCCGGCCTGGCCTCCATGTCCAAACGGAAACTCTGGCCATCCTCCAGCAGTGCCGCGTCATCGGTGAATGTGCCGACCCGCAGCTTGGGACCCTGCATATCGGCCATGACGCCGATGGGCCGGCGCGTTTCGCGCTCGATATCGCGGATGATTTTCAACCGGTTGGCATGGTCTGCATGATCGCCATGGCTGAAGTTCAAGCGGAAAACGTCCACACCTTTGTCGAACAAAGCGCGAATGACTTCGCGGGAGCTGCTGGCGGGGCCGAGGGTGGCGACGATCTTAGCGTGGCGGCCGCGGTGCATTGTCAATTCCTAGCAATCTAGCCCGGGGGAGGAAGAACCAATATGGCCCGGAAATCGTTAACATTGGTGCGTGTCGGTCCGGTGACAATCAGGTCACCGGCCGCGGCAAAGGCGCTGTAGGCATCATTGTCGGCCAGCATCGCCGCCGGGTCCAGCCCTGCGCCGCGCATCCGCGCCAGGCTGTCCGGAACGGCCATCGCGCCTGCGTTGTCTTCGCTGCCGTCAATGCCGTCCGTATCGGCGGCGACAGCATAAATATCGGGGTGGCCGTTCAGGGCGAGGGTAAGGCCGAGGAGGAATTCCACGTTGCGGCCACCGCGGCCGGAGCCGCGGACGGTTACGGTTGTCTCTCCGCCGGACAGCAGGACGACCGGCGCTTTGGCCGGCTGGCCGTGTGCGGCGACCTGCTGGGCGATTCCCGCCAACGCCTTGCCGACTTCCCGCGCTTCACCCTCAATCCGGTCGGACAGGATTAAAGGGGTTATCCCTTTCGTACGCGCCGTTTCTGCCGCCGCTTCGAGCGACTGCTGCGGCGTGGCCAGCAGGCGAAAGTCCGTGGCGGAAAAAATCAGATCGCCGGGTTTGGGCGTTTCGGCAGTCGCCGTGGCCAGGCGTGCGGCGACACTGGCCGGTGGCTGAATGTCATACCGCTTCAGTACCGCCCACGCGTCCGTCAATGTGCTTTGGTCCGGCACGGTCGGGCCGCTTGCAATGACGTCCGGACGGTCGCCGGGCACATCGGAAATCGCAAGCGTCAGCATGCGGGCCGGCGCGGCCAGCGCCGCGAGGCGACCGCCTTTGAGCGCCGATAGGTGCTTGCGCACCGCGTTCATCTCGCCAATGTCGGCGCCGGACCGCAGCAGCGCTGCATTGACGGCCCGTTTGTCGTCCAAGGAGATACCGGACGCCGGCAATGCCAGTAATGCTGAGCCACCGCCGGACGCCAGAAACAAAACCAGGTCGCCTGCTTCGGCGCTCTGGACCAACCTGGCGATGCGGGCAGCGGCTTCAGCGCCGGCTGAGTCCGGCATGGGGTGGCCCGCCTCGACTACTTGGATCGCACGGGTTGGCACGCCATGACCGTAGCGGGTGATCACCAGCCCTTCCATCCGCACATCCGGCCAAGCGGCTTCGACGGCCGCGGCCATCGCCGCAGCAGCCTTGCCCGCGCCGACGACGATCACGCGTCCGCCGGGCGGCGGACTCGGCAGATTCTGAGCAAGCACGCTCGCAGGCTGGGCGCGATCGATGGCAGCCTGCAACAACGCTTGGAGGAATTGACGTGGGTCTATCAACATGGCCAACTCGTCCCACGGAAAACAGGGCTGGTCAACGGGCGTCTTGCCCCCCAAATACAGACCAGCCCATTCATGCCTGCTGGAGATCCATCCGATGGACCAAAAGACACAGACCGAACTTGAAGCCGCTGCCTTCCGCACCTTGGTGCAGCATCTGCGCGACCACCCGGAAGTGCAGAATATCGATCTGATGAATTTGGCGGATTTCTGCCGGAACTGCCTGTCCAAATGGTACAAAGCCGCCGCGGACGAGCGCGGCGTGGCCATTGAGTATGAGGCTGTCCGGGAGTTGATCTACGGCATGCCCTATTCCGAATACAAAGCCAAGCACCAGACCGAGGCGACGCCGGAACAATTGGCCAAGATGCAGGCGAAGGCCCAGCACTAGCCTCCGGGG
>JAYPXD010000318.1:0-458 GCA_038135395.1 Alphaproteobacteria bacterium | reverse complement strand
GCCACGCGCTGACGGGATCAGTTTTGACCTGTCCCAGCAAGGCCGCGCCGCACTCGCCAGGAGCGTGCAGACGTCAGTCAATGGCCAGCACGGCGAACTGGTGCTAAGGCTCGGCCAGATTCGCCGCCCAAAGGCCCCGACCGACTATGCTTCTCCGCGCCGTCGCCACCGTTGGCGGCTTTACTTTGGCCAGCCGCGTGCTCGGTTTTATCCGCGACCTGATGATCGCAGCCATTCTGGGTGCGGGGCCGGTCGCCGATGCGTTCTTCGTTGCGCTCCGCTTGCCGAACCTGTTTCGCCGGCTGTTCGCCGAAGGCGCGTTCAACGCCGCTTTCGTGCCGGTCTTTGCAGGCGTACTGGCTAGGGATGGCCGGCAGCTGGCCCGCGGCTTTGCCGAGCGGATGCTGGCGCTGATGTTCGTCACGCTGACGCTAATCACCATTGCGGCTGAGTTGGCC
>JAYPXD010000317.1:710-4280 GCA_038135395.1 Alphaproteobacteria bacterium | reverse complement strand
CTGAGACATATAGGGGCTATGCGTCTTGATCAGGATATCACCAGATTGCGAGGCGGCGAGCGCCCGATGCGCCTGTGGGCGCAGGGCCAGCGCCTGCTCTGTCGATAGCGTCAGGACTGGCTGTTCGAGGACCTGCTGGTAGGGCCAGATTTCCGCGTCGCCCTTGGTCGCCTGGCGGACGGCTTCTAGGCTTAAGGGTTCCGGCGGATTCAGATAGTGGTTCGTCAGGAATGCACGAACCCAGGTGTTGCCGGATTTCGGGTACGACGCTAGCCATAAGATCGCCATAGCGGCCTTCATTTCCGTCGGAGCTAAGGTCCAGGTATCCCGATTTCCTGCCATTGCAGCGGCATTAACGCAAGCCCGGACGGGGCTGCCGTGCCACTAGGCCCCCTGGCCTGTGTTTCACCGCCGGCGTAGGACATGAAGGGATGTGATCAGTCTAACCAATGTAATCGATGGGATAGCGCGCATGTACAGGGTCTTCCGAAACCTTATTAGCGAGGCGGACTGCCGGATCTTGCGGGAGGTCGCTGCGGCCGGCGAGTTTGTCGGCGGCGAAGCGACGGTCAAAGGCGATCTGCGTTCGGTGAAGCAGAACCAGGAATTTGCCGGTAACCGTCAGGAAGTGGACAGGATATTCCGCAACGCCGTAGCCGGATGCCAGGAATTGCAAGATTTTGTCATGGCAAAGCGGGCAAAGCCGCCGATCTTGTCGCGGTATTCGCCGGGCATGACGTATGGCCGCCACCTCGACACGCCGTTGCTGTTCGCCGGCAATATGACCGTGCGCTCGGACATGTCGATGACGGTTTTCATCAACCCGCCCGAAACTTATGACGGTGGCGAACTGACCATGGAAACCGACTTTGGGATTCACCAGGTCAAGCTGCCGGCGGGCGATGCCGTGGTCTATGATACCCAAAGCTATCACTGGGTCGCCGAAGTAACCCGGGGTGAGCGGTTAGGCTTGGTTACATGGTTCCAAAGCCTCGTGGTAGACCCGATGCAGCGGCGAACGTTATTTGAGCTACGTCAGGCCTTTAACGATATTGCGCCAAAGCAGCCAACCGCTGAGTCGACACGTCAATTGCAGAAGGTGCTAAACAACCTGACGCGGCTTTGGGCCGAGCCCTGAGGGGATAGGCAAACCGTGCTGGTTTGCTTCAGGCCGCCGGGATAGTGGCGCTTTCGTTCAGCCAGGGCAATACCGACTCTGACCAAACCTCGGGCGTATTCACTGGCAGGAAATGGCCGGTCGGCAGCCTGAGATACTCTCCTTGGGTGATCGCATCAGCAATAGGTTGCATCATCGCCGGCGTCAGCAACATGTCATCCTCACCGCCGACGACCAGGGTCGGGCAACGGATGGCGCTCAGGTTCCCGGTTTCGTCCATTGCCGCCAGCATGCGGTTGTGGCTGGCGTAGCTGACCGGGTCGTTCGCCACCCAGCGATTACGGTAGTCGGTAAACGCCTGGGCGTCCGTCCGGTATTTCTCAAGGTAAGACCGGTCAAGGCTGCGGTCGACCTGCGGGCGCATCCCCGATATTTCCACCTCGTCAGCACGACCGCGGAGCATTGATTCCAGCCCATCGCTACCGCCGATCGCCGGGCTGGATACTGCCAATCGGCGGACTGTCAGCGGATAGCGCGCCGCAAACGCCAGAGCGACCCCGCCGCCGAGTGCGGTGCCTGCAATATCGGTCGGTTGCGGGAAGCCAACCGCTTTCAGCAGCGCCGCCAAATCCTCGCACAGGGTATCAACCGCCAGTTCTCCCTTGATCTTTTCGGACGCGCCGGTACCGCGCCAGTTGTAGCGCAGCAAGCGGCGGCCGCTCTCTGCCAGCGCCGGCATGCACCGGTCCCAGCTGTGCAGCGACCCGCCGAGTTCATGGACCAAAACCAGTGGCAGGCCCGCTTCCGGGCCGGAAACTTCATATTCCTGGACGATGCCGTTCGCTTCGATTAGGGGCATGGTGGGGCTTCCTAGACACAGTATTGATTTTGGATCCGATCGCCGGCCAGCGTGCGCTGTTGAGCCTGATCCAATCATTGTGGCAATTTTAGAAGCCGTGATGGCGTGTTGTTAAGCACAATGTCCCAGGCGCCTTGCGGCCGTGCCCTGTGCCGGTCGGTCGCCTCTGGCCCGCGCCGCGACGACAGCCAAGTCTGCTCCTTGGAAGTCCAAGGTTTCAGCGCCGGCGAAACGCCGGAATTTTTTTCGCCAATTGGCGCCGCGCCGCAGGGTCCGGCCCGGCTGCCCGTGTGGGCGCGCAGCCGTGGTCGCGAATCGCGCCAGGCGGCACGCAGCGCAGAGCGTTCGAGTCCGGCGCAGCCGGCGTGCCGTAGGCGCGCGCCTACCCAGCCAGATACGGCAGCACGGTCTCCGCCCACATCTCCGGCGAATACACCGGCAAGAAATGGCCCGAGTTCAGTTCCTTGTATTGCGCGCCGGGGATAGCGTCGGCGATTTCCTTCACCGCTGCGGGCGTGCGCAGGCCATCGTCGACGCCGGAGAGCACAAGCGTTGCGCAGGTCAGCTTGCCGAAGTTTACCGCCTCGTTCATGTCGCCCAGCATCAGGTTGTGCGCGGCGAAGCTGTCCGGGTCGTTGCAGATCCAGCGGTTGCGGTACTCGGCAAAGGCCGCCGGATTGGTCCGGTATTTCTCCGGATAGGACAGGGCGAGGCTAGGGTCGGCAAAGGGGCGCATGCCGTCCTTTTTCACACCGGCCGCCCGTTGCAGGATGCGCTCGTTGCCGCCGGGGCTACCGGTGGCCGGGCTGGACACGACCAGACGGCGCACCTTTGCCGGATAGCGCGCCGCAAAAGCGATGGCGATGCCGCCGCCCAGAGCCGTGCCAACGACGTCCGCCGGCTGCCCGAACTTGAGCGCGTCCATCAGGGCCGCAAGGTCGGCGCACATGTCATCGATGCTGAACGGTCCGCGGATTTTCTCCGACAGTCCGGAACCGCGCCAATCCCAGCGCAGCACCCGGTGGCCGGCCGCCGTGACTCGGGCCATAAGCGGCTGCCAGCTATAGGACGTGCCGCCGAGTTCATGCACCAATACCAGAGGCTTGCCGCCCTCCGGCCCATCCAGCGAGTAGTGGAGGGTGACGCCGTTTGCTTCAATCCAAGGCATGGCCCCGGCCTCCTTACATCTGGAATTTCCAGGTTTCGGGCACGATGCGATAGCCGCTGCCGTCCTTCACCAGATGGCTGAACGCCGGGAAGTGCAGGTGCATGCCGGCGACCAGCAACTTGTCGCTTTCAACCATGTCGAAGACACGCCGACGGCTGGCGGCGGCCTTGTCCTTGTCGGTGTCGAAGTCGATGCAGACTTCCGGGTGCAGCGCCTGGATTTCCGGAACGTGGACGGTGTCGCCCCAGATCAGCAGCTGCTGGTTGCCGGATTGCACCTGGTAGATGGTGTGGCCCGGCGTGTGGCCGTTCGCCGGCATGGCGACGACGCCTGGAAACACCTCTGTTTCCTTGTTGAAGGTGCGCATCCGCTCCTTCTTGTAGGGCGCCACCTGCTCGCGGGTGCATTGGAAGTACATGAGTTTTT
>JAYPXD010000317.1:0-700 GCA_038135395.1 Alphaproteobacteria bacterium | reverse complement strand
ACCAGTTCGGCGTTCTCGTAGAACGGCTTCCAGGTGTTGCGGTCACTGAGGCCCGCCGAGTGATCCGGATGCATGTGGGTCAGCAGGATAGTGTCGATGTCCGACGGTTTTACGCCTGCCACTTCCAGCAGCTTCAACTGCCAGCCGGCGGAGCCGCCCATATAGGTGCCGGAGCCAGTATCGACGATGGCGCAGCGGTTGCCGGAGCGGATCAGGAAGGTGTTGACGCTGGTCCGCCGGCCCTTGTCCGGGCCGAAATTGGCATGGATCAGCTCCTGGCTTTTCTGCTCGGTGATGTTGTGCAGCACGCTAAGAGCGCCGTCCAGAAAGCCGTCGCTGACGGCAGTGACAACGATATCGCCGATCTTGCGGTGATAGACGCCAGGAATTTGCTCGGTGGGCACGTTCGCCATTTGGGGGCATGTCCTTGGAATTGGATGAGGGAGGCAATCGGACCGTACTTTGCCAAGGTCGGGGCCGGGCGGCAATAGTGGTCGCTGCCTTTGCGAAGGCGATGGCGCGGCATTGTTCCCCGGAGCGTGCGGAGCGCGCATCCGGGGCCGGCGTCATCCTTCGAACACCGCCCCCGCGAGTGTTCGCGAGATCGGGCGGTCCCGGATCGGCGCTCCGCACCGTCCGGGAATCGTGGTCGCTGCCTTTGCGAAGGCGATGGCGCGGCATTGTTCCCCGGAGCGTGCGG
>JAYPXD010000316.1:0-4281 GCA_038135395.1 Alphaproteobacteria bacterium | reverse complement strand
CACCGGGGTAAGCGTCTCGCCCATTAGCCGTTTCACCGATTACACCCTCCGACAGGCCCGGGGTTAAAGCTGTCCCCCCCACCCCAAACAATTTACCCCCTGAGCCTGACGACGGGTGAAGCGGCTCTTCCATTCATGCAAACGCCCGCATGATTCGCGCCCAGTCGGCGAGCGCATCTTCCTGTCCGGGCACGAGTTGGATAGTGAACTGGCTGTAGCCAGCGTCGCGCATGGCGGCGACATCCTCCTTGATCTCTGCCTCCGTTCCGGTGAACGAGGTATAGCGGATCAGGTCGGCGGTGGCGTACGCGCGTTCCTCTGGGCGGACGAACATCAGGTGGCCGCGGTGGGTGACCAGATAGCGGTCCGGCTCCTCCGGGTCGAAGCCGGCGGCGGCCTGCACATAGCGCTCCCGCAGCGCCGCTAGGTTGTTCGGCAGTTTCTGGGTGTTGTGCAGGCCCATCACAGCCTCATCGACGGCGCGGTGCAGCTGCACCATCGCGCGAGGCCCAGCCTGAGCAATGGCGCGGTCGGAGTTCGCCGGCTCCCCATCCTCTAGCACGCAGCCCAGCCCGAAATGCACGGAATAGAGGTCGCCCACCGCATTGCCCGCCTCCGCCCAGGAGGCCTGCATGTCCGCCAGTTGGGCATTCGCCGGCTCCGGTCCGTTGGTGAAGGTCATCCAGTCCGCCTTCATCTCCGCGGTCAGACGACGGCCGCGCGGGCCGAAGGCGGAGATCGTCAGCCGGATCGGGTCTTCTGTGTTGATCGCGCCGGCTTCCGGGTTCAGGAACTTGATCCGGGCGGGCTTGCCCTCGAACGTGGTCTCCACCTTCTCGCCCGCCAGCAGGCCATAGACGACGCGGATATACTCTTCCATCTCCGCCATCTTCATCGCACCGAAACCCATGGCGCGCCGGCCGGTAAAGCCGGTGCCGACACCGAAATCGATCCGCCCTGGCGCAAGCTGGTTCAGCGTGGCAAAGGCATTTGCGGTCACGGCCGGAATGCGGTTCGATGGGATCAGCACGCCCGTTCCCAACCGGATCTTCGCGGTATTCACCGCCGCCGCGCCCATCGCGACGAAGCAGTCGGCCGACAGCATCTGCGTGTCATAGAACCAGGCATGGCTGAAGCCCAGCTCCTCCGCCCGTTTCACGGTTTTCCAGCAATCCGCCGTGGTGGCGAGTGCTATGCCGAAATCCATCTAAAAACTCCCTTGTGTCGTTCTCAGGCAGCGATAATTCGCACGGCCAGCGTGCCGAGCGCCGCAAAATCCAGTTTGATCCTATCGCCTGGACGCGTCGGAAGCACGCCCGTACAGGTGCCGGTGGAAGCGATTTCCCCAGCGCGGATGCCGATGCCGCGGGCCGACAGGCTATTGGCCAGCCAGACCGCCACATTCAGTGGCGAACCAAGGGCGCGGGCGCCTGTGCCTTCAGCTTTGAGTTCGTCATTCACGAAGAGGCGGACCGGTGCTGCGGCCAGGTCGTGTGCCCGCCAGTTTTCAATCCAGTTCCCGCAGGCAAAGGCGATGTTGGCGCCGAAGTCGGCGTTGACCAGCAGGCGCCCCTGCCCAAACAGTCCGCCGACCCGGCGCGAGCCGACGATTTCCAGCGCCGGGGCCACTGCGTCGATGGCGTCCAGCACCTCGGCCTCTGCATACGGCTGGCGGCGGGGCGGCAGATTGCAGGCGAATCGGACGGCAAACTCGCCCTCAAGGCCGGGCTGATGCGCCGCGAATACTGGAACCTCTGCGCCATCGCTATAGCAAAAGGGATCGAGCAGCGGCGATGCGCCCGGACCGCTGGTACCAAGCAGTTTCTGGGCTTCTGCCGAAGTAGAGCCGATTTTCCAGCCGACACGCTTCAGACCGCTAGCAGCTATTGCTGCAGCCTGAACGGCATAGGAAGCAGCTTCGTCAGCCGGAGTGTCGGTTTCTGAAATTTCGATTGCAATACCGTCCCGGCGCGCAGCCCAGAGGCGTTGGGCAAGAGGCAGAAGGGCAGGGTTTGGCATGGACAGGGCGGTCTCCTACACCCGGTCGAGGGTGTCCTATCAAGCGGAGACCGGAACGTTAAACCAAGCCGCAGTTTCCGAACAGCATTCTTGAATGATTGCAAATTCAGCGTCGGAGAAGCCATGGCGGTAATAGGTCGGCGCAGAAATGCCGGCGGCTTCCTTCGCGATGAAATCCTCTCCGGGTGCCAGGCCGCAATGATCGGCGATCGTCTGCAACATCGCGGCCGGACTGGCGCACATGGCTTCGTAACGCACGATCTGAGTGGCCGCGGCCAAAGCAGGATCAGCCTCCAGGCAACGCCGGGCATAGTCGTAAACTGCGGACCAATACAGAGCCCAACCGCGCACCGGTTGGTTGGATGCGATCAAGGCCTGGATTTCCTGGGTCAGAGCGGTGTCGCCGGTATTGATCGGTCGCAGATCAAGGCCGAACTCGAAATGACCGACCCGGCGCATGTGCGCGACCAGCCGCTCGTCCTGTGCTTCGGCCTCGCAAAAAAGGCGGTGCTGTTTGATCAGCGACGCAATGTGCGAGACCGGATCACGCACCGGCAGCAACATGCGGGCATCCGGGAACAGGGCCAGCAAATAGCGCAGGCGGGCGATGTTGTAGTTGCCTTTGCTCAGGTAGCGCCTGGCCTTGCGCACCAGCAACAGCTTGCGGATGTGGTCGCGGTAAAACGCGTCGAAGGTATCGTTGCGACTGTTGCCGTCCAGCGTGTTGTTGACCGCCGGATTGTGTGCATCGGCAAAGAAGTGCATCCACAACACCTCTTCCATCGCTTCCGGGCTCTCCGGCGTCACCAGGATGCGGTCCTTGTGTGCGCGCTCCGCCGGCGCTGGCGGCTTGCGCGGGGTTTTGTCCAGAAACCAATTCCAGGCCACCGGGGCGAACAGCAGGGGAAAATCGCGGTATCTGTGGGTGCCGATGCCCTGGACCCGCGACAGCACCTCCAACAGGATTGTGCTGCCGGAACGCGCCAGCCCGGCAATATAGATCGGCGATTGTACCTGGATACCGTCAAGATCACTTTTGAGGTACGAGGTCTCGATGTTGCCAAGCTTAGCCCAAAGGCCCGGCATGCGTTCGACCATTGCGCCGAAGAAGGCGGTATCGCCCGCAATGTCCATAGATTTACCGCCGCTCATACCGCTGAGCCTCGCTCGTTGTCGGGATTATTGAATGCGGAAAATGCCCTTGATCGACAAGGATGTTACCACCAGGACCAGAAAGAACGGCAATTCCCAGCCGCTCAACTAATCCGGAACAGCCGAAATGATCACCTGTCGTTTGTGGGTGAACGCGACGAAATCGATGGGGCCGCCATCCGCCAGATAGCCGGCGGGGTTACCCAGAATATAGTTCCACCACCGATGCTGGTGCAAAACGCCAAGTCCAGCTTGGTGCAGGCGTCCAGCAAAGACTTGGTGTTTGTCGGAATCGGCCAATATCAGGTCACTGTCTGGGCCTGGCCATGCGATGGTCGCTTCGACCGGAGCGCCGTCTCCCAGGAACACCGGGGCCGGTTGCTCCTCGGCCGTTAGCGCAGTAATAGCGATCTGATCTCCCGCCATGGGAGTCTGGTAGCCGTATTGAAAATCGACGCAGAACAGAATGAACAACACCGGAAAGCCGGAAATCATCGACGCACCGAACATCATTCGCAAAACGCGGAACGACAACCGCAATTGTTGCCAGGACGCGCTCAGTACCTCTTTGATATCTTCGGACTTGAGGGCGGCCATGCGGTCATGGCTCTTCATCGCTTGCCGCGTTTCTTTGATCTTGCCTTGCGGCGCCAGCAGCGCATAGGTCGCTATCGTCAATATGCCGGCGATAACGCCCCAGGCAACCACGCGCGCCACGATGGGCAATGGCGACAAGACGCTTTCGTCGATGCCCAGGAAAGCACTAAGGATGACGCCCGACAGCGACGGATCAGCCATTAGGACGCTGTCCCGTTATCCGAACCGGCGTTTCCGTCCTTAGCGGCAGCCCTCTTCTTGCGCAGCATCGCACGGATCGGCCAATAGAGGATTGCACCAATGGCGCCGAATATGACCACAACTATGCCGATCAGGGTGCCGATCATCGTGATGCCGGCGCCGGGGCCGACATAAGCGAACGCCGCAGATGGTGCGATCAGACACAATCCGGCCGCAACCGCCAGCCATGCCGTGACTGCGCCCGACCGAACGGAGGAATGTGGAGACCTCCGGAAACCTATCGCGGGGGCGAATTTTGTGACTCGATAGAGC
>JAYPXD010000315.1:2016-4300 GCA_038135395.1 Alphaproteobacteria bacterium | reverse complement strand
ATATTCGAGCGCATCAGCGGCGAGTCGGTAAACCAGGCGAAGTCATAACCCAATTTTTCCGCATGGGTGACAAAGCCGATGTCGTTGATATAGCCGCAGCTGACGCCGAATTGCATGGGAAGGCTCCATTCCGTCGAAGGACCGTATGCTAGTCGGTGCCGCTGTGATGAGGCAAGCAGTCACCGCCGCCGGCCGTGGCTGCGCGACAAAAGCCTTGGAGGCGGGCCGCATCCTTCGTAACGTTCGGTTATTCAAGCCCGAGCAGAGCATTGCGCGCCATGAGTTCCGACGCCTCGCCCGCCAAGCGGATGAACCTGGCGGTCTTTCTGACCGCTGACGGCAATTACCACCATCTCGGTTGGCGGCATCCCGATGCCGTGGTCGATGGCGGCTCGAACTTTCAACGCTGGATCGAATTTGCGGAAATGGCCGAAGCCGGCAAGCTGGACATGCTGTTCGTCGCCGACCAGATAGCGATAGTCGGCGGCGATGAGTTGGAGGCGATCACCAACAGTTCCAAGGTGAACCGGTTGGAGCCAGTGACGGTGCTGTCGGCGCTCGCCAGCCACACCCGGAACATCGGCCTGGCTGCGACCTGCGCCACCAGTTACTGGGAACCCTACAATATCGCGCGCATGTTTGCGTCGCTCGACCATATCAGCGGCGGCCGGGCCGGCTGGAATTGCGTCACCGGCGGTCAGTTGGAGGAGGCGCAGAATTTCAGCCGTGAACGCCACGAGCCGCACGAGGTCCGCTATGAACGCGCCAACGAGTTTGCCGATGTCGTCATGGGCCTGTGGGATAGTTTTGAGCCGGACGCGCTGTTGCACAACAAAGCGACTGGCCAGTTCTTCGACCCGGCCAAAATTCATACGCTCAACCATCGCGGCAAGCATTTCCAGGTCAAGGGACCGCTGAATGTCTCTCGGTCGCCGCAGGGCCGGCCGATTGTGATCCAGGCCGGCGGGTCGGATGCGACCGTCGATATGGGGTCGCGGATAGCCGATGTGATCTTCACCGCCCAGGCCGATCTTGCCGCCGCGCAGGAATTCTATGGCCGGGTCAAGGACGCCGCCCGCCGCCGTGGCCGCGATCCGGACAGCGTCAAGGTCATGCCCGGCCTCTCGCTTTTCGTCGGCCGCACGCGCCACGAGGCGCGGGCCAAGTTCGATGCCCTGCACGGGATGGTCGATGTTAAGGATGCAGTCGAAGGATTGGGCCGCCTGCTCGGCGGCGTCGACCTCTCCGGCTATGACCCTGATGGCCCGATGCCGCCGCTTGAAGGCAATGACTTGCGCATGAGCGGCCCCGGCACCTTTGTTCGGATCGGGCGGGAGAACAACTACACGCTGGGACAGGTAGCCGTGCAGGCGAAAGCGGCGCGGAACCATTGCATGGTGATCGGCGACGTGATGGACGTGGCCAATCATATGGAGCATTGGTTCCGCAATGGCGCCGCCGATGGCTTTAACCTGCTGCCGGCGATCATGCCGAATACGCTCCGCGATTTCTGCACGATGGTCGTGCCGGAGCTACAGGCGCGCGGCCTGTTTCGCACGGAATACGAGGGACCGACGCTGCGGCAGGTGCTGGGCCTGCCGCAGATGGTGTAGCGGGCCTCGATCCCGCAGCTTGCGCTCTACTTGGCTTTTTTCGCTGCCTCGGCGTAAGGCGCGTACCAGGCCGCTGGGCGTTTTTCGATAAAGCTCATCAGGCCCTCGACCGCCTCGTCCGTCAGGCGCTTGCCAGCGTGGTCGCGGGCCAGTTCGCGGGCGCGTTTGTCGTCGATGACCATGCCCGCGCACTCCAGAATCGACAGCTTGGACGCCGCAATCCCGCCCGGCGAGACTTGCAGGATCGACTCGATGATCGGTTCCGCCGCGGCGTCTAGGCCGCCGACCGGGCAGACCTCATCGACCAGGCCCAGTTCCGCGGCCTTGGCTGCGCCAAACCTTTCGCAGGTAATAGAGTAGCGTCGCACGTGCCGCGCCGCCATGCGCCCCAGCAGGACCGGATAGATGGGGGAAGCCATCAGGCCCCATTTCGCTTCCGTGATGGCGAAAAAGGCGTCTTCCGAGGCAATGACCACGTCGCAGGCCGCGGCGATGCCGGTGCCGCCGCCAAAACAGCCGCCGTGCACCAGCGCAATCGTCGGCTTCGGCACCTCGTTCAGGCCGCGGATGGCGTTGGTGGTATCGACGGAGATCAGGAAGTTCTCCTCCGGCGAAAGCTCGATATTGCCGCGGATCCATTTCAGGTCGGCCCCTGCCTGAAAGTGCGGACC
>JAYPXD010000315.1:1600-2006 GCA_038135395.1 Alphaproteobacteria bacterium | reverse complement strand
CGCAAACTTGGTAACCGCGGCAATCGCCTGCAACAGCATATCCCGGTTGTAGGCGTTGTTGACCTCCGGGCGGTCGATGGTGATCGTGCCGACGCCGCGCTTGCTGACGGAGGTGCGGATGACGGGCTTTAGCTTGGCCGGGGCTTTGGCTGTGGCGGGCATGGAAACTCCTGGAACTGAAAGGGATTTAGTTGGCCGCCTGCGCGTCCCGGATGGCCTGCCAAATGGCTTCCGGCGAGGCCGGCATGTCGAGGTGTCTGACGCCGAGCGGCTTGAGGGCATCCATAACCGCCAGCATCACCGCCGGCAGCGCGCCGACCGTGCCGGCCTCGCCCGCGCCTTTCGCGCCCAGCAGGTTGCGGGCGGTGGGGACGGGATTGCTCTCGATCGCAATGTTGGCAAAGTT
>JAYPXD010000315.1:595-1590 GCA_038135395.1 Alphaproteobacteria bacterium | reverse complement strand
CAACTGGCCCGTATCCTTGTCATAGGTCACCTTCTCCATCAGCGCCTGGCCCAGGCCCTGGGCGATGCCGCCGTGAATCTGGCCCTTCAGCGTCGTCGGGTTGATGACCGTGCCGACGTCATCCACGACGGCATAGGCGGCGAGTTGGACATGTCCGGTCTCTGGGTCCACCTCCACCTCGCAGACATGGCAGCCGTTCGGGTAGGTGCCTTGCGGCGATTCGTAGGTGGCGTTCTCGTAAAAGCCGGGCTCCATGCCCTTCGGCAGCTTGGCCGGCAGGAAGGCGGCCCGGGCGACCGCGTTCAGCGTCACCTGTTTGTCGGTGCCGGCGATGGAGAACGCGCCATCGGCACACTCGATGTCGCCCTCGCCAGCCTCCAGCATGTGCGCGGCGATCTTCTTGCCCTTGGCGATGATCTTGTCCGCCGCCAGCACCAGGGCCGAGCCGCCGATGGCCATGGAGCGCGAGCCGTTCGAACCCATGCCGAAGGCGACGCGGTCGGTGTCGCCGTCGATATAGCGGACGTCGGCGGGATCAATGCCGATTTTCTCGTGCAGGATCTGCTTGAACACGGTCTCGTGGCCCTGGCCGTGCGCCTTCGTCCCCAGCATCAGCAGTGCGGTGCCGGAGGGGTTGAAGCGGATTTCGGCATATTCCGGCTGGGGGCCCGCCGCCTGCTCAATGGCGTTGACGACCGAGACGCCGCGCAGGAGGCCGCGGCTCTGCGATTCCGCGCGGCGGGCCTCGAAGCCGTCAAAATCGGCCAGCTTCAGCGCCCGCTCCATGTTCTCCGGGAACTGGCCAACGTCGTAGGAGGGGCCGAGCGGAATCTTGTAGGGCATCTGCTCCGGCTGGATCATGTTGCGGCGGCGCAGGTCGAGGCGGTCGATGCCCAGTTCCTCGGCCGCGTCGTCCATCGCCCGCTCGATCAGATAGATCGCCTCGGGCCGGCCGGCGCCGCGGTAGGGGGCGGTCGGGTTGGTGTTGGTCAGCA
>JAYPXD010000315.1:0-585 GCA_038135395.1 Alphaproteobacteria bacterium | reverse complement strand
GTTCGGGCTGATGTGGGACCAATCGGGAAGATGTGGGAAAAGTTACGGGTTTTGCTCTGTTGCTTCGCGTCGCGCCGAAAACACCCGCGTGTGCGGGAGTCGCGAGGTGGGTCGCCGACGCGACCGACGGTGTCGCGAAACACGGCCGTCCGGTCGTCGTCCGTCGAGAGAACACCGGACGGTGTCGCATCGAATGTTCGACGCCGCATCGAGCACAGCTGGCCGAAGGGGGTGAGCAACTGCCGGTCGCTGGCGATGTAGGCGCCGATGTTGGCGATCATGTCCAGGTGCAGGCCCAGGATCTTGCCGTTGGCATCGAAGGCCAGCGAGATTTCGCCGATATTGTCGCGCCCGTGCTCGTCCGCCATGATCGCTTCGGAGCGTTCGCAAGTCCAGCGGACGGGCTTGCCCAGCTTTTTCGCCGCCCACATGACGAGGCGGTGGTCGACATATTGCCAGCCCTTGGTGCCGAAGCCGCCGCCGACATCCTGCACGACGACGCGCACCGCGCTTTCCGGCACCCGGAACACCTGGTTCGCCAGCATGTTGCGCACCCGGTGCGGGTAGTTGACGTCGGCATAGAGC
>JAYPXD010000314.1:0-4358 GCA_038135395.1 Alphaproteobacteria bacterium | reverse complement strand
AGTCGGAAGAGTTCGCTAACCTCGCTTGCTTCCTGGCCAGCGACGCGGCGGGCTATATCAACGGCACCGCCATCAACGTTGACGGCGGGATGTGCCCGGTGGTGTAAGCCATTTCGCGGTACTGCATAGATCGCTTTTGTTGCGGGGATGTCTGGGCACTAACCTATGCCCCGATGTCCCCCTGCAAGATCGATGATCGATGGCTGGGCATCTGAATTGCGATCAACAAAACTGACCGAACGAGAATTCAAGAAATGCCCGCAATTCGGCCGGCTTAATCGGCTTTGTAAAGACATCGATCCCCAGTTCAGCAGCCCGCTCCGCTGTCGCGCTGGATCGGTCGGCCGTAAGCAAACATGCCGACAACCCTTCGAAATCTTCCCGAAGTAATTCAATTGCCGTCATGCCATCGATTGCGGTGTCAAGGTGATAGTCGACGATAACCAGGTCTGGAACCGTCTGTTCGTCTTCTAACCGCTCCACCAATTCCTCAAAGCTTGTCGCGACCAACAATGGACAACCCCACCGGCCAAACAACATCTTCATGCCAGTGATCACGTCGTTGTCATTCTCCAGCAACAACACCAGCCGCTGGCCCCAATTTGATAAATTCGCACTATAGTCCAACTTCACAGGCGCTGCGGATTTGATTGAAGGCTCCGCAGATGGCACGGTGATGCGGAACACAGTGCCCTTTCCAACCTCTGTATCCAGAGAGAGCCCGAGGCCCAGCAAAGTCACTGCCCGGTCTACAACCGCAAGCCCCAGGCCCGCGCCCGCCGCCGATCGCACGTGAGCGCTGCCCCTCTGGAATTCTTTGAAGATCGCCTCCCGGTCTGCTTCGGGGATGCCAGGACCAGTATCCCAAATCTCAATTCGCCAGTCAGAATTCATCCGCCTGACTCCATACAAAACCTTGCCGGTTGTCGTATACTTTACGGCATTATTCAGCAGGTTCATCAGCATTCGCTGCAGCAAATAGTGATCGCTGCGCACCCACGCCGACGTAGCCACCGACCGCAGCATCAGCCCCTTTTGGGCAGCAATCGCACCAACTTGCTGTGCCAGAGTATCCAGCATCGGCTGCAAGGGAAAGTCGCTGATCGTTGATTCGACCCCACCCGAATCCAGTTTGGAAATTTCGAACAATGCTTCAAGCATTTGTTCGACCGAGCCTAAGGCGCCTTGCAAACCAAGGGTTAACTCCCGAGTCGCGGCCGTCATCGTTTCCTGTTCCGCCTCAAGCGCACTCAGATACAGCCGTGCAGCATTCAACGGCTGTAAAATGTCATGGCTCGCTGCAGCCAGAAAACGGGTCTTATCCAGATTGGCCGCCACCGCCTCGGCACGGGCTGCCTCCAATTGTTCAACCGCCAATTGGCGCTTTGCCACTTCGTCTTTGAACCGGGCGGAAAGCGCCGCAAGGTCACGCGAGCGGAGTTGAACTTCTTTCGGCAATAATTCTCTGCTAGTCTCCAGTTCGCGTCCAATCGCTCTTGCCGCAGTAACGTCCGTCAGCGTCACCACAAATCCGCGATCGGGCATCGACCGAAAGTAGGCTTGGATCACCGTATCTTCTGTGAAAAGCAGATCGACCTCGATCGGCGGACGTCCCCCCTCCCCTTTAATCCAACGCAATGCCTGCACTCCTGGTTCACGCAGTTTGCGCTGCCCCCGCTGCAAAACCATTTGAAAGACGTCACTAGACGCCATCCCTCATCGAACAGCGTAATACGGCACGTTCAGCAAGTCACAAGCACGGGCGTTCCAAATGACAAGTTCCTGCTGACTGTTAAAAACGCCCACCCCTTGAGCAATATTGGTCAGAGCCGATGCCAGAGTGTGGGACGTAGCCGCCTCGACACGCAGCCACGGCGATTCTCCGGTCTGCATCAGGCTTGAAATGTCATAACAAACCGATAGCGTCCCGCCGTCATCTAGGGCGAAATGACGTTCGCGAATGATTTGACCATCACGGAATTGGTGGATGTCATCGCCAATCGTAGCCACTGAGTTATGATCGACGCCAAAGGCATGGTCATCCGGACTCACCAACAGACCCCGACCGATGCCTTCATTCACCAAATCACGATACAACACCCCCGGCCGCACAAAGTCGCCAAGCTCGCGCCACTAATGGTTATATCGTTCTGTAAATAACTCTATGCGGACTTCGCGGTCGAAAACCGCCACGCCATCGAATTGTTTCAATAACAAATCGCACGGCCAGGGCATATCCTGGATCCGCTTCTCCATTTGGGCGATGCCTATCTGGTCGACTTCTGAGATTGCTAACTTTAACTCTACCATTGTCGCCTCGCTGCCTTATAGAGCTAGCAAACCAACGGTTGCTTTGGCGGACGACCGAACATGAGTGCAACAGCAATTGCTATGGTTGTGGCGGACGGCTGGGATCGCCTCCGAACAATTTACGCAAGAGCCCGGGCGCTAACGCAGTAAGCGGAATGATCGAAAACTCGGGCTCAGCCAAATCACCTGTCGCCCTGAAGTTTGCAGCAAAAAGCCCGTCCCCCCCTGTCAGAACTTCTCCGATCAACGGAATCGCAGACAGTATACGATTGACTGAATACGCAGGAACGATCGCGCCGCCGATATCGAGTTTCTCGTAGTTTAAATCGACCCATCCTCGGAACGTAATACCCAATTCTCCGCCAAATACCCGCCCTTCATCCAAAGACAGAAGTCCTTTTTCCAGAGCGAAATCACTATCCATACGGTTAATTGACCATTGATTTTCCGACTTCGGTTGCCCCAAATTTCTGCCGCTTAATAAGCGCATCATGAAGGGGGCCTCGTTCAGTTTGCCGCCTTCCAGCGTCACTTTGCCGCGAATATCCGATGAGTTTTTTGGTAATTCTCCCTGAATTTTCAATGCCCCGTCCTGAAGCCGTTCCGTTACCCCAACCGACGCGAGCAAGGCCCCGGCATCGTCCGATGACAACGTTACGGTTCGGTTGGGATTTACTTTCAGCTGTGCCGCGCCGCCTCCGGCGGTTCGCCCGTTCAAGGCAACGGACTGGACTTCGGACCCTGCTATTTGAATTCGGCCACTCAGGGTCTGAACCGGCGGTCCGCTGCCCAACTTGACAGAGCCAATCTTCAAATTTGCGGTGATTGGCGTCGGATCGCCGTCGTCATCAGCAGCGCTTTTTGTATCGTCGGTTACCGTCTTGATAAGCCGGCGGGCATCCAATCTGTCGCCGCTGAGCCCCAATTGATAGCCGCCGCCGTTGAGAGGAACGGCTTGTATTGCCAGATCGGTGCCGGCCCCGTGCCGCAACTGGGATATTCGCACGACGGGCCGCGCGTCATCACCGCTCGGCCATTTCGCGTCCCCGACCAGGGTGAGCCTCGAGCCTGTCACGCGGAAAGAATCGATCTGCCTCAGCTTCCCGCCGACTACGCGGACCTGCGCCGACGCAGCCGCGTATTCGCCCGGCGGACTGACCCAGCCCAACAACGGCAGCGCCTTTCGGGCTTTGGTTAAATCTGCGGCGACTTTGATAGTCGTGCCCGCGGCCTTGGTTTCCGTAGCGGTCAAATCGACGGATACCGGACCGCTGACTATCTCCTTGGAGAATGGAAATTCCTTTAATCCTAACGACGCCCTGACTTGATCCGGCAATATGGCCCGCAGCCGGAACTTGCTGCGATAACTGGCGGTCGATGCAAACTTCAAGTCCCCTTCCAGATCGAGTGGCGCGCCTGCCATGGCGCCTTGCCCCCGCAACAATAACCCGTTTTTGCTGACTTTGAACGAGAAGCGCCCGTCGGTTAGATCTTGCCTGAACGCCGCCTGTGGGATGACCGTTCCCTCTGAAGATCCGGTTGCGCCAATCTCAATATCCGCCAGCGACAATTCGGCAATCGGTGGAAATTTCGCAGTCAGGGTGCCGGCGATCCGCCCACCCAATTGACTGGGCGGCAATTCCAGGAACCGTGCAAAACGCAGCGGCGGGCGATCGAATACCGTCATTAGTTTGGCAAGAGGCCCCTCCAGATCGAATGAAAGCGCAGTCCTTTCATAGCCCTTGCCCTTATCGATCCCGGTGATTATCAGGTGGCCGCCACGTACCGCCACACCACCGCTGGACCCGCTGGATACATCTGCTTCAAACAATTTTTCGGTAATGCGCGCCGTTGCATTCAATCCCGTCGCCATCGGCAATGGCGGCCAATAGGTCAGGTCGACATTTCGCAACGGCATGCGTCCGTCAATACGGATGTCGGTTGGCAACGAGAGGGTCGCGCTGGCCGGCATCCGAAATGTTGTGTCGATATCCGCCTGCGGAATAAAGCCCTTGTGGACTTGGTCTACGACCCAAACTCTTGCGCCC
>JAYPXD010000313.1:0-4420 GCA_038135395.1 Alphaproteobacteria bacterium | reverse complement strand
GGATGATCGAGCCTCCCCGCCCCAGCGCCAGCATTTTCTGTGCCGCAGCTTGGCCGAGGACGAACATCGCCGCCAGGTTCAGGTCCAGGAGAAAGTCCAGATCTTCGTCCGGCACGTCCAGGTAGGGTTTTGGCCGGTTGCTGCCGGCGTTGGCCAGCACGATGTCCAGCTTGTCCAATCCACCGATGACCCGCCGCACCGCCGCACGGTCCGTAACGTCGAGCACACAGGCGGACGCCCGGCCGCCGGCAGAGCGGATGTCATCGACCAGCGCTGCCAGTTCGGATTCGGTGCGGGCTGCGCAGATGACTTCGGCGCCGGCGGCGGCCAGCGCCAATGCGCAACCGCGCCCGAGCCCGCGGCCGGCGCCGGCGACGAACGCTGTCAGGCCGTCCAGGTTGAAGGGGTGCTGGCTGCTCATCCGCCCATCATCCCGCGGACTTTGGCATAGTTGAATGGGCGCTCCTGCGCGGCTTTGATCAGCGCCGCTTCTTTGGCGACCACCTGGCCGATGGCTTCGGGCAGCCGCGCCGCCAGGCCGTGGGGCACGACGACTGCGCCATTGCGGTCCATATGAACCAAATCACCGTCGCAGACGATCATGCCGTCGATCTGCACCGGCTCGCCGAAGGTGACGGTGTGCAATTCGCCGTGGCTCGGCTTCTCGCCGCGCGCCAGCATCATGATGCCGGCGGGCATGCCTGGGATATCGCGGAATGCGCCGTCAGTGACGACGCCGACGCAGCCCATGCCTAGGTGCAGGTTCGCCATGACATCGCCCCAACAGGCGGCGATGCCGGCCTCGCCGTCCAGGTCCTGATGCACACAGATTTTTGGACTGTCACCAGCGTTGATATAGTCATAGTACGCCAGCCGCCGGGCCTGCAGCACTGCCGGCGTTTCGCCGTGCGCAGGGGTGGTGCGGATGGCGGCGGTGCGGGCATAGCCGATGCGGGCGGACCGGTCGGGATGCGAGCATTGCAGCAGGCGTTTGGTGAACCCGTACGCAGTCCGCGCCGGGTCCAGGATTTCCAAGGCGTTGCAGATCGTCGGCGTATCGTGCTGGGCCAGGTGCGTCAGCAACTCCGGCGGGTGAATGGTCATGGGTGATCAGCTTTCCAGTGATAGAAGGCCGCCACCTTACGCCGACTATGGTGTGTGCTCAAACCTTTGCATGCCGGTCCGAATTGGCCCGGAAGTCTCAGGGGCGCCAGGTGCTGTAGGGTATAGCTTGTTGGATGGCGCAATGGTCGAAGCCGATGTCGCGCAATACATCGGTGCTGACATGATCCAGGCTGTGATGCGGCTGACCCCGGTGCAACCGCTGCGCCATGGCGGACAATGCCATGCGGACGCGGGCCAGGACGCGGGATTGTTGCAGTGAATTGATGGGCCGCGGGCCCAGGGCGGAAATTGTACCCATGGTTCGGTAACCTTCGATGCTTAGAAGATTGCGTTCCAATACCCCGAATATTGCGATGCAATATACGCAATTTTGCGCCACCTGCCCTCGACGCGATGCATGCCTCACCGCTCTTTCCGGTGGGAAAGAGCGGCGGGGGTGTCGTTGTTAGGACCGTTCGCTGGTCGGCTTATAGAATTCCTGGTATACGTCGTTGCGCGTCAGCCCGATATCTTGCAATTGATAATCGGACATTGCGGTCAAATCCGCGAATTCCTGGCGCCTTTTCTGCCATTTTTTTAAGATCCCGGTGAATTTGGAGCAGATATCGGCCGAAAATTCCGGTGCTTTTACAGACGGAGAGTAACTGGATATTGTGCCCATGGTAAGGTGTCCTTTCAGGATCGTTCCATGGCACATAGATTGGTCTGCGCACGGCGCTGACAATGTTGCTTGCTGCATTGCAGCATAGCGTTTTTTGCATAGGCTCGGGATCTGCTCCAGAACGACAGGCCGGCGTTTGGGCAATCGCCGGCCCGCGTCAGTCCTGCTGCACCGGCCATTACAGTGAGGCCGTTCCGCGGGTTTGAGCCCTAGGCAGGGTCAGGCGATGCGGCAGGCGTCGTCGAAGGCCAGTTTGGGATGGCGGCCGAACAGCTTGCTCGGGTCACCCTTGCCGAGGTTCACCAGGAAATTGCTGCGCCAGGTGGTGCCAGCGAAAAAGGCGGCGTCCAGCTTGGCGTTGTCGAAGCCGCTCATCGGGCCGCAGTCCAGCCCCATCGCCCGTGCCGCCAACATCAGGTAGGCGCCTTGCAGCGTGCCGTTGCGGAAGGCGGTTTCGTGGGCCAGCTTCTCGCTGCTGGTGAACCAGTTCTTTGCATCCGGGCTGTGCGGGAACAGCTGCGGCAGCTTTTCATAAAAGGCGCTGTCATAGGCGACGATGACCGTCACCGGTGCGGCGATAGTCTTTTCCATATTGCCGCTGGACAGCGCGGGCCGCATGCGCTCCTTGCCCTCTTTGGAGCGAACAAATACGAACCGTGCAGGCGAGCAGTTGGCCGACGTCGGGCCCCACTTTGTGATGTCGAACAGTTGCTGCAACATCGCATCGGTGATTTCGGGCTGATCCTCCGCCCAGCCATTCTGGCTTCGGGCTTGTAGAAACAGCAGGTCCAATGCGGCTTGGTCGATCTTCATGTCTGGGCGGCTTTCCTTGAAACAGGGCATGTCGTGCGAAGCGTGCGAGCGATCCTAGCGCCGCGGCGGCGGTCGGCAACCCTGCTGTCCGCCGCCCGCCGATCAATCGAACGAGGTAAAGACGCCTTTGCCGGTCTTTTGCTGGTCGAACAAGGTATAGGCCTGTGCTGCGTCGGCAATGTCCCAGTGGTTGGTGAACAGGCTGTCGATGTCCAGCTTGCGGTCGGCGACAAAGCGAGCGCAATCCGCCAGGCCCATTTTTGAGAATGTCCAATGGCCGACGACCGTGACTTGCCGGAAGATCAGGTCGGGCATGACTTCAATCTGCAACTGGCCGCCGACGCCGACCATGCAGGACGTGCCCCAGACGCGGGTCGAGCGCACGGCGGCGCGGCGGGCGTCGGCAGAAGAGGTGCAGTCCATGGTCTTGTCAGCGCCCTCGCCATGGGTCAGATCCATGATGGCCTGCACCGGATAGACGGCCGTCGGGTCGATGGCGACGTCTGCTCCTTTCTCCAGAGCCATTTGCCGGCGGTCGGCGGACAGATCGACGGCAATGACCCGCGCGCCCATCTCTACGGCCATCACGGTGGCGGACAGGCCGACCGGGCCTTGTCCGAAGATCGCAATCGTCTGGTCGCCTTCGAGGCCCAGCCGCTTCAACGCGCCATAGGCCGTGCCGGTGCCGCAGGCAATGGCTGCGCCAGCGGGGAAGGAGATCGCATCGGGCAGGCTCACCAGCGAATGGGCGGCGACCCGCATGTATTTCGCATGCGCGCCATGGCCGCCATAGCCATAGGCCACGGCGCCGTCCAGGCAGAGTTGCGTCCAGCCGGAACTGCAATGCCGGCAGACGCCGCAGCCATCGTAATGGTGGTCCATCACCCGGTCGCCGATGCGGGCCTCCCGCTCGCTGACGGCGGAACCAACGGCGACGACCACACCGCACGGCTCATGTCCGGCGATCACCGGCCCCTCGACCTGCGTGGCTCCGACGGCGACCCGGCCATTCGGGCTGCGATAGGCGCCCAGGTCCGTGCCGCACATGCCCGAGGCCTTGATCTCCAGGATGACATCGCGCGGGCCGGGGGACGGATCGGGGAAGGTGACCACGTCCAACTGGCGATTGCCGAGAAATGTAATCCCTTTCATCCGAAGGCTCCTGGCTGGATTCGGTTGCGACTGAGCACACGATAGCGGCCAGGCCAGGGCGGCGGCAACCGGGATGCAGTCCGCCCGGCAGGCATCCTGCTGGCTTATTGCGTTGAACTGAACCAGTTGCCGGCAGACGATTCGATCCATTCGCTGCCGGCAGTAAATGCGGCGCCGGCAGGATGGCCGCCGGTGGCGACCTTTGCGGCTTCGGTGCGCAGCATTTTGCGGAGCATAATCACGCCACGGTCGCTTGCGCCCAGGTGTTCCTCGGAATGATAGGTGATGCGGCCCTGGCCCACCTGGGCTTCCCAGTCTCCGGGCATATCCTGGTGCTCGCGTTCACTCAGTTCGGACCAGAGACGCCCGGCAAAGCGCGACCGGATGCGGCCAAGCACGCCGGCTTCCCGCACCCGTGCCGCCGTATAGACCGTGTAGGTCTCGGAATCGATGGGCAGCGTCCAACCGATGCTTTCGCAGCGTCCGGGCGTCAGCCGCGGGCTGGCGACGACGCGCACGGTCGGCAGCACGGTTTCGGAAATGCGGTTCAGCGTGCCGCCGTTGTCCAGTTTGCGCACCTGGTAGGACCGGACGCCCAGCGCAAAGGTTTCGAACCGGACGTCCGGGACGATTCCCATCGCGCCAACGAATTGGGTGCCGCTGAAACCG
>JAYPXD010000312.1:0-4435 GCA_038135395.1 Alphaproteobacteria bacterium | reverse complement strand
CGTCGAAGGTAATACGATCAGGGTCAAAAACGTCCGAACTGGTGTAGAAACGCCACCATGCGCTCTCCGAGGTGGTGATTTCACCGCGTAGAGTTGAATCGCTAAACCGCTTATTGCCAATAAAAACAATGCGCGAAACGCTGGTCAAAGGACCCTCATCGATCTCGAACACCACATCGACGCGGTTTTGATCTAGGCGAATCAGCTTTGGTTCGATCTTGGCGCCATATCGGCCACTTCGGCGATAGATGTCGGCAATCCGCTGGACGTCTGTCTGTACTTTTGCACGGGTGTAAATCGAGCGCGGCCGCAGTTGGGTTTCAGCCTGCAACGCATTGTCATCAATACGTTTGTTTCCTTCATAGGCGACCCGGTTAATGATGGGATTTTCCTTGACCCGAACCATCAACACGTTGGTTCCCGGCTGCTGAAAAAGCTCAACAGTCGCAAAGAACCCTGTCGAAAACAGCTTTTTCAGTGACTCGTTAATGGCGCTGGGTTCAAACCGGTCGCCGACATGGACGGTCAGATAGCTGATGACGGTTGCCCGCTCGACACGCTCGATACCCTCTACCTGGATATCGGCAATCGTCGCGGTCTGGTCCGAAATCGTCTGTGCCTGAGGTGCGAATCCAACCGTCACCGCAAACAGCAGAATTCCGATAGCCCACAATCGTCTTACGACGCTTATCGCGTCCCAGCGCATCATCATCTGCTTCTGTCGCCTATAAATTTAACAGGTCCAACACACGGAAATAAACGAGATCGTTCCAAGAGGCAAAGACCATAAGCGCAATGACCAAGCCAAAACCCACCCTTAATCCGGCGTCGCGGATCCGCTCGGACAAAGGCTTGCCGCGCAATGCTTCGATCACAAAAAACAGCAAATGTCCGCCGTCAAGCATTGGCACCGGTAACAGATTAATTAGCGCCAAGTTAATGGAAAGCAGCACCATGAAATGCAAAACTGCGGCAATACCGACCTGAGTTACTTCGCCAGACATATGCGCAATTCGCGCGATTCCGCCGATCTCATTAGCTGGTCGAGTTCCGGTAACGATTTGCCAGACCACATCGACGATTGTTTTTGACAGTATCCACGATTGCCGGATGGCTTCCACGGTCGCAGACCATGGGTCATGGTACATCACCTCGTAGCCTGTGCGGGACACGCCAATGCGGCCAAAAGCCTGTGGATTACCGAAACTGTCCAGCACTTCCACTCGTTCAGGGACCAGGCGAAGCTGGAGTATCTGCTGCCCTCGTTCAACGTCTGCAACCATGGCCTGGTCAGGATGCAGCGCTATCGCGCGTTGCAAGTCTTCAAACCGCTGCATCGTCTCGCCGTCCAATCGCAGAAAGCGATCGCCGGGCAGAAAGCCAGCCTTTTGCGCCGGACTATCCGGCAATACGTCTCCGACAACGGGTGGAGTATAAGACTGACCGATCCACATAAAGGAGATCGCCATCACAACGATAGCGAACAGGATATTCGCTGCCGGACCAGCAGCAACGATCGCCATCCGACTCAATACCGGCTGTGCTGGAAATGCCGAGGCTCTTTCCTCTGGCGACATCCGCGCCAGGGCCAGTTTATCCGGTGACGATGATTCATCGGCATCGCCGCGCATCCGCACATACCCACCCAGCGGCAATGCCGCCACGCGCCAACGGGTACCATGTCGGTCATGCCAGCCAAATATCTCCCGCCCAAACCCGATGGAGAAAACCTCGACAAAAACCCCACATTTTCTGGCAACCCAAAAATGCCCATACTCATGTACAAATACCAAAATCGATAAAATCACAATGAATGGAAGTATATAGTCAAAAATTACCACTGGGTTACATCTCCTGATTTTTTATCCGGCGGCCCGAGCATATGAAACTGGTTTTGGCGAAAGTTCAATGACGGACCTGGCCATCTTTCGTACTGTTCTATCCACCTCCCACAAAGTCGACAATTCATCCAAGGGTTCTACCGGCATTCGTTCCAGGCAGGTTTCGACGATTGCAGCAATATCCAAAAAGCCGATTTCTTCCGCGAGAAATGCCTGAACGGCAACCTCATTGGCAGCGTTTAACACGGCTGGCGCAGTTCCGCCCGAGCGCATGGCCGCTCTGGCAAGGGCTAGCGCGGGAAACCGCTCCTGATCCGGCGCCTCAAACGTCAGATCGCCCATGCGGGTCAAATCCAGTCGATCCGATGCACAGTCCGCCCGATCCGGCCAATACAGAGTCACCGCCACAGGTGTCCGCATGTCCGGCAAACCCATCTGGGCCAGGATCGAACCATCCTTGTAAGCAACCAGACTATGAACAATCGATTGTGGATGAACGACAACTTCGATGCGATCCTCACACATATCGAACAGGTGGCCGGCTTCGATCAATTCCAGGCCCTTGTTAAACATGGTCGCGGAATCGATCGTTATCTTGGCGCCCATATCCCAGTTCGGATGCCGTAACGCCGCCGCCGGCGTCGCCGCCCGCATAGCGTCCAAGCTGGCGGTACGGAACGGCCCGCCGGAAGCCGTCAAGATAATCCGATCGATGGTATCGCGCTGCGCCTGATCGAAAACCTGGAAAATTGCATTATGCTCGCTATCGACCGGCAACAATCGACCGCCGCCTTTTTTGATGGCCGCTGTCATCAAATGCCCGGCGCAAACCAGGCTTTCTTTGTTCGCCAAGGCGACGGTAGTCCCTTGCGCGGCAGCAGCCAATGTCGGCGCCAACCCGGCCGCGCCGACGATTGCCGCCATAATCCAATCGGCAGGTCGTTGCGCCGCTTCCAATACCGCGCCTTCACCGCCGGCGACGTGAACCGGCAAGTCAGAAAGCGCGTGCCGGACCGATTTCGCTGCTTGATCATCGGCCATGGCAACGAACGCAGGACGTAACCGACGGGCCAGCCGCACCATGCCGGACACGTTATGATTGCCGGTCAGGGCTTCCACCCGGAAACAATCCGGCGCTTCGGCCAATAAGGCGCAGGTCGTCTCACCAACCGAACCGGTTGCTCCCAAGATTGAAACGCTGCGCTGACCCTTCATAGCCATCTCCATCCCGCCAGATATATTGCGGCGGTAACCGGCGCAGCAGCGAGGAGGCTATCGAGCCTGTCCAGCACTCCGCCATGGCCCGGGATCAGGCCGCCAGAATCCTTCGCCTTAAACTTGCGCTTGATATAAGATTCGAACAAGTCTCCAAGCGCAGCGGCAATCCCAACTACTAGTCCGACAAACGCCGCCAAAGCAACACCGGCATGGCCAAGCACAATCGGCGCGGCACCACCGATAAGGGTTGCCGCTGCCAGCCCACCGGCCAACCCGGCCCAAGTCTTCGCCGGACTAATTTTTGGAGCCAGCAGTGGCCCGCCCACCGCACGGCCCACTCCAAAAGCGGCGCTGTCGGTCACCCATACGACCGCCATAACCCAGCAGATCAGGCCAAGCCCGTGCGGCTCCGTCGCGCGCATCCAGACCAGGCTAAGGCCGGCCGGCAAAATTGCCATCATTCCAAAGCCGAGCCAGAACGCCCTTTGCCGGCCAAAGGATCGGTTGGCCAGCAAAAACAGCGGTAGCGACAGCCCAAGTCCTGCCAAGCCTGCGGACGCATGCCGATCGAGCACAAGTGCCGCCAGCAACGTCAGAACGGTACCAGCGATGAGCGCTAATCCAAGCCCACTCTGGGGATCAACGCCGCAAAGGCGGGACCATTCCCTTGCCAACAGTCCGGCGGCCCCAATTATCAGCAAATTAAATGGCCAGCCACCCCACCATGTTAGGCCGAGGGTAACCGGCACCATAACCGACGCCGCCACTATCCGTCGTGTGAGATGCCCGGTTCCGACGAACAATGTAACATCTACCGGCCTAGCCAATTCGCCCACCGAACCGGCGTTCGCGGCTCTGAAACATCGAAATTGCGTCGATCAGAGTGGCACGGTCGAAATCTGGCCAGTAGCGATCAACAAACACAAACTCTGCGTAGGCAGATTGCCATAGCAGAAAATTGCTGATCCGCTTTTCCCCGCCGGTCCGGATGAACAGATCGGGGTCGGGAATATCGTGGGTGTAAAGATGCTGACCGAATAGTTCTGCGTTGATATCGGATGGCACAATTTCGCCCTGGGTAGCCTTTTCAGCCAAATGTCGCGCCGCCATCACGATCTCATCACGCGCGCCGTAACTCAGGGCGATTACAACTGTCATGCGCCTGTTGCCTGCTGTTTTTTCCTCCATAGCTTCGATGGTTCGTAACACATCGTTCGGCAAACGCGTCCGGTCGCCTATGACGCGCAGGCGTACGTCGCGGCGGTCCATATCGTTAGCTTCGCGCTGCATCGTGTACCGCAGCAGCCCCATGAGGTCATCGACCTCCTCGACCGACCGGTTCCAATTTTCAGACGAGAAGCTGTAGAGCGTTGGGT
>JAYPXD010000311.1:502-4448 GCA_038135395.1 Alphaproteobacteria bacterium | reverse complement strand
CTCAGTGGTAGAGCGCACCCTTGGTAAGGGTGAGGTCGAGTGTTCAATCCACTCCGGCGGCACCATCGCCTCCCCCCACAAGTTCTTGAGACCGCGATAGACCGGGCCTAGGATGCTTTCCATGGAAAATTCGCCATGAGAAGGCTGCTGTCCTTATGTCCGAACGCGACACTATAATCGTCGATACTGCAGCGCGGATATTCCGCGACCTCTGCGATCCGCAGACGCTGAACAACGCAAAAGACGATAGCTGGAAAGGCCCGCTTTGGGACGCACTGGAGGAATCCGGGCTGACGCTGACCTGGGTTTCGGATGAAGTCGGTGGCGCCGGCGCTGGCTTGTTCGATGGGTTCGACGTGCTTCGGGTCGCCGGCAGCTATGCCGTACCGGTGCCCTTGAGCGAAACCCTACTGGCCGGCTGGCTGTTGGAGAAGGCCGGCATCACCTGTCCCGCCGGCCCCATGACGATTGCGCCGCAGCGGGCGAAGGACCGGATTGAGATCGACGCAAACGGCCGGCTGTCCGGCACGGCCAAGCAAATCCCCTATGCAGGAGAGACCGCCCACATTGCTATTGTCGCCCACAAGGGCGACCAGGCACATGTGGCGCTGGTCGCCGCCGCAGATTGCCGGATAGAAGCCGGCCGCACGATCGCGCTCGACCGCCAGGGCGCCGTAGACTTTACCGGCGTCCAGCCGCTGCGCTGCGAGCCGGTTCCGATCTCGGCCGACGACCTGCAGATGATGGGCGCCGCGGCTCGGTCCACTATGATTGCCGGCGCGCTGGAGACGGCCATGAACATCTCGGTCCAGTACGCGCAGGAACGCAAGGCGTTCGGGCGGAACATCGGCGGTTTCCAGGCGGTGCAGCACAACCTCTCCCGCCTGGCCTGTGAGGCTGCAGCGGCGACGGCGGCCTCCGGGTCTGCAAACGAAGCGATCGCCAACGGCGATGGCCTCGGCGGCGACGCCATGCTGCTGGAAATCGCCAGCGCCAAAATCCGCTGCGGCGAGGCTGCCGGCCAGGGCGCCGCGATCGCCCACCAGGCGCATGGCGCGATTGGGTTTACCCAGGAACACGTGCTGCATCGCTTCACGCAACGTCTTTGGGCCTGGCGCGATGAATTCGGCAGCGAGGCCGTGTGGGCCGTCCGCCTGGGCAACGCGATGGCCAGGAACGGCGCGGATGCGCTGTGGCCCCTGCTCGCGTCCCGATAAACATTCTACAAGACCAAGGACTTTCGCCATGACTGCATCCGTCCTGCAATTCGACCCCATCCGCCTGCCGCCGGAATGCGATGTCCTGCGCGGCGAGGTCCGCGCTTTCATTGAAGAAGAAATCGCCGCCGGCACGTTCGATCCCATGGATAAGAGCGAAGGCGACCGTTTTAACCGGCCCTTTGCCAAGCGCGTCGCCGCCAAAGGCTGGATCGGCATGACCTGGCCAAAGAAATACGGTGGCCAGGAGCGCAGCTTCCTGGAGCGCTATGTGATGACTGAGGAATTCCGGGCCGTCTCAGCGCCGACGGGGTCGTTCTTCACTGCCGACCGCCAATCCGGGCCGACTATCATGAAATACGGCCAGGAAGAGGTGAAGAATGAGATACTGCCCGCCATTATCGCCGGCGACTGCACCTTCTGCATCGGCATGAGCGAACCGGGCAGCGGCTCCGACCTGTTCGGCGCGACGACGCGGGCAACCAAAACAGACGGCGGCTATATGATCAACGGCACCAAGATTTGGACCAGCGGCGCGCATCAGGCCGACTATATGATCGGCCTGTTCCGGACCGCGCCGCCGACCAAGGAAAACCGGCGCGAGGGGCTAACCCAATTTGTCGTCAACATGAAGACGCCAGGCATCGCCATTAACCCCGTCATCAACATGGTTGGCCGCCATGAATTTAACGAGGTGGTGTTCGAGGACGCTTTCGTCGCCGACAAATACGTCATGGGAACGCCGGGGCAGGCCTGGAAACAGGCAACGAGCGAACTGGCCTACGAGCGCAGCGGGCCGGAGCGCTTTCTGGAGACCTTCTACATCCTGACCGAACTGGTGCGGGTGCTGGGCGCCGAACCGGACCTGCGCGGTTCCGAAGGCGTCGGCCGGCTGGTGGCGCAATTGCACACGCTCCGGCGCATGTCGGTTTCGGTCAACGGCATGCTGGCGGAAGGGCTGGAGCCGACCTTGCAAGGCTCGATCGTCAAGAACCTGGGCACGCTGTGGGAACAAGCCCTGCCGGCGCGCGCCCGCGACCTGGCGGCCTTTGTCGATCCCGACCCGACCAACATGGCCTCATTCCAGCGCGTACTGGAATTCGCCACTACGATCGCGCCGAAGCTGACCATTCAGGGCGGCACGACGGAAATCCTAAATGGTATCATCGCCCGCGGGCTGGGCCTGCGCTAACCCTTTCCCAAAAGGAATCCCTTCCATGGCCACCCCCTACGGCAACTACCCCGAAATCGGCGTAACCCTGGATAACTACGTCGCCGTGATCGAAATGCAGCGGCCGCCGCACAACTATTTCGACTATGACCTGATCGAGTCGATTGCAGCCGCGTGCGAGGACCTGGGCGCCGACAACAACTGCCGGGCCATCGTTCTGTGCGCGCAGGGCAAAAACTTCTGTGCTGGCGGCAACTTCACGCAACCGGTGAAGGAATCGAAGCCGCGGAGAGGCCACCTCTATCAAGAAGCGGTGCGCCTGTTCCGGACGCCAAAGCCGATCATCGGCGCGATCCAAGGAGCCGCGGTTGGCGGCGGGCTGGGTTTGGCGCTGGTGCCGGACTTACGTGTCGCCTGCCCTGAAGCCCGGTTCTCCGCCAACTTTACCCGGTTGGGATTTCACCCCGGCTTCGGCCTGACGGTGACCCTGCCGGAAGTCATCGGCAAGTCGCGCACGCAGCTGATGTTCTATACATCCCGGCGGATTAAGGCGGAAGAAGCGCTGGAATGGGGCCTGGTCGACATCCTGGTCCCGATGGATGAGCTTCGGGAAAAAGCCGTGTCTCTCGCCACCGAGATCGCCGAGTGCTCGCCGATTTCCATCCTGGAGACCCGCAAAACCATGCGCGGCGACCTGGCTGACCGGGTCAAGGCCGCAACCGATCATGAACTTGCAATCCAGGACCGCCTGCGGGTGACGGATGATTTCAAAGAGGGCGTGCGCGCCATGACCGAACGTCGGGTGCCGGTCTGGAAAGGCCGCTGACGGATCATAAACCGCGGCGGAACCATTGAATTCGCGCCGCGGTTTTACCCATAATTTTTCTATTCGACTTTAAAAAATAGATATTGAAAAGCGCTGAAAATAAGCGCCAAGTTTCCACTGCGATATATACAGTAGAAGCATGTGCCCGACGTGGGCATCGGGTACGGTTCAGTACTTTTTACACACCCGGATCGCCTGACGCTTGCACCCGGGAATTACCCTTGAGCATACGGCATCGCTACCGGTGTATTCCATCAAAATCCAAGTCGTGCCCATTCATAAATCCAAATCAAAACCGGTCCGAGGAGCCCCCAATGCCAAGACTACCTATTAAAACCATGGCCGTAGGTGTTGCCAGCTTTCTGATGGCGCTGAGTGCAATCGGGTCGAGCCAGGCGCAAACCAAGTTGACGTACGGCAGTTACCTGCCTGCCACCCATGTGATTCATTCGCACGGGTTGGAGCCATTTTTCAAACGGGTTGAGGCGGATACCAAAGGCTCACTGCACTGGGAATTGTTCTCCGGTGGCGCCATGGGCGGCCCGAAGGAAGCTCTTCAAACCGTAAAAGACGACGTTGTCGACAGCGCCCTGATCGTAGACGTGTATCTGAAGCGCGATCTTCCGGTGTCCGTGGTGATCGCGGACGTGGGGCTCTTGGTCGACGAGCCGCTGGTCTATGCCGGTGCGATCAATCAGACATTCCTGTTGAACTGCCCAGAGTGCCTTGCAG
>JAYPXD010000311.1:0-492 GCA_038135395.1 Alphaproteobacteria bacterium | reverse complement strand
AAGCATAACAAGGTCGCGCTTGCCCGCTACAACACTGATATCTTCTACATCATGTGCAACAAGGAAGTCAGCACACTGGCAGGCCTTAAGGGCATCAAGATTCGCGTTGGCGGCCGTCATGGCCCCCTGATGCAGGACCTGGGCGCAACACCGGTCAGCATCACCACCGCCGAAATGTACGAGGCGCTCCAGCGCGGCCAGGCCGATTGCACGACCGGATCGACGGCATGGCTTAATTCTTACGGCCTGAAGGACGTGATCAAGGGCGTTACCAACTACCCGCTCGGCGCCTATATCGGCGGCGAGGGTATGAATATGAACAAAGACCGCTGGCAATCTTTGTCCGATGCCGAGCGCAAGGCAATCGCCAAAAATCTGCCAAAGCTGGTCAGCGATACGGTCATTGCCTACGTCGCGGAGGGCAAAAATGCGCTGGATGAAGCCGTTAAGAACAACGGCGTAAAATTGCTGGAACCCGATGCCGCGCTCAAA
>JAYPXD010000310.1:0-4509 GCA_038135395.1 Alphaproteobacteria bacterium | reverse complement strand
GCGTCGGGGAGACCTATGGCCGTGGGTGCTCTCTGGAGATCCTCAGTAAGTGGTTAAAGAGGACGACAAAATAGAAATTTTTAAACTCTAACAACAATATCTGCAGACGAAGTCTGACTTACCGCTAGAGCTAAGATATTTCCTGTTAAGACAGTTTTAATTCTGTAAGGTCGGCAAAGATCTCCATCAATTTGCGACCTGCAGGCGAACTTGGGCATTCCGTGGGCAGTTTTACCTTGCTAAATAATAAAATAGGCTTGGTATTCGGCCCACACATAAAGACTTAAAGGTAACTCACACCTTTAGAAGTCCCTCAATGGCAGATTTGTCGAACTCTTGAAATCGGTTCTGCTCAAGTCCGAACCAATTTGATAGTACCATGTGATAGACTGCGCGGTAGTCCATAGTGAATTGCATATCGCCTTCTTGAAGCGCGTTAAGGTCGGGATGCACGCCCCATATCCCACCTTCTAGTGCGCCGCTCATGAGAAAATGCGGAGCAGCCGTACCGTGGTCGGTTCCTTCAGACCTATTTTCCACCGCCCGTCGTCCAAATTCACTATAAGTCATCAGCAGCGTAGATTCCCAATGGCCGCTGCGGATGAGCGTTGAACGCAGTCCTGCCAGGGCATTTCCAAGATCACTTAAAAGGTTCTTGTGGGACCAGTATTGGTATTCATGGGTATCAAACCCACCGATCTTGAGCTTGATCACCGGTGCATCGATGCCTGCCTGCACTAGTTGCGCGGCCATTGCAGCCTGGCGACCCAGCTCGCCGGCGTTGATCCGAAGCTCATTTCGATTTTTCATTGCGCTGATCTTGGTGGATATCCGAGTCATTGCGGAGTTCAGGGACTGCCCACGATCTAGAACCATCGACAAGGCCGGATTGCCCGCGGCTGACACCCCGCTGGAGTTTGACGCGACCCGCGACGTGGCCTCACCCAAGCTGGTGAACTGGCTGATTGAGGTCATCGAAAGCCATACGCCGGTGGAAGAAGTAAACACTCCCATGCCGCCATCAAGGCTAATACCGTGGGCGTCGAATTCATTTGCGCTTCCCATGCCCTCGATATCTTCGGTCAGCCAACCGGTTTTCCCTCCCCGATTTCCATCACCACCAGTTTCCCAAAGCGCGATGGATTTGAAGTGCGACCGGTTCTGACCTGGGTAGCCAAGTCCCTGAATTACGGCAAGGTCCCCGGCTTGCAGTGCTTCATCGAGGGGTTTCAGAGAATCATGCAGGGCCAACCCGTTGCCGATGTCGAACACCTCTTGCGCTTTAAGGCCGATGTTTGGCCGGATCTCGCGATAACGCTCATCGTTGATAGGCACTACGGTATTCAACCCATCATTAGCGCCGGAAAGTTCTACCAGAATCAGGCGTCGGCCGCTGCGTTGTGCCGCATGTGCCAGACGGATAGGAGCTAGTGGAATAGCAAGCCCTGCGACCAAGGCATTCAATAGAGTACGTCGGTTCAATTGAGACCTCGCTAAGTTATTTCAAATTATAGATCGGATCGAGGAACAGATCGTTTAGGTCCGAGGTTGTCGCCGAGACCGATACCGGTGCACTAGCCAGGAAGATCTCCGCCGGGGTAACGGCCCCGATTAGCTCGTCCCACTCTGTCCATTGGGCTTGATCGCGGAAAAAGCCGGCAATCTGGTCGGGGCTGGTGTTAGTCAGGCTGCTCATCATCGACATCATCATGGCGCCTTCATTTGCCGAGGTAACAATTTGCAAAGTCTCGTCCGGGGCATAACGAGAATATCGTGACTCCGGTAAAGTGCGCACGATCTGTTCCAGCACTTTCTCCCAACCGCCCAATTGGGAGTCGGCATTGCGTTCACGCCAATTTCGGCCCTGTTTGGACTGCTCTATAATGTCAGGGACGGCCATCCAGATGGAAGATACAAAGGCCCGTTGTGCATCAGTCAGTTGGTTCCACTGGGCACGTTCCTCGTTCCATTCGGGGCCTAAAAGAACCAAGTTAATCTGCTGCGCACCAGACTCTCTGTCGGTATACGCGGCACTGGGGAACGGCCCTCCGAGGCAAGTCGGATAACAGGAACGATCTTCGAATTGCAGTAAGGTGCGCATGCCCTTCTCACTGCGATTACGGATAACGTATATGCGGATTGCATCAACCTTTATTGACCCTAGACGAGGTTTCAGAAGGCCGAAGCTGACACTTTGCCAATCCGAGTTTGGATCGAAGGTGTCGCCCCATTCATAAGCAACGCGATCAACCTGAAGCCCCTGTTTCGGCTGGCCGACTTCAGTTTGCTTGGCCTCATGGCTTGAAAGCTCAACGAACTCCGTCAATTTCAAACGGCCGCTGCAATACATATTTCCTGGAGTTGCAGGATCTGAGCAGGTGTGCTGAACGCCCTCAACAGCAGGATAAAGTTGCCGATCTAGCGCAACCCAATCCACGTATAGATTCCTGTCTCCACCATCAGAACCACCCGGGCCGCAGCAGTGGTCGTTTTCAAAATACACTGTAATTTCTGCCGGAACGATATCATCAGGGATTTCTAAGCGGGCAAGACGCCAAGGCAGGTCAGCCGTATCAACTCGACCAAAACGCCCCGTATCAATGCCGCCTGAGGCAATTTCAGTTGGACTTAGCCAAGCATCGCCATCAAGACTGCTAATACCGATTCGGAAACGCGGTGGCCCTTCAAAATCTTCGGCGGCGTAACGAACGTAGACAGCACGACCCGCAGTGCTATCTGACGATGGCTTCATTGTGTTTTCCTCAGCCAATCCCCCCATCATAGCCGACATCACCATATCTTGGTCCTGCTCAAGCTGAAGGGGTTTAACCATCGCCAGATCGCTGAGCATCTCGCCCCGCAGCAGCATCCGCGAGGGGGTCACCCAGTCCGCCCCAGCGGGCCAACCGGCGACATTTGGCGCCTCAAATAAATTTTGGCCAAGGTTAGCCATCCGGTTTGGTAGCGCCGCCCACCAATCGGGTAGAACTCCGGTCGAACGAACACCGCCGACAAGCAAATCTACTGGGGATTTAACGATGGTCGCTCGGTTTTCGAGCGCCCAAAACGCTTGAGATGTCAGCACCGCGCGGAGTAGCACAGGGACTTCATAATCGCTATCGCGGAACACGGATGCGATGTTCTGGATTTCGACTTCGTCAATATTGAAATCGGAAATATAGACTTTCCAGAACCTACGCGCAACGAATTCGGCCGCGGCGGGCTGATCCAGCAGGATGTCGACAATATCGTCGCCATCGAAGTTTCCGCGTTGGCCCAGCACCGACTTTGTTCCTCTATCATGGTCCCACGAATTGAACTCAAACTCAAAGTTCCGCATCTGATTATAGCTATAGCCTGTGAGGGCACGGGCCACTTCTTTAACCGTCTCCTCGGTGTAATTACCCTCGCCCATAACGAACAATTCCATCAACTCGCGTGCGAGGTTCTCGTTCGGTTGTTCCTTGCGGCTGCGGTTGTTGTCCAGATAGTTTAACATTGCTGGATCGCGCACCATCGCATGGGTAAGGTCACGGAAACTGCCATGCCCCAGCTCTCGAAAGGTCCAGTGCTGCCGCGCAACGGCGTGAACTTCTTCTTGTACACCAGAGTAGGCGGTGACAAAATGATTATGCCATAAAAGGATCAGCCGTTCCGCCTGCGGGTTCGGAGTTGCTATCATCTCCCTCACCCACCAGTTGCGAAGTTCTCCCATTTCTTGATCACGTGCTATACGGAAGGCTTGTCTTTCTTCCTCCTCATAATCCCATCGGATCCAATACTGCGGTATTGAAGGCGATAATAAAAAAGAAGGTGGCTCCAAACTGGTTCGGCTACCGTCAATTCCGCTTAGAACATGGGTGACCGCTTGGCTGCGGGTCAAACCGACCAATTCAACAATCTCGCTTGGATGGGCGCCAATTCCGGCACGCTCCAAAAGGTGTCGAGCATCAGCTAAATCGATTATCTGTTGCAAATGGGGCTTCTCCGCCTCGGCAGCCTCAGTCCGCAGCTGATAAATTTGCCACATGGTTCGAAAAACTGAAGGATTTAGTTTTTGATCCGCAATCAGAGGCGCCGAAGAATTGGCCTCGGCAAGCATCTCATTAATAGCGTTTGATGTGCGCTGCCCCCAAAGCCCGTCAACCGGACCTGGTTCAAAACCCGACATGGCTAGGATCTGTTGCGCCCTTTCAACGTTTCGGTCCTTTGCAACTGACGGTACGCCCGTTCCAATCGAAATGGCGATAACCAAAAAGGCCAAAAAGGAGTTGCGAACAGGAATCATCGAGCGAATTTGCATTTTCGATTGGCAATATTGAGGTGGCATTCTGTACGGTGGTCTCCCCGCGATACCGATGACGGATATCGTTGGAGAACAATGGGTTAATCGTGGTTAACTCTAGTTTGTGGTACCCGCGGCCGGACTATAGTTCCTGCCGTAGGCCCCACGTGGACCACCGTCTCTAACGATATCAATAGCTTAATCTCCCGACACCCGCGGCGTCT
>JAYPXD010000309.1:1800-4527 GCA_038135395.1 Alphaproteobacteria bacterium | reverse complement strand
GTAATGGGCCTTGATGGTTTTCCACGATGCTGTATAGATTGGAATCTCTTCAATTCTTAGCATTGCGGATAGTTTTTCCTTGAAAAAGCTCCTCCTTCTCGTTCTGGCAGCAGCCTGGGCGGCCCCGGCGCAAGCCTACCTGGTTCAAGCAAGTCTGAGCGGAACCGGCACCCTCGGACTGATCAACGGCATCGGGTTTTCGGTGAACATCACCTACGAGACCACGACCAACACAGTCGCCGCCCTCTCGCTGAACATTGCCGATCCGGTCGGCGATCCTGCGGTTTCGATCAATGGCCCGTTGAATATCTCCAGCAGCAGCATTGCCTTGATCGATTCTCCCGGGTTTGACAGTTATGAATTCCAGATCAACCTGACGAATGGCCCGCTGGTCTATGCCACGCAGCTGCCCAACATGCTGGTTCGCACAGCGCAGTTGGTTGCTGTCCGCCTTATTTCCCAGCAAAATTCCGATCCACTGTCATCGACCGTCTTGGACGAGAACCTGTTCAGCGCATTCGTCCCCGGCTCCGGTACGCAACCACAGCGCATGTTCCTGGATTTCGTTGGCGTCGGTCCGTTCGAGTACAACGTGCCGGAGACCATCGGCGCCTACTCGCCCACCTCTGTCAACATCGTCGCGACGCCAAGCCCGGCACCGCTCGCCCTACTGGCGGGTGGCGCCGTTGCATTGGCTGCTGGCATCCGGCGTCGCTCAGCCGAGGCCTAATCCGGCCGCAAGGCCTTTAGCCTGTCCCAATCGAACACTACGCCATGGCCTGGACGTTCCGGCGCCGTAGCGTAGCCGTTCGAAACCTTGAGTGGATCACTCATGAACTGGTCCAGACCGAACGCGTGCCACTCCAAATACGCCGCGTTCGGCGCAGCCGCCATGCAATGAATATGGAGGTCGTGCGCGCCATGACTTAGCACCGGCAAATTGAAGGCCTCAGCCATGCGCGCGACCTTCATAAACGGCGTGATGCCGCCGCAGGTGGTCAGGTCCGGCTGAGGCATGTCGACGCCGCCGGCGGCAAACAGTGCCGCAAATTCCGGCAGCGTATGATGGTTTTCTCCAAGCGCAATCGGCACCAGGCCCAGCTGGCGCAGGTGCACATAGCCGGCAGTATCGTCCGGCGAAATCGGTTCCTCCAGCCAGATCATGCCGAAGGGCCGCAATTCGTGCAGGGCTCGCACGGCTTCGTGCACGCGCCAAGCCTCGTTGGCGTCGGCCATCAGCTCGATCTCGTCCGGCAGGTGCTCGCGCATGGCAGCGACGCGCTGGATATCCTCGCGCAGGGTCGGCCGGCCCAAGCGCATCTTGACGGAACGGAAGCCCGCCTCGACGCTGGCCATGCCGCCGGCCAACAGCTTATCGACCGGGAAATTCAGATCGATATTGCCGGCATAGGCCCGCACCTTCGGATTCGCTCCGCCCAGCAGCCGCCAGAGCGGCGTGCCCAGGCGATTGCCCTTGAGGTCCCAAAGCGCGACATCCACTGCCGCCAAAGCGAACGTCGCCGAACCGCCGCGACCGGCATAGTGGACGGCCTTGTACATTTGCCGCCACAAGCCTTCGATGCGGTCCGGATCCTGCCCCTGTAGCACCGCCCGAAACGGTCCGTCGCAGAGCGCCGCAATGGCCGGCCCCTGGCCCTCATGGCAGACGGTATAGCCAACGCCGGTGAGGCCATCGCTATCGGTGATACGGGCAGCGACCATGTCGAAAGCCCGCATTACGCCGGCAGCCGAGGCCTCCATCGGCACAGGTAAGGGTACCCGGAAAAGGTCAATTACGATCCGGTCGATAGTGGACATCTTTGATCTCTCACGCCGTCAGGAGAATAGGAAGAGCCTGCCGGTAGGCGACTTCGGCCCGTTGTTTCAGTTGCGGCAGGCTGCAACTGCCGATGGGATGGTCCACCAGCAGAAACGGATAGGAGGCCAGCCCCATCACCCGAGCGATATTTTTGGCCGTCACCTCAAACGGCGTAGTGCAAAGCACCAAAGCGCGCTTGCCCAGCTGTTCAAAGCTGATGCCGTCATGCAAACTGCACGTCGAGCAAGAGCCTCAATCGCCCAGGCCGGTGATCAGAAAATCGACATCCGCCGCTGCCAGGGCCAGGGTTTCGGCCGGCGCTGGCGCGCTTGCATTGGCCTTGGCATAGACCGGGAGGATTTTGCAGGCATGGCGTTCGGCGAACAGCGCTGCGATCTCTGACAGCATCGCCTCGGCGTTCAGCTTGCCGTTGTGCAGGACGCCGATAGTTTTGCCGTCCAATGACGGCAGCACCGGCGCCCTGTTCAATAGACGCTCAGGGCCTGAGGACGTGGGGTCGTACAGTTGCATAAAGTTTGGGCCTCCCCGTTTCTTGTCCTAGAGAAATTTGACTGCCGGCGTTCCAGACCTCAATCGCAATCGATACACACGCCGATTGGCTTGTGCTGCATCAGCGACGACCGGGCGCGGCTCCAGCTTGGAATAAAGCACGAATGCCCGCCAGCATCGCCTCCCCCCATGGTAATGAGGATATCCTCCGGGCGATGGCCGCGGTGAATATAGCCGTCCTCAATCAGGGTATGCGCCTCGGGCCCATGCTGCTTGGCATATTCGCTGTCACGGTATTTCCCGACGCTCTTCATGCCTTCGACCGGGCGCCTGGCGTGACGGAACAGGAATTCCTGCGCATCGCGCCGGCTCCAGCCCGCGCCGGCGATGAACCCCAT
>JAYPXD010000309.1:0-1790 GCA_038135395.1 Alphaproteobacteria bacterium | reverse complement strand
TCCGGCGACAGGATCACGACGCTTTGGCCGAGCGTGATGCAGCCATAGTTCGCCATCGCATCGGCAACCGAACCCAGCACCTGCTCCGGCGTGGAGCCACCATGGTTCTCGACATTAAAAAAGCCGCCGCCGGCGAAACACGTCACAGAGGACACGCCTTCGGGATAGTCCTGTTCCTGCACCAACAGAGGCCAGGGATTGCCGCGGGCGCGCTCGGCGATGCAGAAGCTATACTTGCCGGGATTCCCCTGCGTGGACTTGTCGGAAATACCCGGAATCATCTGAAAGACATTGCGCAGGATCAACCTTGTCGCGCGCCCTATCGTGGCGTTGGCGCGGTTACCGGGCCCGAACAGATTCACGTCCGCATTCATGCCGATGTCGTCGGCATAGCCTCCGCTGACAATCAGCAGCGGCGCCGAGCCGCCGGTCGATGCGGTTGAACCGTGGAAATTGAAACCGGGCTCATTCATCGCCTCGAAGGCGGCGACGATCACCGGGAAATATTCGGGCAGACAACCCGCCATCACGGCATTCACCGCGGCGGCGTGAACCGAAAGCTCCAAAGTGGTTGCCGGGTGGGTACAGATAATAGTTTCCGGAGGGCGGCCTTCGTAAGCCAGCATGGCTTCAACACGCGCGACGACCGGTGGCACAACCGGCAGGCCATCGGTCCAGCCCTGCTCATAGCAATAATCGATGGCGGCCAGCAGGTCGTCCGGAACCTCGTGAATGCGGGCGGTGTCTAGCGGCATGGTCGGTTCCTCCTGTCTTTTCTGGCAGAGAGGTTACTCCCCTTCGCGCGCTTCGGCCATGGCTTCGAGGGATGGAAAATGAAAGTCGGGGGTTACCGGCGCTTCCGGCGGCATAGTGGCGCCCCAGCCGTCGACATCCAGGCGCCGGTCGATCCAGGCGCTGGTAAGGCGGTGCGCCTTGGCCTGGACATGGTCGTGAAACAGGGATTGGGCGGTGTGCAGGATTTTGACAGCGGGAATACCCGCCGCGGCCTCCTTGGCCAGCATATAGCGGAAGTTGGCGGGATTGGGCTTATACGAGCCGACATCCTGGGCCGTATAGACCGCATCAAACGTCACGCCCAACTTGGCATTGGAATGGGCGAAACTTGCGCGATCGACGTTGGACAGGATCACAAGCCGATAGAATTTCTGCAATCGGGCAAGCGCTTCGGCCGCATCCGGGAAAGCCGGCCAGTCCTTGACGGAGTCGCCGAACGCGGCCGCCTCGGCGTCGCTTGCGGCAATCGCCCATGCGTTGGCCATCCGGCGCAGGGTATGCGCCAGCACCTGCGGATACAGCATGTCCGGTGTCTCGCGCTGTTGCGTCGACTCGCATTGCGCGAAGGTTTCCAGAATTTCGTCGTCGGACTTAGACACGCCTTTTTGGGCAAGCCAGAGTCTGGTCGCGGCGACGATCCCTGCTTCCCAATCGATCAGCGTGCCATAGCAATCAAACGTCAGGGTCGAAAAGTCGGACAGGCGCATGAGCGAAACTCCGAAGCATTGGAAATTTGGGCAGGGGTACCGGGAAGCGGTTCGATCGCAAAGGTATCCCAAAGCCCGGCGGCCCGATCAATTGCGACCGTCGTCGCTCGGACCATTCGACCCATACAGGCCCACCAATGAGCAATTTGCGCCGATCATGGCCTGATACCGAATCCCCTAGGACCGAGCAGTTGCTTTTGGGGCCCTTCCGACCATTCAACCCACTGGCACAGATAGCCGCGAGTCTCGCGCGGATCGATCAGTTCGTGCATGGCAACGCTCTCGGCC
>JAYPXD010000308.1:0-4534 GCA_038135395.1 Alphaproteobacteria bacterium | reverse complement strand
ATGCTGGCCATTGTGCGCGCGCTGATGAGCGATCCAAAGCTGTTGCTGCTGGATGAGCCCTCCCTCGGCCTGGCGCCGATCATTGTCCGGCAGATTTTCGACGCCATCCGCACGATCAACCAACAACGCGGCATGACCGTGTTTCTGGTCGAACAGAACGCCTTTCATGCGCTACGGCTGGCGCATCGCGGCTATGTGATGGTGAATGGCGTCATCACCCTGTCCGGGTCCGGACAAGACCTGCTATCCAATCCCGAGGTGCGGGCCGCCTATCTGGAGGGAGGTCACTGATGGAGCAATTTCTCGGCACAACGGTAGACGTATACATTGGCCTGACCATCATTCTGGCAGGCGGCATCGCCTTTATGATGGGGCAGGCCATCGCGCGGTCCTGGCTGCCAGCATGGCAAGTGGTGGCCTATAGCCTTTTGCTGGCTGTCACGACCCGCTTTTTCATCTATGCGCTGTTCGACGGCCGGATGCTGCTGCTATCCGGTTACATCATCGACGCCGCGGTTCTGATGTCCATCGCCCTGATCGGCTTCCGCATCACGCGGGTGCAGATGATGGTGACGCAATATCCATGGCTGTATGAACGAACCAGCGTCTTGCAGTACCGTGCGTTGAAGCCGTAGCGACACAGGCAGACTTGCGGACCCGGTGCTAAAGGTCCGCCAGGCGCGCAACCGCAGCCGTCAGCTTGTCCCGCTGTCCCGCCAGTTCCTGCCGCTTCTCGCGCGTGTCTTCAACCACGGCAGGATCGGCCTTGGCCAGAAAGCCCGGGTTGGAGAGGCGCTTATCGATGCCGCCGATCTCTCGGTCGGCCTTTTCAATAGCCTTTGCCAACCGGTCGCGCTCGGCGCCGATATCGATGACGTCTGCCAGCGGTAGGCCATAGGTCGCCTCGCCGACGACAATCTGCACCGCGCCCTTCGGCATCTGGCCGGTCGCATCGACGCCGGTCAGCCGGGCGAGGCGATGGATATAGCCGGCATGCTGGGCCAGTTGCGCCAGCGTCTCAGCAGCCGCTCCCTGCACCAGGCACGGAATTTGCGCACCGGCGGGGACGTTCATTTCGGCGCGGACGGCGCGAATGTCGGTGATCAGGCGCACGACCCAATCCATCTCGGCCTTGGCATCGGCCGCCTCCAGCCCGTCCAGCACCGGCCATGGCGCCGTGATCAACGGACGGTCCGGCACAAAGCGGAAATGCGCGTTCAGTTCCTCGGTGATGAACGGCATGAACGGGTGCAACATCAGCAAAATCTGATCCAGCACCCAGGCAGCCGTGGCGCGGGTTTCCGCAATAGCGGCTGCGTCGTCGCCATTCAAAATCGGCTTGATGAACTCCAGGTACCAGTCGCAGAACGTGTTCCAGACGAACTGATACTGGCCGCCGGCGGCCTCGTTGAACTTGTAGGCCTCGATCCCCTGGGCAGTCTCCGCCGCGACGCGGGCGGTTTCGCCGATGATCCAGCGGTTGACGGTCTGCCCGACCTTTGCCGGGTCGAAATCCGCCGGCAGCGCGCATTGGTTCATCTCGCAGAAACGCGCTGCGTTCCATAGCTTGGTGCCGAAGTTCCGGTAGCCTTCGACCCGGTTCTTGGCCAGCTTGATATCCCGGCCCTGCGCCGCCATCACCGCCAGGGTAAAGCGCAGCGAATCTGCGGAATATTCGTCGATGACCTCCAGCGGATCGATGATATTGCCCTTGGACTTGGACATCTTCTGGCCCTTCTCATCCCGGACCAGGGCATGGATATAGACATGCCGGAACGGCACGTCGCCCATGAAGTGGATGCCTAGCATCATCATGCGGGCGACCCAGAAAAAGATGATGTCAAAGCCGGTGACCAGCACATCGCCCGGATAATAGCGCTTCAGCTCCGGCGTCTCGTCCGGCCAGCCCAGGGTAGAGAATGGCCAGAGGCCCGACGAGAACCAGGTATCGAGCACATCCGGGTCGCGCTGCAGCGGCTTAGCCTCGCCATAATGCTTGCGCGCCAGTTCGGCCGCCTCATCCTCATTGTCGGCAACGAAGATCTCGCCGTCCGGACCGTACCAGGCGGGAATCTGATGCCCCCACCATAGTTGGCGGCTGATGCACCAGGGCTGAATGTTGCGCATCCATTCGAAATAGGTATTGGACCAGTTTTCCGGCACAAACTTGGTCCGTCCGGTCTCCACCGCCTCAATGGCCGGCTTGGCCAGGGTTTCGGCGTCCACATACCATTGTTCGGTCAGGTAGGGCTCGATCGGCACGCCGCCGCGGTCGCCATAAGGCACCATGTGCGTGTGCGGTTCGATCTTTTCCAGGAGGCCCAGTTCCTCAATGGCCGCGACGACCTTCTTCCGCGCTTCGAACCGGTCCAGGCCCTGGTAATCCGCCGGCGCGTTTTCGTTGATCCGGCCCTTGCGGTCCAGGACGTTGATCATTTCCAGGTTGTGGCGGCGCCCGACCTCGAAGTCGTTGAAGTCGTGGGCCGGCGTGATCTTCACCGCGCCGGAGCCGGTTTCGGGGTCGGCATACTCGTCGCCGACGATCAGGATCTTGCGGCCAACGATGGGCAGGACGCAGTGCTTGCCGATCAGGTCCTGGTAGCGCTCATCCTCCGGATGCACGGCAACGGCGGTATCGCCCAGCATGGTTTCGGGGCGGGTGGTGGCGACGGTCAGGAAGCGGCCCGGCTGGCCATCGACCGGGTATTGGAAATACCAGAGATTGCCCTTGACCTCCTGCTGCTCCACCTCCAGGTCGCTGATGGCGGTTTCCAGCGCCGGGTCCCAGTTGACCAGGCGGCTATCCTTGTAGATCAGGCCTTGGCGGTACAGGTCGACAAAGACCTTGCGCACGGCTTTGCTGACGCCCTCGTCCAGGGTAAAGCGGTCGCGCGGCCAGTCGGCCGTTGCGCCCAGGCGGCGCAATTGGCTGGAAATGGTTGCGCCCGACTCGGCCCTCCACTCCCACACCTTGTCGATAAACTCTTAGCGCCCCAGGTCGTTCCCGGTGAACGTCTTCTCGGCCCGTTGCCGTTCCACGACCATCTGCGTGGCGATGCCCGCATGATCCTGCCCCGGCTGCCACAATGCATCGCGACCGGCCATCCGGTAATACCGGATCAGCACGTCCTGCAGCGTAAAAGTCAGCCCGTGGCCCATATGCAGGCTGCCGGTGACATTCGGCGGCGGCATGATGATCGTGTAGGGCGGCTTGTCGGAGGTCGGGTCGGCCGCAAACGCGCCGGATTGTTCCCATAAAGCATAATGCCGTGCTTCTACTTCCGCAGACGCGAATGTTTTGTCTAGCGGGGCCGCGGATCCGGCAGAAATAGAATTGGACATGACAAGTCTCCAGCATCGCGTCGGGCAAGTCTGGCCAAACGGAGCGCGGACCATATCGCGTTGAGCCAAAGTTTTCGCCGCGGCATGAGGCGCGGCGGCGACTTGCCTGGAAACAGGCTGCCTTGAACGAAATCGGGATTGGCCATAGTCTGGCAGTCAGACTATGGATATGCGCGGCCGGGCGATAGCATCGGCGACAGGCGCAAACGCCAAGACTTGCACGGATAAGGGAATGGAGGCGGAATTGCCGTACTTTAAACGGTTGCCCTACCAGGAGATGGTGTCGCGCGCGCAAGCGGCCAAGGCCCCAGCCCCAAGTTCCGAATCCGAACCGTCCGACAGCTTTCTGCAATTGGCTAACAGCGTCCTCGCCGAGGACGCAGGCGAGTCGCCTATTGTGGAAGGCCCCTTTCATGTGCTGACACCGACCCGCCCCGGCGAGACAGGCCGTATGGTATTGTCGCTGGAAAACATTGCCACCGATGCTACGGCTAAGCTCCGCCTAACGGCGACCGACATGCATTCGGGTCAGGACAATGTCCTCAGCCGCAGCGCCATACGATTGAACCCAGCATCGATGACCATCCCGCCCGGCGGCGCCAAGGACGTTGAGATTGCCATCCACGTGCCGAACGGCGCAAAGCCGGGCGCCTATAGCGGCGCGATATCGGTTGGCGGCGCACAGACATTCGGCATCCAAATTACGGCCGAGGTGCGTTAGTGCAGGTCCCGCTCTGTTGGGAGCGGAATCCACTCCGGCTAGAGCAGATACACCCGATCAAACGACTCCACTAGATTAGGCGTTGCTCTAGCGGTCAGGAATTGCGCGCCACAACGTAATCGATCAGATAGCCGATAAAATCCTTGTCCTCGCCGGAAGCATCCGCATACGCGATGTCGAAGGCGGTCCGGGCCGCCCCGATTAACTCGCCGGCGGCCTTGCGCGCGTAGTCGATGCATTCGTAACGGTCCAGCCGCTGCATCACCCAGGCTACGGACTGGGCGTCGCGCTCATGGCGGCGCGTCGCCAAGAAGCGGGACAGGGTTTGCCGCTCGCCCGGATCGGCATGGTGAAACAGGCGCGCCAGCATCAGGGTGCGCTTGCCCTCATAAAGGTCGCCGCCGATTTCCTTGCCATACTTGTCCTGATCGCCGACCAGGTTCAGCACGTCATCCTGAATCTGGAATGCAG
>JAYPXD010000307.1:0-4568 GCA_038135395.1 Alphaproteobacteria bacterium | reverse complement strand
TCGCTGTACCGATCAATGCCAAACTGCATATCAGCGACTTCACCTACATCATCAAGAACAGTGGCGCCCGCCTCGCCTTTGCCTCTCCTGATCTGGCGGATGACATCGCCACTCTCGTTGCCTCCCTGCCCGATTGTGAGGCGATGGTCGTGACCGGATCGCCCGCATACGCCAGAGCACTACAGGCGGAGCCTCTGGCCATGGAACAGCGCGAGCCAACCGATCTGGCGTGGCTGTTCTATACCAGCGGCACCACGGGCAGGCCGAAAGGCGCCATGTTGAGCCACCGCAACCTGATGGGTTGCATCTTTGGCTATGTGACGGACATCGACCGCATCGCCGAGTCGGACCACTGGCTGCATGCTGCGCCGATGAGTCATGGCGGCGGCCTGTATGGCCTGCCGTTTGTCGCCGCTTGTGCAGCCCAGGTGGTGCCGGAAAGCGGCAAATTCGATCCACCGGAAATCATGGACCTGCTCGCCAACTTCACCGGCGTCTCGTTTTTTGCGGCGCCGACCATGGTCAAGCGCATGATCGAGCATCCCGCGGTGAAGGCCGGCGACACCGGCAATTTGCGCACCATCGCCTATGGCGGCGGCCCAATGTACCTGGCCGACGCGGAAGCCGCTTATGCCCTGCTGGGGCCAAAGCTGGCCCAACTTTATGGCCAGGGCGAAAGCCCGATGACGATTACCTGCCTTAGCCGCGCCGAACTGCAGGATGCCTCGCACCCGCAATTCGCGGCGCGGCTGGCATCCACCGGCCGCGCGTTCAGCAATGTCCAGGTCATGGTCGCCAATGCCGACGACAACCCCTTGCCCGCCGGCGAACTGGGCGAGGTCTGCGTGCGCGGCGATGTGGTCATGCAGGGCTACTGGGGCAATCCGGAAGCCTCGGCTGAAACCTTGCGCGACGGCTGGCTGCACACCGGCGACATCGGCGTGTTCGACGAATTCGGCTATCTGTCGCTGAAAGACCGGTCGAAGGACATGATCATCTCCGGCGGCACCAACATCTACCCGCGCGAGATCGAAGAGGTGCTGTTGCAGCACCCGGCGGTGTTGGAAGCCTCCGTCATCGGCGAACCCGATCCGGAATGGGGCGAGAATGTCGTGGCCTTTATCGTGCCCCGTCCCGGCAGTAAAGCCGATCGGGACGAAATCGACCGGTATTGCCTGCAAAGCATGGCCCGTTTCAAACGGCCAAAGTCCTATCACTTTGTCGAGGCACTGCCGAAGAACAACTATGGCAAGGTGCTGAAGACCGACCTGCGCGCCACCCTAGCGGCCCGGAAATCCGGTGAGACTGTCTGAGGCCGGCAGGTCGGCGGCATAGTCGACGTCGTCAAGAGTATCGGCCAGGGCATGCGGCAGCCTTAGCCGTTCGGCGACATCGCGCAGGGTTTGGGCAGAGGACCAGCGGATGCCAGGGCCGAACAGCGGCCGCGGCAATTGCCTGCCATTGCGCGCCCCGACCAGCCAGAATCCACCATCGCCAGCCGGTCCGAATACCAAAGGCGCGCGTTGCAGCGCCCGAAAGGCATTGCGGATATGGCCAGCGCGAACGCCGGGGATGTCCGCGCCCAGCAGCACGACCGGCCCAGGCGGCGCTAGGCGCAGACACCGCTCCATCCGGCGTCCGATGTCGCCGCTGCCTTGCCAGACATTGCGCGGCCGCCGCTGGTTCTGGCTGGCGCTGGGCGGCTCCGCCCATGCGATCGTAACCGACCAGGTCGGCTCTCTTTCCAACCGCCGCACCAGGCGTTGACTAGACCGCTTGTAGAATTGCCAGGCTGCGACGGCGCCAATATCCCGTGCTAACCGGCTTTTGACCCGTCCCAGCACCGGCGCGCGCATGAACACGACGACCGTTCGGCAACGTCTCGCCCGCCTAGCCATACCAACGCACCAGATGCTGCGGACTGACTCCCAGGAAATAGAGGCCGATCAGGGTCAGGTTCCGCAAAGGCCTCATCCAATAGCCGTCCCGCCTGTACCGCTCTGCCGAGGTGATCGCCTCCGCTTCCAATAGCATCAGGCGCTTACGACCTATCCGCCGGACGAAATCGACGTCCTCCATCAACGGCATCGCCTTGAACCCGCCGACGTTCCGATACAACTCGCGATGGATCAGCAAGCCCTGGTCGCCATAGGGCAAGCCCAGCCGCCGACAGCGCCAATCCGCCAGGCGTTCGATCCGGCGCGCCGCAGGGTTGGTGTCGTCCAAGCTCAGCCGAAAAGCCGCCGCCTTTCCCTCTGCCTCCGGCTGATTCATGTGCCTCTGCACCGCCTCGACCCAGTCAGGCGGTAGGCGGGTATCGGCATGCAGGAACAGCAACCAGGCGCATTCGGCCAGCCGGAGCGCCGCCTCGCCTCCCGCCCTCAATTGCAGGCCTCGCCCCCGTTCAGTCTCGACCAGACTGGCACCGGCTGCCGCCGCTATCGCCTGTGTCGCGTCGGATGACCCGCCATCGACGACAATAACCTGCATCACCCGTCCGGATACGCACTCCAATGCAGACGCCACCCCCGCCGCCGCATTCAGCGTTGGCATCACTACCGCAATGGGGAGGGCTTCGGTTTTGGAGAGATCGTTCATGGCGCGCAGGAGTTTTGTTCTTTACATGTTCCGATTTGTGCTATTATGTTCTCATAATTGCAATGAAAGGCAGGCGACGATGAAGGGACGATGCGAATGCGGCCGCGTGCGGTTCGAAGTGGCTGCTGTGCGAGAAACGGTCACCGTCTGCCACTGCAGCCAGTGCCGACGAACCAGCGGTCATCTATGGGCGTCCACCCACGCGCTCTATAATGCGCTGCAGTTCGAAACGAAAGACGGTCTGGAATGGTATGCCTCCTCGGAACAGGCGCATCGTGGGTTCTGTCGTGTTTGTGGGTCCAGTCTGTTCTACAGGATGAACGGCGAAGACGGAATCGGCATTGCCGCCGGATGCCTGGAAAGCACCGCAGGCCTTCGCCTGGGCAAGCACATCTTTGTCGCCGACAAGGGCTGCTACTACGACATATCCGATGGTCTTCCTGCTTTTGATCAGGGGTAGACGCGGCAATGCAAAGCGGCCAGGACGATAATCTGCCAACCCGCAAACGGGGCCGTGGGGCCGTCTCAAACCGGTCCGGCCGGTTTGAGGCGACAACGCGGAACGCTGTCGATGACGGTTGGTATCAAGAAACAGAAGACCGGATTCCGACAACGCTGACTGCGGATACGGCGCGGCATGTCATCACCTACAATCGCTCGCCTGACCTTGGCTTCGACCGCACCATCAACCCCTACCGTGGCTGCGAACATGGGTGCATCTACTGCTATGCCCGCCCAAGTCATGCCTATTGGGGCCTGTCGCCAGGGCAGGATTTCGAGACCAAGCTTTTTGCCAAGTTCGACGCTGAGGCACTTTTGCGTGCCGAACTCACCGACCCTCGCTACAAGCCGGATTTTGTCCTGCTAGGCGCGAATACGGACGCTTACCAACCGGTCGAGCGCGAGCACAAAATCACCCGCGCCGTAGTCGCGCAATTGCTGCGCTTCCGCCATCCGGTCGGCGTCGTGACCAAGTCGGCACTGGTGGTGCGCGACAGCGATCTTTGGGCAGAGTTGGCCAAGCTGCAACTGGGCCATGTCACCATCTCCATCACAACGCTCGACCGCAAGCTGGCGCGGGCTATGGAGCCTCGCGCCGCAACGCCGGGGCGCAGGCTGGACGCGGTCAAGGCGCTGTCGGAAGCGGGCGTGCCGGTCTGCGTGAATGTCGCGCCGATCATCCCGGGCCTGACCGACCACGAAATCGAACCGATCCTGGAGGCCGCGGCGGAAGCCGGCGCAAGCGAAGCCGCCTACACGCTGCTGCGCCTGCCCCTTGAAATTAAGGACCTGTTCCGCGAGTGGCTGACCAGCAATTGCCCGGACAGAGCCGCTAAGGTAGAGAGCCTGGTCCGGCAGACCCGCGGCGGCGCACTCTACAACAGCCGCTTTGGCGAACGCATGAAGGGTACAGGGCCATACGCCGACCAGATCCGCCAACGGTTTGCGATGGCGGCGCGGCGGTTCGGCCTCAATCGCCGGCTTCAGGAGTTGCGAACCGACCTATTCACCGTTCCGCCGGCGCCTGGCCAACAACTGAGCCTCGCGTTGTAGCGCAGGCGCCGGTATAGTCGCCAAAGGACGAACCCGAGGGAGCCCGCCCGATGAATGCGCCAACCAAAGCCGCTGAAACCACAACCACAAATGCCAGCGATGGCGGCGGAACGATCTCACATCAGTTGGCCCTGTTCACCGATGGCCTGAGCCTGGGAGACGTGCCAGCCGCGGTGATCGAACGGGCCAAGCTGCATATTCTCGACTGCCTAGGCATTGCGCTGGCATCGACCACGTTCGAATTTGCCCAGCGCGCAGCGACGGCGATCGGCGGCCTGGCGGGCAGCGGCGACTATCCGGTGATTGGCCTGCCATTGTCCCTGCCCTTGCGCGACCAGGTGCTGTTGAACGGCACGCTAATCCATGGCCTGGACTACGACGACACGCACTTGGCGTCGGTGGTCCACTGCTCTGCG
>JAYPXD010000306.1:2004-4598 GCA_038135395.1 Alphaproteobacteria bacterium | reverse complement strand
AGGCGCACCTTGATGCTGCAATAGCCCGTGGATTGCAGGCTGAATTCCTGCCAAATCAAGCAGCGATAGCAAAGGGTGAGGAGGCTAGAGCGGCAATTGATGTTGCATTGGCGCTTGCTCCGCATGATCCTTGGGTTCAGGCAACTGACGGTGGGTGGCACTTAACATTGACAGGTCGGCTCGGGCCGTTGGTCGCAAATATCCTTTTCAATGCGCGCCGCGATGTTGGGTTAGCCGCTTTCAAACGCGCATTCGAACTATCTCCAAATGAACCGAAACTGCTGTTTCATTATGCCAAAGTCAGGCTGTTGCAAGGAGACGGCTCTTCTGTTTATGATGCTCGTGCAGCGCTGCTGAAATTGCAGTTTATGGCTCCGAAGGACGCCCTCGGTCGGACCCTGCTTGCTATGACACCGAACTTGCTGGCTGAGATTGATGCCACCGCGCTGTTACGGTCGAACGAGTATCCAGCCTATCCTTAAGGCGGCTTTCTTGGTTTAGCAGCAGCCTGAGCGATCCGGTGGGTTTTGATCCCAGTTTGGGTCATCGCTTGGACTGAGCGGGCCGTCTTTGCCTGCCAGAAGCCCCTTTCCGGGCACGAAATTGACCTCCAATCGAATGCCGTCGGGGTCTTCGAAAACTATGTAGTAATACCCGGGAGCAAAATCACCCAACATCGGGCCGCGGTCAATATAGGCACCCATTTCTTTCAGTTTTTCGCCAACCTTGTCCACATCCTCGGCGGAGCGGGCGCGTAGGCAGAGATGATGCATGCCAACCCTGTTGGGCACAAATCTTTCATTTGTTTGCTCTGGTGCACATCGCTGAATGCCCAATGCTGTGCGCCCGCCCACATGATAGACAAAGTTGTTTCCATCATACACTTTGGTTAGGCCGAGAAAGGGCAGCAATTCGCAATAGAACGCGCGTGCTTTCTCAAACTGGCTCACAGTAAGGATGACATGCGCCATCCCATTGATATCGATGGTCATGGAGGGTTAGCCCTTTACCTGATTTTGGGGCATCATGTTCTTACGCGTCTCGTCGGTCCAGCGGGCTCCCGGCTTGCCATGTTCCTTGCCGACTTCATAGCCGCGGCGCAGCGCCGGGCGGCTTTGGCAAAGCTTGTACCAGCGGTAGACGTTTGGAAACTGGCCCGGCAGGTCCACTTCTTGTCGCTTGTAGGTAATGACCCACGGCCAGCAGGCAATATCGGCAATGGAGAATTCATCGACAATGTATTCCCGCCCCTCCAGCCGCTTATCCAGAACGCCGTAGAGGCGCAGCATCTCAGAGTGATAGCGGTCAATGGCGTAGGGGATTTTCTCTGAGTGGTAGAGCTTGAAGTGGCCGCTCTGCCCGATCATCGGGCCGAGGCCGCCGATCTGCCACATCAGCCACTCATTCACCTGCGTGCGCTTGCGCAGGTCGTCCGGGTATAACAGGCCGGTCTTGTTGGCCAGGTAAAGCAGGATGGCACCGGTCTCGAACACGCTGATCGGCTCGCCGCCGCCCGGCGGGTCGTGATCGACTATGGCCGGTATGCGGTTATTCGGCGAAACTTTCAGGAAACTTGGCTGAAACTGCTCGCCTTTGCCGATGTTGATGGGGATAACGTTGTAGTCGAGTTCCATTTCTTCCAATGCGATGGAGAGTTTCCAGCCGTTAGGAGTGGGCCAGTAGTAGGCGTCGATCATAGGTCAATCCTCGGGTGACGTGTCGGCCGGAGCCTAACTCAGTCTGCTACTTTCACCAACTTCCTGAGCGTTACTGTCTCTGGTCCGACCGGCTTGCCCAGATTGCGCTGGTTGGTGAAGCTGACCTCGCCGACATAAATGTCCCCGTGCCGGTCCACCGCCAGGCCGTGCGGGGCGAGGAACTGATTTGGCGCGGTGCCCGGGCCCAGATGGCCGATGCGGGCAATGGTTTCGCCTTTCTGGCTTACGACAGAAACGCGCGGTCCGATGTTCGGCATTTGCATGTTCACGTTCATGCCGGGGCCAAGCTCGCCGATGTAGAAGTTGGATGTCCCCGCTCCACACATGCAGATGCCGCATGGCCGGTGCATGTTGCCCCACTGGGTCTCGTACTTACCGTTGCCGTCGAACACCTGGACACGGTGATTCTCGCGGTCGGCGACGTAGACCCAGCCATCGGCATCACAGCAGATGTTGTGGGCAATATTGAATTGGCCGGGGTCGGTGCCGGGCTCTCCCCATGAGAACAGCAGCTTGCCGTCCGGTGAGTACTTGTGCACGCGGGCGTTGCCATAGCCGTCTGACACGTAGATATCGCCCTCTGGCGACTGGGCCGTATGCGTGCAGCGGTGGAAAGGATGGCCGCTCATATAGGCAGCCGGCTTGCCGGTGATACCGATAGTCAGCAACACCTTGCCCTCCGGCGTTACCTGTCGGACCGTGTGGTCGCCGTCGTCGGTACACCACAGCGTGCCGTCGCGACCGATATGGATGCCATGAGCACGGTTGAAAACACCCTCGCCCCAGGATCGAAGAAAATTCCCGTCCCGATCAAACACAATCATCGGGTGTTCGCCACGATTGAAGCAATAGACGTGGTCATTGTGGTCAACGGTG
>JAYPXD010000306.1:0-1946 GCA_038135395.1 Alphaproteobacteria bacterium | reverse complement strand
CCGCAACGTCATTGAATTGCCAGCCCTCCGGCAGCTTGGCCCAGTCATTGCGGACCTCATACCGGTAATCGCCTTCGCCCAAATACACAGCCATTTAGCGTTCCTCCGATGCGCGGGCGACGGTGCCCATTGCTCTTGTTCGAGCTTAGCCGTTTTCTTAATCTTTCTCCAAGTCTAACCGCAGTGCTCCAGGGTTGGCAGAGGTAGGCGCCGCAGAGGCATACTCGGTACCGGAGCAAAGTCGAATGAACGGAGACAAGCGTATGTCCGGCCATCCCAATTTTCTGTTCATCATGACGGATCAACAGCGGGCCGACTGGATGAGTTGTTCCGGGCATCCGGTGCTACGGACGCCGAACATTGACGCGATAGCAAGCTCGGGCACCCGGTTCCGGAATTTCTACGCGACCTCGCCGGTGTGCATGCCGAACCGGGCGACATTCATGACCGGACGGTACCCGACGACGCACGGCTTGCGCTACAACGGCTGCACGCTATCCACGCGTGCCAACACCTTTGTCGATGTGCTGGCGGCCGGAGGCTATCACACGGCAGCGATTGGCAAGAGCCATTTGCAGCCGATGACGGCGTTCCCACCCCTTAACCCCGATGCCGCCGAGACCGGCCCGATACCGGAGGCCTGGCGCGACGATGGCGGCTATTATGAGCAGGAGGAGCCGGGACGGTATAATGCAGACGACTGGTACGAATTTCAGACGCCGTACTATGGCTACCAGCATGTCGATATGGTCACCGAGCACGGCGACAAGTGCGGCGGGCACTATCGGCAGTGGTTCAAGCAGCGGGCGCCGAACTGGCGGGCATTGCACGACAAGGCCAACCAACTATCGCACAACTATACCTGCCCACAAGCCTACCGCACGCCGATTCCGGAGGCTTTATACCCAACGGCATTCGTCAAGGAACGCACGATTGAATACCTGCAAGGCCGAGTTGGTCAAACAGAACCATTCTTTGCTTTCGTGTCATTCCCGGATCCTCATCACCCCTTCAATCCCCCTGGGAAGTACTGGGACCTATACCAGCCGGACCAGTTTTCGCTTGATCTCCCCTATGAAGCGCATCGCAATCCGACGCCTCCCATGCGCTTCATCCGCGAGGGTTGGGAAAGCGGCGCAGGCCAGTTTTCACCGCAAACGGCAACTATGGCAAGCGAACAGCAATTGAAAGAGGCGATGGCCCTCACTGCGGGCATGATGGCGATGATCGACGATGCGGTTGGCGACATCATGGCGGCGCTGAAGTCCATGGGCCTCTACGAAAACACGGTCGTTTGCTTCAACGCTGATCACGGTGATTATCTGGGTGATTTCAATATGCTGCTGAAGGGCGCCATGCCGTTTCGCTCCATAACCCGCGTGCCGATGATCTGGTCTGATCCGGCGGACCGCACTGGTCGCACTTCCGATGCATTAGCGGCCACGATCGATCTGCCGGCGACGATTTTGGCCCGGGCTGGCCTTAAACCGTTTCACGGCATGCAAGCGCAAAGCTTTCTGGATGTCGTTTCCGGGGAGAGTGACACGCATCGTGACCACCTATTCATTGAATACAACGATGGTGGCCCGAGGCTTGGATTCAAGACACCCTCGCGCGTCAAATCTGTTGTGACGGCCCAATATCGCTTTACGATCTACAAAGATGAGACTTGGGGTGAGTTGTACGATCTGAAGAATGACCCATTCGAAACCCACAATTTGTGGGATGAACCCGGTTCGGCAGGGGCGAAGGCCGAGATGTCTCTATTACTGAATCATAGCCTTGCCGATCTCATGGACGAAAGTCCCAGGGCGGCGCGTCGGGCCTAAGACCTAACAATTTTTTAGGATGAATTGGCAAAATTCGCATCGCGTCCGTTGTCGTCGGAAAGCGTCCACAGGTGATGAAATCTAAGTAAATATAGATAAGTATAATTATAAACTCAT
>JAYPXD010000305.1:0-4624 GCA_038135395.1 Alphaproteobacteria bacterium | reverse complement strand
GCCTTGGGTCTTGGTCGCTGTGACGGCGGCTATCGCTGCGGGTGTAGCAATTTGGTTGTTCCGAAGCGTGCGTTGGCTGCCCATTGTAACCGCGGGTTTGATCTTTGGCGGAGCGATTGGCAACGTCATCGACCGCCTGTTGTATGGCGCGGTCGTAGACTTCGTGCGATGGCACGCCTATGGCTATTCATGGCCGGTATTCAATCTGGCCGACGCTGCGATTACGCTTGGTATCGGTTTGTTGATCGCAGAGAGCTTGTTTGCCGGCAAGTCACCTCCTATATCGGCAGCGAAGTAAAGAGGATGCGTTCGAACGTGCGACGTGTAGTGCTTACATCTGCGGCTCTTGCAATTTCGCTTGGGGCCTGTTCTCAGATTCGGGAAACCGTCGGCGTTCAAAAGAAGGCCCCGGATGAATTTGCTGTGGTCCGAAACGCGCCTTTGAGCGTGCCGCCGACCTATGATTTGCGTCCGCCTCAGCCGGGGGCCCGCGCCATCACGCAGATCGATCCGCGGCGCGAAGCAGAACAAGCGACGTTCAGCCAGCAGGTCGCTACGGCAAATCCCAACCGTCCCGTGGCGGATAGTGCCGGGGAAGAGGCGTTATTGCGGTCTCTGAAGACGGTCAACACGCCGGCGGATATCCGGCAGCAGGTTGACGAAGAAAGCGCCATTCTGGCAGCAGACAATCGCAATTTCGTTGAGCGGTTGATGTTCTGGCGGGATCAGCCGACGCCGGGGACGGAAGTTGACGCCCAGAAGGAACAGCAGCGTATTCAGCAAAATTCTGCGCTCGGATTGCCGCCGGAAATCGGATCAACCCCAACCATCGAGCGCAAGTCTAATGCGGGTATTTCGTTGTTCTAGCCTACTGGGTTCTAGCCTACTGGCTGCGATCGCGCTTTGGTTGGGGCATAGCCTGACTGGCGCGCAAGCCAAAGTTTTCAATCCGACGGTCTATACGCTCGACAACGGTTTGCAGGTCGTGGTGGTGGAAAACCATCGCGTGCCGGCCGTGGTGCAAATGCTGTGGTACAAAGTCGGGTCCGCCGATGAAGTGGCGGGCTATTCCGGGTTGGCCCATTTTTTCGAACACCTGATGTTCAAAGGCACTGAAAAGACGCCGCAGGGTGCCTTCAGCGGCGTAGTCCGGCGCAATGGCGGCAACGAGAACGCATTCACCTCGTGGGATCATACCGGTTATTATCAGGTTGTCCCACGCGCGCAATTGCCAGAGATCATGGCGATGGAGGCGGACCGGATGACCGGTCTGACCCTCTCGGCGGACGACATCGAGACCGAGCGTAAAGTGGTGTTGGAGGAATGGCGCGAGCGGGTGTCGCAAAACCCCGGCGCCCAGTTGGGGCAGGCGATGGACGCGGCCCTCTATCAGAACCACCCCTATGGCCGCCCGATCATCGGTTGGAAGCGCGAGATCGAAGCGCTCAATTACGACACCATCCGGGCATTCTACCGCCAGCACTATGCCCCAGACAATGCAATCCTTGTGGTTGCTGGCGATGTCGATCCGAAGGATGTGCTGCAACTGGCGCAGCAATATTACGGGCCGATTCCCCGCGGGAATGTTGCGCCCCGGGTCCGCCCGCAAGAACCGTCGCCGGTTGCGGCCCGGCGGGTTACGGTCCGCGATGAGCGGGTGCGTGAACCCACCTGGCGGCGCGCATATCTGGCGCCTTCACAAAACAGCGTCGGCAAAGAGCATGCCTATGCGTTGGAGGTTCTGGCGCAGATCCTTGGGGATGGCACGGTAGGGCGGCTGGCCAAGTCGATGGTGCGGGGGGCAGAGATCGCGGCGGCGGCCGGGTCCTGGTACGACGGCGACCGCGTCGATGACACCTCGTTCTCGCTGTATGTGGTGCCGGTTGTCGGCGTCCCCCTGGATAAGGTTGAAGCCGCCGTCGATGCCGAAATCGCAAAACTGCTGGCGGATGGCGTAACCGACGCGGAAGTTGCGGCGATTGTCCGGCGGATGCAGGCCGCTGCTGTTTACGCCCGTGACTCGCTGCAAGGCGGCGCGCGGGCGCTGGGCGAAGCGCTGGCGAATGGCGGCAGCGTCGCCGATGTCGAGTCGTGGCCGGACCGAATCGCTGCGGTTACGCCGTCGGCGGTGTTGGAGGCCGCACGGTTGTATTTGCGTCCGGAGCGGTCCGTTACCGGAGAATTGTTGCCATCGGAGCCAGCATCATGATCGGGCGTATCTGCCGCCGCGCCGCGTGTGTCGTTGGTGCGGTCATGCTGGTCCTCTGCGCGGCGTCAGCGCAGGCGCAGGATAAAAGCGGGATTGTCGAGGTCATAAGCCCGAGCGGCATCAAGGCCTGGCTGCGTCAGGACAGCAGCATTCCACTGCTGGCGATTGATTTCCAGTTTCAGGGGGGCGGTGCGATCGTTCCGGCCGAGAAGGCCGGCGCGGCCGTCCTCGCGGCGCGGATGCTGACGGAAGGAGCCGGTGAGTGGGACGGCGAGGCGTTCCGGCAGGCCCTGGCCGATAATGCCATCAGTCTGGGTTTCGATGCAGGACGCGATTCCTTCTCCGGCGGCCTGACGACCCTAACCGTCAATCGTGATCTGGCCGTACGCCTGCTGCGGGCAGCGCTGATAGCGCCGCGATTGGAGGAAGCCGCATTGCGGCAGGAGAAAGCGGCTTTGGTGACGGAGCGGCGCCGCAATCTGACCCGGCCGAACAGCATCGCCTTTCGCAATTGGTTCAGAACTGCATTCAAGGGGCATCCTTATAGCACGTCGCTGCACGGAACGCCGGAATCGGTGGCCAATGTGCAATCCGGAGACGTAGCCGGGTTTTTGCAAAACGTCCTGACGCGCCGCGGGCTGATCGTTGGCGTTGCCGGCGATATTGCTCCTGCGGACCTGGCGCAGGTCCTGGAGCAGGCATTTGGCGGCCTGCCGGACCATGCGCCGCCGCCAGAGCTGCCACAGGCTGCGCCGCCGCCGGCCGGCATGATGGTGATACAGCAGCCTAGCCAACAGAGCGTTCTCGTGTTCGGCCATGATGGCATCGGCCGCGATGACCCGGACTGGTACGCAGCGAGTCTGGTCGTGCAGGTATTGGGCGGCAGCACCTTTACCTCGCGGTTGGGTGCAGAAGTGCGTGAGAAGCGCGGCTTGGCCTATGGTATTGGCGCTAGCCTGTCACCATACAAATCTGGCGCTTTGGTGCTGGGACGCACGGCTACGCGGAACGAGGCGGCGGCGGAAACGGCACAAATTATCAGAGATGAATGGCGGCGATTGGCTGAGGGCGGCCCGAGTGCGGATGAATTGGCCGAGGCCAAATCGTATCTGATCGGCAGCTTTCCTCTAAGCCTGGATTCAACCGATGCGATCGCTTCAGTTTTGGTGCAGATGCAGGACTTTAATCTGGGGCGGGACTATTGGAGCCAGCGCGCGGACAAATTCAGGGCGGTCGATCTGGCGATGGCCAAGCGGGTTGCGAATCAAATCCTGAAGCCGGACGCGCTTTTGTTCGCTGTGGTCGGGGCACCGGACCAGGTGACGGCGACGCTGCCGGCAATTGGTGCGCAATAGCGCCTCCGGCTAAGTGAGCCGATTCGGTGACGCGCTACTAAATTACGGCAAGCAGTTGGCGCATGTGCATGGTCACAATAAAGTTACCATTGCACATGATCTGCAGCTTAACAGCTATAACGATTGAATGAATCCCCTGGAATTACTGGGCTACTCACCTGGCTATCAATCATTGAGAGGCGGTATCGCAATAGTAACATTATGCAATTGCTTAATGGGATACATCTTTCAGTCACAAATAAATTTCGTTTAGGGGTAATATGAGATGCAGACCGCATTGGTGTTGGCTAGGGGGGTGGGTTTTGACACGATTCTGAGGGGAGAATGGGAGGAATAATTCACAACTTTTTAGTGTTTTTATGGCCGAAAATTCAACTTTGTGAACGCAGGCCATACAATCGGCTTACAAATTCGGATTGACTTAGCCTTGTGTTCTCATGCTGTTGTTGGAAAATGATTTGGATGTGGGATCCGAATGCACACATTAATTGGTGATACTGACGTGAGTGGGTTAGCTGCGATTGAATTGTACCAGGAAGGGGCAGCCTACACGCAAATCGAGGGACTATTATGAGCGAGCAATTGCGGCGTCGGTCAGTGACGATAGCGGGGCATCGGACCAGCGTTTCTTTGGAAGACCCGTTCTGGGACCAATTGAAAAAAATTTCGGCTGAGCGGAATGTATCGATTGCTCAGGTAGTTGCCGAGGTCGACAAAGCCCGACAAAGCAATCTTTCGAGCGCGCTGCGGGTGTTCGTATTGCAGGAATTGCTTAAGCGCCAGACGAGCGACGCTTAAGCAATACCTTTAGCGTTACCGGTTGACGTTGACGACTACCCGGCCCCTAACCTGACCGCGCACAATGTTGCCGGCGACAACGGCGGCCTCAGCGAGTGGGATTTCGTCGGTCATGGCGTCGAGCTTGGACCTGTCGAGTTCATTCGCCAGCGCGTTCCAAGCGGCTTCGCGGGCCTGGCGGGGCGCCATCACCGAGTCGACGCCGAGCAGGGAAACGCCGCGCAGAATGAACGGGTAGACAGAGGCAGGCAGGTCGCCGCCC
>JAYPXD010000304.1:1906-4630 GCA_038135395.1 Alphaproteobacteria bacterium | reverse complement strand
GGCGCGTGACCGTTGCCGGCCTCGTGCTGGTGCGCCAGCGGCCGGGCAGCGCCAAGGGCGTCATCTTTGCGACCCTGGAGGACGAGACCGGCATCGCCAACATCATCGTCTGGCCCAAGGTGTTCGAAGCCTACCGCGCTGTGGTCATGCGCGCCCGGCTGCTGTGGGTGCGGGGCCGCTTGCAACGCGAGGGGCTGGTGATCCACGTCGTCGCCGAGCATCTGGAGGACCGCTCGCACTGGCTGGCCGACCTGGATGGCCCCTACGATCCAGGCTACGCCCGCGCCGACGAGGTGATCCGGCCGGAGCCGGGCAGCAAGCGCTTCCCGGTCAAGTCAAGGGACTTTCATTGAAGCCCCTGCCACTGCATCGCATTACCGCCGCCGTCTGGGAGCGGCAGCACTGAGCGCCAACACGGCACGGGCGCACATCAGTTCCGCCGGCATGCCGGTTGTCTTGCAGTCAATCTCGGTCCGCAGCAGCCGGTCGAGCGCATTTTGCAGTCGGGGCGTCGTCCAGCCACCGGCAGCAGCAACCATCGCCGGCTTGGCGCGGAAAAATACCGGCGGCCGCAGCTTGCCGACGGCGCTTTCCGCATCGAGGCCGGCATCCACATGGGCGCGCGCCTCAGCAATCCGGCTGAAATGGCGCACAAGGCCGCGCACAACTTGTACCGGATTGGTGCCCTCCGCGAACAGCTTTTGCACAAACCGCTGCGCGGCGCCGCTCTGGCCGGCGGCAACCGCCTGAGCAAGGGCGTCCAGTGTCGATTCGCCGATGTCACCAACAGCGGCCTCGGCATCTTCCAGCGTGACCTGACCACCGTCGCCAGCATACAGCGCCAGCTTTTCCAAAGTATTGCGAGTAGATTGCCGGTCAGCGCCCAACTGGGCCGAGACATAGCGCATCGCATCCGGCGCAATTCGCACCTGATGGAATTCCAATACCTGCTTCACCAATTGAGTCAGGCCCGCACCTTCATCCCGATAGCAGGCGATGGCGGCGGCGCGGGCATGGTTCTCCGCCAGCTTGCGCAAGGAGGACCGCGCCTGCAACTCGCCGGCTTCCAGCACGATCACCGAATCGGGCGACGGGTCTTCCAGATAGCTTTCCAGATGTTTGGAAAGGGCATCGGCGGCGCCGCGCACCCGCACCGCACGCCTGCCGCCCGTCAACGACATGGCTCGCGCTTCGTCTGCTAGAAGCGGCGGGTCGTCCTGGATCGCAGCCGGCGAAAGTTCCGCCACCCGGAAGGGATCGGCCGGATCCTCCGCCACTGCTTTCACGATGCTGAGCGCCAGCTCGCCGACCTGCCCCCGGTCGGGCCCGTAGAGCAGCACCACGGCCGCCTCCCGCGCTGGCGCTGCCGCAAACCCGGCGACGCTGCGAGGGGCGATCTTGACCATCCTGCCGGCCCTATTGCTGCCTTACGAAGTACAAGGCCAGCCGGTCGCGGATATCGCGGGCCAACCGCTCTACCGCGCGCCGCTCCGCCGCATCTTCCGCGACCAGCGTCGCAAAGTCGGAGGGCAACTGGTCGATTCCGGCGTCGCTGAACACCCTGGTCTCGAACAACGGCTTGTCCTTACCCGTCTGGTTCAGACTGATCGCGGCGATCAGCCGAAGATCCCGCCGCAGATCGGATGAATCGCGGTTGATCGCGGTGACCGTGCTGCGGTCTTCCAATTTAACGACCAGGGTATAACGCGACGCTACGCCATCGTTGTTGAACACCCGGTTCAGTTCATCGCGCAGGCGGAAGCCGACGCGTTCCGGCACCCGAGAAACCGCTATGTACTGCAATTCCGACGCCGAAGCGCTGCCGCCACGGTCGCCGTACACTGGCTGGAAACCGCAGCCAGCAAGCCCGGGCAGCAGCGCCAACAGGCCTATAAGCAGGGAAAGGCGCTTAAGCAACGACATTCACGATCCGATTCGGCACGACGATGACCTTACGGGGCGCCTTGCCATCCAGCTGGCGTTCGACCGCCGGCAAGGCAAGCGCCGCCGCTTCCGCCTTATCCTTGGGACAATCACGCGGCAGGTCAATGGTGCCGCGCGTCTTGCCGGTGACCTGCACCGCAATCGTCACCGTATCGTCCACCACCAGGCTTTGGTCGGCTTGTGGCCATGGGGTATCGGCTAGCAAAGTAGCGTGCCCCAGTTCGCCCCAGGCCTCTTCACCCAGGTGCGGCATCATCGGGCCGACCGCCTGAACCAGGAATTGTAAGGCTTCGCGCATCGCCCAGCCCATACCGGCCTCATTTGCTGCGTCTGCCTTCACATCGCCGATCGCATTGGCGAGCGTGCGGATCTGAGCCACCGCAGCATTCAAGTGGAAACGGTCCAAGTCCTGCGTAACCGCCGCCAACGCTTTGTGGGCCGCCTTGCGCAAAGCCATCGCCGCGTCGGAGAACTGGCCGGGCTGCGCCGCATCTAGCGCCGCCAGGGGCACAGCCGGCTCCGTCACCAGACGCCACACGCGGTTGAGGAACCGCCAAGCGCCGTCGACGCCGCCGGTGGTCCATTCCAGGTCGCGGTCGGGCGGCGAGTCGCTCATCATGAAAAAGCGGGCGGTATCGGCACCATAGCCGGCGATGATTTTTTCCGGATCGACGACGTTTTTCTTCGACTTCGACATTTTCTCGGACCGGCCGACGTTTACCGGCTGGTTCGACGACAGGCGAATGGTGGCGCCGCCCTGGCTTTCCACCTCCTCCGGAA
>JAYPXD010000304.1:0-1896 GCA_038135395.1 Alphaproteobacteria bacterium | reverse complement strand
CCGGAAACAGCCACGTGCCGTTCGGATCGCGGTAGGTCTCGTGCAGCACCATGCCCTGGTTGAACATGCCGGTGAACGGTTCTTTCAGGTCCGCATAGCCGCAATCGCTCAACGCCCGCATGAAGAAGCGCGAATAGAGCAGGTGCAGCACCGCATGCTCCGCACCGCCGATATACTGGTCGACCGGCATCCAATAATCGATGTCGGCGCGGCTGAACGGCTCGGCCTCATTGTGCGGATCGCAATAGCGCAGGAAATACCAGGAAGATTCCCAGAACGTGTCAAAGGTGTCGGTTTCGCGCCGGGCCGGCTTGCCGCAACAGGGGCAATCGACATTCTTCCAGGTCGGATGATGATCCAGCGGATTGCCCGGCTTGTCGAAGGTGACATCCTCCGGCAGCGTCACGGGCAGGTCTTTTTTGGGCACCGGAACGATGCCGCACGCCTCGCAATGGATCACCGGCACCGGGCAGCCCCAGTAGCGTTGGCGCGAAACGCCCCAGTCGCGCAGGCGGAACACCGTGGTCGGCTCGCCGTCGCCCAGTTCCTGCAGCCGCGCACCGACTTTCTGCTTGGCTTCCTCGACCTCCAGGCCGTTCAGGAAATCCGAATTGTAGATCTTGCCGGGGCCGACATAGGCCTCCGTCCCCACCTTGAAGGCCGCAGCGTCCTCGCCCGGTGGCAACACCACCGGCATGACCGAAAGGTCGTATTTCCGGGCGAAGTCCAGGTCGCGCTGGTCGTGCGCCGGACAGCCGAAAATCGCGCCGGTGCCATAGTCCATCAGCACGAAATTGGCGATATAGACCGGCAGGCGCAGCCCATCGACAAACGGATGATCAGCGACCAGGCCGGTGCGGTAGCCCTTTTTCTCAGCCTGCTCAATAGCGGCCTCGGAGGTGCCGAGCGCCCGGCATTCCTGAATAAAGGCGGCGGCGTTCGGGTCCTTTTCCGCCACTTCTGCCGCCAACGGATGATCGGCGGCGACCGCGATGAAGCTGGCGCCGTACAGGGTGTCCGGTCGGGTCGTAAACACTTCGATCCGGTCCGAGCGCGGGCTGGCGTCGGCATTGGCCAGCCGGAAGCGCACGTGCGCGCCATGGCTCTTGCCGATCCAATTTTCCTGCATGGCGCGGACACGGTCGGACCAGCGGTGCAGGTTCGCGATTTCCGCCAGCAGATCGTCGGCGTAGTGAGTGATCTTCAGAAACCACTGGCTGAGCTTGCGCCGTTCCACAGGCACGCCGGAGCGCCAGCCTTTGCCGTCCACCACCTGCTCATTGGCCAACACGGTGTTTTCCGCCGGGTCCCAGTTCACCCAGCTTTCGCGGCGGTAGGCCAGGCCTTTTTCCAGGAAATCAATGAAGATCGCCTGCTCATGCTTGTAATAATCCTGCTCACAGGTCGAAAGCTCGCGGCTCCAGTCATAGGCGAGGCCCATGGACTGAAGCTGCCGCTTCATCGTGGCGATATTGGCGCGGGTCCAGGTGCCTGGATGGCTTTTCGCCTCGAACGCCGCGTTTTCTGCCGGCAGGCCAAAGGCATCCCAGCCCATCGGATGCAGCACGTTGAACCCGGCCGCCCGCTTATAGCGCGCCACCACGTCGCCCAACGTGAAGTTGCGCACATGGCCCATGTGGATGCGGCCGGACGGATACGGAAACATCTCCAGCACATAGTATTTGGGCCGGGACGGATCGGTCTGTGCGCGGAATGTCTGGGCGGCCTGCCAGCGTTGCTGCCACTTCGCCTCAATTTCACTGGGATTATAACGTGCCATTGGTCGCCGGGTTTGCTCTTCAGGTCAGAATAGGTCGGAACTGCATCGCCCGGATTGCGCGGCAGGCGCAAGATGGCCTGCCGCCGCGGGTCCTTGTGCAAGCGATGCCCTAACCG
>JAYPXD010000303.1:0-4631 GCA_038135395.1 Alphaproteobacteria bacterium | reverse complement strand
CTGCCGATTGCCGACAAGCTCTACGAGATGGGGCATTACGGCCAAAAGACCGGGGCTGGCTGGTTCAAGTACGAGCCGGGCGACCGCACCCCGCGTGAGCATGACGTCGTCAACCAGCTGATCAAAGAGCACATGGAGGCGAACAACATCGCGCCGCGCGAGATTACGGACGATGAAATCCTGAAGCGGTTGCTGTTCTCCTCTGTCAACGAAGCCTGCAAGATCCTGGAGGAAGGCATTGCCTACCGCGCCAGCGACGTGGACATCATGTGGCTGTATGGCTTTGGCTTCCCGCGCTACCGCGGCGGCCTGATGTTCTGGGCCGACCTGATTGGCGGTCCGCAGGAGGTGTATAACCAGATCTCGAATTGGCACCAACAGCATGGCGAGCGCTGGCGTCCGTCCGAGTATCTGCGCAAGCTGGCCGAAAGCGGCACGAGCTTCAAAGAAGCGAAAGCCGGCGGCTGAACCGCCAGGAGCAGTGGCAGCTATGGCCACTGCATAAATCGTTTCGGTAGCCGCCTTCGGCCGGAGAAATCTGGGGAAGGCGGCTAAAACCGTCACCAAATGCTTGTTTGACCCAGCCTGCAGGCGTAGGGATTATGACCAAGGCTCTCACAGCACAGCAGGTTTTTTGCCCATGAAGATCCGCCCCGTCAGCATGTCCGTCGGCGCCGAGATCACTGACATCTCGCTCGCCACCATCACAGACGATGAAGCCAAGCAGGTCCACGACACCCTGATGCAATACGGGGTTGTGTTCTTCCGGGACCAGGAGATGACGCCGCGCCAACACGCCGATTTCGCCAAACGCTATGGCGAGGTGCCGATGGCGCAAAAGGCCTCGTTCGGCGTCGATGAAAACGCGTTAGAAGTTTCGACGCTGACCTATGACCGCGAGCGGCCGCCGAACGTCAACCACTACCACCCGGACGGACTCTTCCGCGAAAAGCCCGAATTTGCCAGCGTGCTGCGCGCGATCGAGGTGCCGGAGGTCGGCGGCGACACGATTTTTGTATCCGGCTATGCCGCCTACGAAGCGCTCTCCGACCGGATGAAGCAGTATCTGGACGGCATGTTCGCCGTAAACGACTTCATGAAGCTGCACTCACGCCCGTCGAAAAAGCGGTCCTGGAAGGGCGAGAGCGGCAAGGGCATGGCGGCGGTGCGCGACGCCAATCCGCCGGTCGAGCATCCGGTGGTGCGCACGCATCCCGTGACCGGCAAGAAATCGCTTTATGTATGCGAAAGCTTCACCTCCTGGCTGGTCGGTGTGCCGGAGAAGGAAAGCAACCACGTGCTCAGCTATCTGTTCGAGCATTTGTCGCTGCCGGAATTCCAGTACCGCTTCCATTGGCAGCCGAACTCGGTGGCGTTCTGGGATAACCGCTGCACGCTGCACTACGCGGTCGCAGATTATTGGCCGCAATACCGGCACATGCACCGCTGCTCCATCCGGTTAGGCGAGGTGCCGGTTTAGAGCGAATGGTGCGCCAGCGGCGGCCGGGGACAGTCGGCCCCGCGCGTCCGCAGAACCGGTGGCTATGGTTGGAAGTATATCCACGTCGGCGGCGACGATAGCCGCGAGCTTCCGCTATTCGCGCAGCAAATTCCGGTCCTCTGCGCCAAGCGCTTCAGGCCGCCGCGTCTTCCGGCATGACCCACTCATTGTCCGGGTCATCGCCCGCCACGGTAGAACGGACCATAACGCGGGCCTGATCATCGGGCCAGCGATGGCCGCGGTGCAGCACACAGCGATTGTCCCAGATCACCAGGTCGCCTGGCCGCCAGGCGTGCTTGTAGGTCCGCGGCGACTGCGCCCCCTCCTCCGTCAGGCGGGCCAGCAGCGCTCGGCTCTCCTCCAAATCCTCGCCCAGGATGTGGCTGGCATGGCGGCCGACGAACAGATTCTTGCGGCCTGTCGCCGGATGAGTCTTCACAACGGCATGTTCGACCGGGACAAGATGTTTCAGTTCCTCGGTCGCCAAAATTTCCATGCCGCCGAAGGGCTTGTGCGAATACTCGTAGGAGTGGACGGCGATCTTGCCCTCCAGCCATTTCTTCATGTCCGGGTCCAGCGCGTCATAGGCGGCGCGCATGTCGGCCCATTCGGTCTCGCCGCCTGTGCTCGGCACCACATGCGCCGCCAACAGCGAGGCCTTGGCGCCAACGCGCTTATAGGAACTGTCGGAATGCCAATAAGTATTGCCGACCAGAAATCGCGCCTGCAACGAGGTCGGCGGCACCACAGCGCCGTCCTTAATATTGGATAACCGGCTGAGATTGCTGCCATTGCGGCGGATGCTGAGCTCCAGCCGGCCGAACCGGCGGGTGAAGGCCAGATGCTGCTCCTCGCTCAGGTGCTGGTTCGGGAAAATCAGCACGGCGTACCGATGCCAGGCGTCTTCGATCCTGGCAAAATCGGCATCGCTCAGCGGTTGGCGCAGATCGACGCCGGTGACCTGAGCGCCCAGCGTCGCTTCGGTTGGTTGGATATGCATAGACAGCTTCCTCTTTTGCGGGAGCCGCAAGCCCTGCCTCGCTCCCGGTTTTTTGGCAGGATAGCGTCCCTGCCGGCCCTGCGCCAGCGGCTGGACTCCGGGGCGATCAACAGCCATCCGGATCGCGACGAGTAGCCAATTGACCGTGGCCGCCGCATGCGGCACACCCCGCCGCATGTTACGCATTACCGACCTCAATTTCGCCATCGAAGGCCGCCCTCTTTTCGAGGGCGCATCTGCATTCATTCCGACCGGCCACAAGGTTGGCCTGATCGGCCGTAACGGCACGGGCAAAACCACGCTGTTCCGCTTGATCCGAGGCGAGTTGCAGGCGGATGGCGGCGAAATCTCGCTGCCAGCCCGCGCCCGCATCGGCGGGGTCGCCCAGGAGGTGCCGTCGAACGAAGTGTCGCTGCTCGACACCGTGCTGGCAGCCGACACCGAGCGGGCGGCGCTGCTGGCCGAAGCCGAGACCGCTACGGACCCGACCCGGATTGCCGAGATCCAGAGCCGGCTGGTGGATATCGACGCCTGGTCGGCCGAGGCTCGCGCCGCGACCATCCTCAGCGGCATGGGATTCAGCGAGGAAGAGCAGCACATGCCGTGCTCGGCTTTCTCCGGCGGCTGGCGCATGCGGGTGGCCCTGGCGGCGGTGCTGTTCTCCGCGCCCGACTACCTGCTGCTGGACGAGCCGACCAACTATCTGGACCTGGAAGGCGCGCTCTGGCTCGAAAACTACCTGACGCGGTACGAACACACCGTCATCATCATCAGCCATGACCGTCAATTGCTGAACCGCGCCGTCGGCTCGATCCTGCATCTGGAGAACAAGGGCCTGACTTACTATTCGGGCCCCTATGACCAATTCGCCCGGCAACGCGCCGCACAGCGCGCGGTCCAGGCGGCACAGGCCAAGAAGCAGGAGGCGCGGCGAGCGCACCTGCAAAGCTTCGTCGACCGCTTCAAGGCCAAGGCCAGCAAGGCCAAACAGGCGCAGTCGCGCGTCAAGATGCTGGAAAAGATGGAGACGATCCGCGCGCCGGAAGACGAGGCGCGGACCCGGTTTACCTTCCCGGAGCCAGAGGAACTGGCGTCGCCGATCATCTCCACCGACGGCGTTTCGGTGGGCTATGACGGCAAGATCGTGTTGAAGGGCCTGAACCTACGCATCGACCAGGATGACCGCATCGCGCTTCTCGGCCAGAACGGACAGGGCAAGACGACGCTGGCAAAGCTTTTGTCCGAGCGGCTGAAGCCCATGGGCGGAACCGTCACAAGCGCCCGCAAGCTCCGCGTCGGATTTTTCGCCCAGCATCAGGTGGAGGAATTGGACGTCGATGAGACGCCGTTACAACACCTGATCCACGAATTGCCCAATGAACACGTCACCCGGTTGCGCGCGCGCCTCGCCGGCTTCGGCCTGGGGCCGGATCAGGCGGAAACAAAAGTGGGCAAGCTTTCCGGCGGCCAGAAGGCGCGGCTGTCGCTGCTGCTGGCGACCCTGCCGGCGCCGCACCTGCTAATCCTGGACGAGCCGACCAATCACCTGGATATCGAAAGCCGCGAAGCCTTGGTCGAGGCTTTGACCGCCTATTCCGGCGCCGTGATCCTGGTCAGCCACGACATGCATCTGCTCTCGATGGTCGCCGACCGGCTTTGGCTGGTCCATGGCGGCGCGGTGCGCCCCTATGCGGACGACCTGGAAGACTATCGGCAAATGCTGTTGAAAGGCAGCGTGCCAAATCCTGAAAAACCCAAGGCCGTGGACCCGCCCAAATCCGCGCCAACAAAGCGCATGAGCCGGGACGAAACGCTGGCCCTGCGCAAGACAGTGCGGAGCTATGAGGAAAGGGTAGAAAAACTGAGTTTGATCCGCGACAAGATCGTGGCGACCATGGGCGATCCGGAATTTTACGAGAAAGCCACTGCCGCGCAGGCTGAAACCATCCAAAAAAAATATGCCGAAGTGATCGATGCCCTGGAGTACGCGGAGACCCAGTGGCTAGGCCACCTGGAAAAGCTGGAGGAAATAGGAAGTTCTTGACAAATATCCATCGGATATTTATTCTATATTTTAATAATAAATCCCTTACACTAAAGTACTACCTAGAGGGGAACAACCATGAAGAC
>JAYPXD010000302.1:0-4659 GCA_038135395.1 Alphaproteobacteria bacterium | reverse complement strand
CGGTCGTTTGTTTTCCAGTCCCGACCCTCTCGGAAAACTGCGCCGCGAGCCCCATCAAATCCCCCCTACCAAAACCTCTCTGGTTCTGGGAGGTTTTTTGTCCCCCTTCCTCCTTCCCGCCCCCTCCTCGCCACTTGCTCTCAGCGAGCCAGATTGCCCGCAGGGCCCTACCATGTCAAAAATACCGGCGTCACTCTCAAATCTTGTCCATGTCCACCTCCCTATGGAAGACTTCACCGGTGTCATTGGTCTTATTCAATGTGTTGTGCTTGACAATGCCGCAAGCGGCATCCGGATTACCGCTGTATGTCCGGGACTGGTGAAGACCCCAATGGCTGTCCAGGGGAAAAAGCTACGATCCCGCGATCATGCATAGGACGGTGGCATTGGAACCCATTGGGCGGTTTGGCGAAGCTGAGGAGATCGCGGCGGCTGTCATTTGACGTTGCAGTCCAGAAGCAAGCTTCATGATCGGCCATGCGATGGTCGTTAACGGGGGATCTTAGCCGGCTGATCGGGGAACCCAACCCACGCTCTCGTATTTATTTAGATCGATGCGCTCCGTCGCCTCGATCAACCAATTACGTTCAGAATAATAGCAATATAAATTGTATATTATTAGATTTATTTGCATAATTAATTAATCATTAAATATTTTTACATCATATTTTTTAATTTTTCTTAAAAAATTCAAAATTAATTGCTTAAATGTTCAATCAATATTTTTACTCCTATAACAACCAAAACTACGCCGCCCGCAATCTCCGCTTTTGCGCCCAAGGCACGCCCTCCTGCAACACCGACCCATAGTCCACTAAACGAAGCGGCGGCTGTTACGAGCGCAATGACCGACGCTGCCAAAAGAATGTCCACATCCAGGAAAGGTAGCCCGAAACCCACTGCCACGGAATCAATGCTGGTTGCAATTGCGGCTGTCGTGAGTACTGGCGCCCGATACCCGTGAGCATCTGGCTGCTCTCTCGGTTGGCCAAACCCGTCATATAACATTTTCGCACCGATGCCAGCGAGCAGCACAAATGCAATCCAGTGATCAATATCCCGAACTTCGTTGTAAAATGCTTTACCGGCCAACCACCCCAAGACAGGCCCGATAAAAGCAAAGATGCCGAAGAAGAACGCAACCTTCGCGGATCCAGGTAGGCTCTTAGGCGGACTTGCAGCGCCTCGGACCGCTGAAGCGCCAAATGCGTCGAATGATAGACTAAGTGCGATAATGAATAGGGTATGCAATGACATCGAGGTGATGCGTCACCTTAGGACCGAAATGAGTAGCTGCTTCTCCTCGATTGGCCACGCAAGATCAAGATAAAGGCGATAGCTGTGGATTTTTCAGGTTAGAGCGCCTGCGAAGAGCTGCGCTGTTGGTAAGGCCATAGTCTTCTACCAAAACCCCTCCGGTTCTGGGAGGGGTTGTTCTGGCGTCTTCGACCGCATCCTCCTACCGCCATGACCACTTACGTCACACGCGGGACGCCAGCCAGATTGCCCGCAGGTCCTTACCATGCCAAAAATACCGGCAGCTCTCCCAGCCCCCGCAAAAGGCCCCGCTTCATGAAAGACTTCACCGGCGTTATTGCCGTCGTCCCTACGCCCTTCGACGAGGCCGGTCGGATAGACGAGGCCAGTCTGGAGCGGCTCATCCAATACTACGGCTCGCTCGGCCTGCAGGGGCTGACGATCATGGGGGTGATGGGCGAGGGGTCGAAGCTCTCGGCGGCGGAATCGCAGCGCCTGATGCGGCGCATCTTTGCCATCGCCGACGGCCAGATCCCGCTGATCGTCGGCGCGACCAACCCGAATGATGATGCCCTCGTGGCCCTCACCGAAGAGGCGATGGCGATGGGGGCGGCGGGCGCGATGATCTCGCCGAAGCCCGGTCTGGTGTCGAAGGACGCGGTGGTCCAGGACTATTTCGCAACGATCTGCCAGCGGCTCGGCCCGAACGTGCCGATCTGCGTGCAGGACTATCCGCCAGCCTCCGGCGTCCGCATCAGCGCATCCGGACTTGCGGAGATGTTCGCCGCGCTGCCGCAGCTCGGCATGGTCAAGCTGGAGGACAACCCAAACCTCGCCAAGCTGACAGAGGTGCTGCGCCTGTTCCGCGAGGGGCCATCGCCGCGCCCCTCCGTCTTCGTCGGCAACAACGCGCTCTACACCGAACTGGAGCTGGCGCGCGGCGCCGATGGCATCATGACCGGCTTCGCCTTCCCGGAAATGCTGTTGGAGATGTACCGGCTTCAGCGCGCCGGCGACACAGCGGCGGTGGCCCGCCTGTTCCAGACCTACCTGCCGCTGATCCGCTACGAGTCGCAGCCGGGCGTCGGCCTCGCCGCGCGCAAGTATGTGCTTTTGCAGCGCGGGCTGATGGACACGGCCCGACTGCGCGAACCCGGCTACGACCTGACGCCGGAGGACCGGGCCGAAATCGACCTGATGCTCAGCCGCCTGCCCTAAATTTCGCTGAACGCCGGCGCCGGCGCTCGACGGGCCGGGTGGATGCCGCTAGCCTCTGCCGCTCCTTCCAAAGGATCATTGCCCGCCATCATGCAAACCCTCCTTCGCCTCGATTGCAGTCCGAATGGCGCCCATGCCTTCAGCCACACGCTCGGCGATGCGGTGGAAGCGCGCCTGCTGTCCCGGCATCCGGCCGCCGCCGTCCGCCGCCGCAACCTGGCCGAGGACCCGCCGCCGCCGGTCGACCGGGCGTTCTCCCTCGGCATGCGGACGCACCAAACGGCCGAGGCGGCCAGCGGCGTTCCTGCGTTCCTGGTCTCCGAAACGCTGATCCGCGAGTTGGAGGCCACCGACGCCCTGCTCATCACCACGCCGATGCACAACTTCACGCTGCCGGCGGTGCTAAAGCTCTGGTTGGACCAGGTCGTCCGTTTTGGCCGCACGTTTGAGAGCACGCCCGAAGGCAAGATCGGCAAGCTGGCGGACCGCCCGACCTTTGTGTGCATCGCGTCCGGCAGCGCATTCTCCGGCGACGCAGCACGCCAGCCGGATTTCCTGACTCCGTACCTGCGCGCCATCCTCGCCTGCATCGGCCTGCACAACGTGACGTTCTTTCGGGCCGAAGCAGCGGGGCGCAGTCCGGAAACCGTCATGGCGGCCTGCCTCGCCGAGATCGCAGCGCACCCCTTGTCGAACGAAGGTTAGAACCCACGTGATTCCCATAAGCGGCCACACCCGCATATTCGGCATTCTGGCCGACCCTATTCATCATGTGCGCACGCCGCAGGTCATGAACGCTGCCTTCGCCGCAGCCGGCGCAGACGCAGTGCTGGTGCCGATGCATGTGCGGCCGAGCGACCTGCCCGCGTTTGTCCAAGCGCTGCGCAGCATGCAAAACTTCGGCGGGGCAAACATTACGATCCCGCATAAGGAGGCAATCCTGCCGCTCTGCGATACGCTGAACGATACGGCGCGGATCGCTGGCGCGGTCAACGTGATCCAACGCGGCGACGATGGCCGAATTCACGGCTTCAACTATGACGGCCATGGCTTTGTCGCCGGCCTGAAGGCCGCCGGGCACGATCCTCGCGGCAAGCGCGTCCTGCTTGTCGGTGCGGGCGGGGCCGGCAAGGCCATTGCCGTGCAAATTGCGGAAAATGGCGCGGCATCCCTCGGCATCGCCAACCGCACCCAGGCCAAGGCCAACGCGCTGGCAGGCCAGATCAACGCACATCTCGACAGCACCCTGGCAGCGGGCGTGACGAACGACGCCGGCGGCTATGACATCGTCATCAACGCCACCGCGCTGGGCATGCGCCCGGGAGATCCCCTGCCCTTTGACCCGGCCGCGTTGGACCCAGACGCAGTCGTCGCGGAGGTGATCATGATGCCGGAGGTGACGCCGGTCATGGCCGCCGCAGCAGCACGCGGCAACCCCACCCATCCCGGCTTGCCGATGCTGACCGAACAGGTCAAAATTTTCCTGGAGTTGTATGGTGTTTCCAGTCGCAGCCCGTTAGCCTGAAAACCATCGCCAGGAGAGCAGCCAATGGGCATTATTCTTTCCATGATAATGGGCCTTATTGTCGGCCTCGTCGCCAAGGCCATCGTGCCCGGGCGCGACCCCGGCGGCCTGATCATCACCATGCTGATCGGCATCGGCGGCGGATTGCTGGGCGGCGTGATTGCGTCGGCGGCGGGCTTTATCGGGGCCGGTATCGCCAGGTTCGTCTTTGCCGTCATCGGCGCCGTCATCCTGTTGGTCGGCTGGCGCATCCTCAAGAATTCCAACCGGTAAAGCGAGCGAGTCTGACATGGCCGCATTGACGGAAGAACAATCCATCGTCCGCGACCAGGCCAAGTCCTGGGCGGCAGAACAAGCACCGGTGCAGGCATTCCGCGCCGTGCGCGACTCCGGCGCGGCATTGGCCTACGACGCCAAGACCTGGCAGGACATGGTCAGCCTCGGTTGGCCGGGCATTATCGTGCCCGAAGCCTATGGCGGTTCCGGCCTGGGATACCTGACGTTCGGCCTTGTACTGGAGGAGTTGGGACGGCAACTGACCGCTTCGCCGTTGCTGGCATCCGGGCTGGTCGGCGCGTCCGCGCTGCTGGTTGGCGGCAGTGAGGCGCAAAAGGCGGCGCTGCTGCCGAAAATTGTCAATGGGTCGGAAATTGTAACGC
>JAYPXD010000301.1:0-4659 GCA_038135395.1 Alphaproteobacteria bacterium | reverse complement strand
GTAAAGCCTGTGCTGGAGGCGCAGATCACCGCCGGCAATGGCCGCGTCCGCGGCATCCGCCATATCGTCGCCTGGGACCCTGACCCGGAGGCGCGAAACCCGGCCTACCAACCCGGCCAGCATGCGCTGCTGAACCCGACCTTCCAGGCCGGCCTGCGCCAGTTGGCGCCGCTGAACCTGACCTTCGAGGCCTGGCTCTATCACCCGCAAATCCCGGATGTGACCAAAATGGCCCGGGCGATTCCGGAATTGAACATCGTGCTCAACCACATTGGCGGGCCATTGGGCATCAACGCCTATGCCGGCAAGCGCGATGAGGTGTTTGCGGACTGGAACAAGGCGATCCGCGAACTGGCGACCTGCCCGAACGTGACCGTCAAGGTCGGCGGCATGGCGATGCGGCTGAACGGCTACGACTTCCATCAACAGGCCCGTCCGCCGTCTGCGCAGGCGCTGGCCGACGCCTGGAAGCCCTATGTCGATACCTGCGTGGAGGCGTTCGGCGCCAACCGTTGCATGTTCGAGAGCAACTTCCCGGTCGACAAGGGCAGCTATTCCTACAGCGCCTATTGGAACGCCTGCAAGCTGTTGAGCAAAGGCGCGAGCGCCGACGAAAAGCGCGACCTGTTTGCCGGCACGGCCAACCGGTTCTACCGGCTGGGCCTGATGTAGAGACTGCGAGGCTCCCCGGACGAGGTGAAGCCGCACTCCGGGGCAGCTTAGTGGCAATGCCAGTATTCTTGCGTCACGCGGTTCGTTGCATGGCGCAGACTCATTTGCGGCGGCGGGTCGGCAGGCCTATAGTGCCGGCCTGAAGTCGCTTCTCAATACACCCTATTTTCGGGAGATCTCCCCAATGCTTTCTGATCCCATCGTCATCGTCGGCATGGCCCGTACCCCCATGGGCTCGTTCCAAGGCGAGTTGAAAGACGCGACCGGCCCGGAACTCGGTGCGACTGCGATGACGGCGGCGCTGCTGAAAGCCGGCGTGAAGCCAGAGGACGTGCAGGAAGTCATCATGGGCTGCGTGCTGCCGCACGGCCAGCGCCAGGGCCCGGCCCGGATCGCTGCGCACCTCGCCGGCATTCCGCGCGACGCCGGCGCGACCACGATCAACAAGCTCTGCGGCTCCGGCATGAAGGCCACCATGCTGGCGCACGACCTGATCGCCGGCGGCAGCCAGAATGTCATGGTCGCGGGCGGCTTCGAGAGCATGACCAATATTCCCTACATGGTGCCGAAGGCGCGTGAAGGCATGCGCATGGGCCATGGCCAGTTCCTCGACGCCATGTTCTGGGACGGCCTGGAAGACGCCTACCAGCCGGGCAAGCTGATGGGTCACTTCGCCGAGAACACGGCGCAGCACTTCCAGTTCACCCGCGAGCAGCAGGACGAATTCGCCATCCGCTCGTTGACCCGCGCGAAGAAGGCGAACGAGGACGGCACCTTCGCCGGCGAGATGGTCTCGCACACGGTCAAAACCCGCAAAGGCGATGTCGAGGTTACGGCGGACGAGCAGCCGTTCACCGCCAATATCGAAAAAATCCCCGGCCTGCGTCCGGCCTTCGCCAAAGATGGCACGGTGACGCCGGCGAACTCGTCGTCGATCAGCGACGGCGCGGCTGCGCTGGTGCTGATGCGCCGTTCGGAGGCGGAGCGCCGCGGCCTCAATATTTTGGCCACTATCGTCGCCCACACCAGCCACGCGCAGGAGCCCGAGTGGTTCACCACCGCCCCGGTCGGCGCGATGCAGAAGCTGTTCGCCAAAACCGGATGGAGCAAGGACGAAGTCGGCCTCTATGAGATCAACGAGGCCTTCGCCGTGGTGCCGATGGCGGCCATGCGCGAGTTCGACCTGCCGGCCGACAAGGTGAACGTCCACGGCGGCGCGTGCGCCCTTGGCCATCCGGTCGGCGCTTCCGGCGCGCGCATCATCGCGACGCTGGTGAACGCCATGCACAAGTACGACGTGCAGAAGGGCGTCGCCGCCATCTGCATCGGCGGCGGCGAGGCCACTGCCATGGCGATTGAGAAGGCGGCGTAAACACTGCCCTTTCCCCTCCCTTCACCCTGAGCTTGTCGAAGGGCGGAGGTAGGAAGCGAGTGGTGGGCGGATTGATTCTAACCTCCGTCATTGCGAGCCGAAGGCGAAGCAACCCAGGGGTTATAGAGCCCAGTCCCCTTGGGTTGCTTCGTTGCCCTCCGGGCGCTTCGCAATGACGGTTTGTTGGTTAAGATATTGAAAATGTTACCTTAATTTCCGCACCACTAGAGCAGATCCCGATCCGATTGGATCGGGTGAATCTGCTCTAAATCTAATGATCAGAGCATCTTGCCCCGGCAAATTGGTCGCCTTGGCGGTTCAATTTGATCGGGCGATGCTCTAGGAAACGCCAATCATGACCAACCTCCAGACCGCCCACATTCCCGGCTTCCCGCGCCTCGCTTACGACAGCGTGGGTGAGGGGCCGTTGGTGTTTTTTCTGCACGGCATCGGCGGCAACCGCAGCAACTGGCACGACCAGTTGCCGGCTTTTGCCGCCGCTGGGTATCGCGCCGTCAGTTGGGATGCCCGTGGCTACGGTCTCTCCGACGACTATGACGGCCCGCTGAATTTCGAGGATTTCAGCCACGACCTGGCCCGCGCGCTGGACCATCTGGGCGCGGAGAAGGCGCACTTGGTCGGGCTGTCCATGGGCGGGCGCATCCTCCAGGATTTCTACCCGCGCTACGAGGACCGCGTCGCCAGCCTGACCCTGGTCGCCACGGTTCCGGGCTTCGACAAGTCGCTGTCGCCGGAAAAGCGGGCCGAGTTCGTGCGCCTGCGCACTGCGCCGCTCAAGGCCGGCAAGCCGCCGGTGGAGATGGCCCCGGCCGTCGCCAATACCCTGATCGGCCCGAAAGCGCCGCGCTCCGCCTACGACCGGCTGGTCGCCAGCATGGCGATCCTGCATGTGGAAAGCTACATCAAGACGGTGGAGGCCACCGTGCTTTACGACCAGCAGGTGGACCTGCCGGCCATACGCGTGCCCACCTGCCTGGTGTTCGGCTCCGCCGACAAGCTGACCACGACGGAGGTGGGCGAGCGCATGCACGCCGCCATCGCCGGCAGCGAGTATCACGTGCTGCCGGACGCCGGCCATTTGGTCAATATCGAGCAGCCGGAAGCCTTCAACCGGATCGTGTTGGCGTTTCTGGCCCGGCGCCGGATGGCGTGACGCATCCCTAGCCGTGCGTGTCCGGCGTCGTTAGAGTGCCGTGATACGCGCATCCGCACTATACATCTAAGGCCTCGCCTATGCCCCAGACTCAGGACGAATCCCGCATCCCCGTTCTCGTCGGCTCCGGCCAGATCACCCAGCGTGAGCCGGACCCGGCCAAGGCGCTCGACCCGCTGAGCCTGACGGCCGAGGCCTGCCGCATCGCCGCCAACGACGCCGGCCCCGGCCAGAAGCTGTTGCAGAGCCTCGACACTATGGCGCTGCTGCGCTCGTTCAGCGATACGAGCTGGCGCTTTACCTCGCCCTTTGGCGGCTCCAAGCATCCGCCGAAGTCGCTGGCGGCGCGGCTGGGCGCGGACCAGATTGCGCGCAAGCTCTATACCCATCCGGGCGGAAACATGCCGCAATGGCTGATCAGCCGCTTCTCTGAGATGATCACCCGCGGCGAGGTGCAGGCCGCCATCGTCACCGGCGGCGAGGCGCTCGGCACGCAGAAAGCCGCCGAACGCGCCGGCCTGAAGCTCGACTGGAACGAAGACCCGGGCGGTGAGCCGGAGACCTGGGGCGTTTCCACCCGCGGCTGGAACGACATGGAAGACCGGCACCGCATGGCCGGCGCGATCTTCGCCTATCCGATGATCGAGAACGCCATCCGCGGCTCGCGCGGGCGCAGCATTGAAGAACACGCGCTGGCCATGGGCCGGCTGTTCTCCGGCTTTGCCAAGGTGGCGGCGAACAACCCTCTGGCCGACCGGCGCGACGGCTTCACGGCGGAGCAGTTGGCGACGGTAACCGACAAAAACCCCTATATCGGCTTCCCCTATCCGAAGCTGATGAACTCCAACGCCTTCATCGACCAGGCCGCGGCGGTGATTCTGACCAGTGTCGCCAAGGCCAAGGAGCTGGGCATCCCGCGGGAGAAGTGGGTCTACCTGCACGGCTGCGCCGATACCTACGACCACTGGTTCCTCTCCGACCGCATCAACTTCCACTCTTCACCCGCCATGCGCATCGCGGCGCGCGAGGCGTTCGAGATGGCGGATTGCTCGGCGCAAGACATGGCCTTCCTCGACCTCTATTCCTGCTTCCCCAGCGCGGTGGAGATCTGCTGTGCGGAGCAGGGCATTGCCGAGGACGACCCGCGCGGCCTGACCGTCACCGGCGGCCTGCCGTACTTTGGTGGGCCCGGCAACAACTACGTCACCCACTCGATTGCGGAGATGATGAACAAGGTCCGCTCGCAGCCCGGCTCACGGGGCATGGTGACCGCCAACGGCAACTATGTGACCAAGCAGGCGGTCGGCATCTACTCGACCGAGCCGCCGGCCAAGCCGTTCGCGCCCAAGGACCCGAAGACCTACCAGGCGGAAATCGACGCCGCCAAAGGCCCGAATGTGGTGGAGCATACGGACGGTTCCGCCGAGATCGAGACCTACAC
>JAYPXD010000300.1:2930-4726 GCA_038135395.1 Alphaproteobacteria bacterium | reverse complement strand
AGTTGAGACATGACCACCCTCCCCACCTCGACCGACAAGCAACTTGGCCTGGTTATTGACCTGGACATCTGCGTCGGCTGCCACGCCTGCGCGGTGAACTGTAAGGAGTGGAACACCGGCGGCCATTCCGCACCGCTGACCGACCAGGACCCCTATGGCGCGAACCCGGACGGCGTCTGGTTCAACCGCGTCCACTCCTATGAAGCGGGCGAGGGAGCGGCTGGACGAACGGTTCACTTCCCAAAATCCTGTCTGCACTGTGAGGATGCGGCCTGCGTTACCGTCTGTCCGACGGGCGCCAGCTACAAGCGCGAGGAAGATGGCATCGTCCTGGTCAACGCCGACACCTGCATTGGCTGCAAGCTCTGCTCGTGGGCCTGCCCCTATGGTGCGCGGGAGTTCGATGTCGATGCGGGCATTATGAAGAAATGCACCCTCTGCGTAGATCGCATCTATAACGAGAACCTGGCCGAGGAGGAGCGCGTGCCTGCGTGTGTCTCCACCTGTCCGGCGGGCGCACGGCATTTCGGCGACTTTGCCGACCCGAATTCCGCAGTCTCACAAATTGTTGTAGAGCGGTTGGGCTATGATCTCATGCCAGAGTTGGGGTATAAACCGACGAACAAATATCTGCCGCCACGCAAGGCGGCAAACCGGCGCTCTGCGCTGCCAGAGGATTCGTCTCAGCCGAAAGGCGTGCTGAAGTGGTTGGATCGCGTCCTGTCTCTCTGACCTAATCTGGCCGCTATTTGGTGGCAATCAGAGGTCCAGACCGTCGCGAACCATACTGATGAAGCAATGGTTGTTGGCGCCAAAGTCGCCGGCGCCTGCCGGGTTCTGGCGGGCTGCAATCGTGTTGCTGCCAAGAGAAAACCGGTGGCCTGGATTTGAAACGCGTTCACTTTACCCGACTTTTCCGATCCGCCGTGTTGCTGGGCTGCATCGCGGCAGGGGGCTTGTGCAGCCTTATTTTGGCGGAGATGGTTTCAAACGCTGCCATGGCGGCGGACGCCAAACCGGACGCAAAGGCCAGCGTAGAGGCAACGGTTGGCGTCACCTATGATGTAACCCTTACAGGGTCTCCTACGGATGCCGCTACCGCCGACCTGACCGCTGCATTAGCGGTCTATCGCTATCGCGACAACGGCGCGCCTAGTATCGCGTTGCTGCGCCGCCGGGCCCAGGACGACCGGGATATCGTCGTCAAGGTGCTGCGCTCGCATGGGTATTATCAGGCTGCCGCCGTCTCCGACGTTCAGGCCGATCCGCCAGATGATCCAGATGCGCAGAAGGCAAAGGTGACGGTGACGATAGCGCCGGGTCGGCCGTTTCGCCTGACGAGTCATCAATTCGTGCTGGCGCCGGAATTGCCTGGCGGCGTGCAACCGGGCGCGGCCAAGACCTTTTATGGCTCTCCGGTGGGGGAAACCGCGGTTGCTCGTGCGATCCTGGCGGCAGAGGCAGCCGCTGTGACCCGGCTGCGTGAGTTAGGATATCCATACGCAACCTTTCGAAATCGGGATGCGATCGCGGATATGGACAAAGCCGAGCTTGTCGTGACGTCCACCATCGATACCGGGCCAAAGGTTTCCTATGGGCCGCTCAGGTTTACCGGAATTGCAAACATCGACGAAACCTACTTACGCAGCTACCTGCCATGGCGTGAAGGCGATCAGGTCGATGATCGACAACTGCGGGCCTACCAACGCGACCTGATGGCGACGAATCTGTTCCGGGCCGGATCTGTCAATCTTCCAGAGGCCGCTGTCGCATCCGGACCTGTACCCGTTACGGCG
>JAYPXD010000300.1:1944-2920 GCA_038135395.1 Alphaproteobacteria bacterium | reverse complement strand
GTATTGGAGGGCGCTATTCGACTGACAGTGGTCCTGGCGGCCGGGTCGAATTGGAGCACCGTAACCTGTTCGGCGCAAATGAGACCGGCACGTTGACGACGGACCTCAGCTTTATGGAGCAGCGTTTGGAGGCTAGGGTCAGGAAGCCGCAATTTTGGCGCAACCGGCAGGATCTGGTCGGCGGTCTATCGCTGCGTCATATCGAATCCGACGCCTACGACGAATACGGCGCGACGGCGACTTTGGGTCTGGAACGGCGGCTTAGCCGGTTCTGGAATGTCGGCCTGGGAACATTGGCGGAGGTCACCGAAACCGTTGCCAGCGACGCGGAAGGCCAAGCCTACCTGATCGGTCTGCCCGGATTTGCCGAATACGACAATACCGATAATGCGCTGAACCCGTCGAAAGGCTGGCGTATCCGTGCAAACGTAACGCCGTTCATTGGGCAATTCGACAACCGATTCTCACCGTTTTTGAGCAATGAAGTGGCGGCCTCGACCTATTTCGACCTGACGGGAGAGAAGCGCTATATCGCTGCGGTCCGCGGCAGGCTGGGGTCGATCCTGGCGACGTCGATCAGCGACGTGCCCAGCGGCCGGCGGTTGTATTCGGGCGGCGGCGGCTCGATTCGCGGCTATGCAGAGCGCACGATCGGCCCGTTGGACAACGACAGCCAACCGACCGGCGGCCTGTCCGCCTTGGAAATCGGCGGCGAATTTCGGGCGCAGGTCTATGGCGATTTCGGCCTGGCGGTCTTTGCCGCCGCCGGCAGCGTATCGGAAGAACCGGTGCCGACGTTCAGCGCTGGCGTGCAATATGCGGCCGGGCTGGGATTCCGCTACTATTCGCCGTTGGGCCCAATTCGCGCCGATGTCGCCATACCCTTGAATGCGAGGCGCAGCGACGAGGCTTTCCAACTGTATTTCTCGATCGGGCAGGCATTTTGATGCGGCACAGCAGGATTGAACGGCTGATT